>NZ_JBWKRC010000007.1:0-340659 GCF_059419085.1 Mesorhizobium sp. GW821-FHT07A06
TCTGAAGAGCTTCACCGGAACAGTCGGTGGGGCGCCTCAATGCCTGATTCTGAGACAGGATTACAGAGTCAGGATAATGCGACCAGTTCCTCGAACGCATATTTCTTGGTGCCGAACGAACCGCCGAGATCCCGGCCGAGCCGCGAGGCATGACCGGTGGCGTGCCCCATCTCGTGCAGGGCCGTGCGGTGCCAATTGATAGGCTCGAAATAAGCGGCCGGCGGCGGCACCCGCACGTAGTCCTGTGCCGGATCATAAAACGCCCGGTCGCCACCGATGCCAAAGGCGATGCCGGTCGCCTTGATGAGGGCCTCCACCCGGGGCTCGATCTGGCCGGGCGGCGGCGGTGGCGCGGCGATCGCTACGTCCCTCGGCAAACCCTCGCACTGGGCGGCATTGAAGACGGTGTAGCGCTTGAGGAACGGGATGGCCGCCGCTTCCTCGCCGGTCTCCGCGGCGCGCTTCTTTTCGTCGTCGGGGACAAAACGATCGGCATAGACGATGGTCGTGCCGTGCTCGCCCTTCAAGACGTTGCCGCCGAGCGACAGAGCCTGTCGGAAGGTGAGCCAGCCCTGGCTTGGAAAGCCGTGCTCGACCACGGCGCCCCAGAGAAGGAGGACATTGATGCCGGTGTAGGCTCGGCCGGTGGCGGCGTTTTTCGGCATGGCGAGCGGCGCCTTCGCTGCCGCGGTGCCCCAAGGCTGAACCCATGGGAAGCGGCCGGCCTCCAACTCGGCGATGATCTTGCTGGTGATATCGTCATAAAGGTTCGTCCGGTCCGCGCCGGCGCGAGCGTTGCGGTGATTTCTGGACATCGCGGTTCTCCGCGACGGGCGCCGGAGGCCTCTCCTCCAGCCCTCAACCCGTCACGACAAACAACCCGCCCCACTCTCACTCCGGGGCTCCTGCAGAAAGGGGACACAGCACCGCGCCGGCGATCGGCAGCGCTCTAAGGAAGAACGGCGTATAAACCGCAGTCCTGCGCGCGTCCGCAACAGTGACGGTTGTCGTGCGTAGGACGGAGGAAATTCGCCCCCGCCGCGGACGGTGAACGGGACAGCCGTAGGAGCGTCAGCATAGCGCCGGCCGCAGGACGGGACGCGGGACCGACTGTCCCCGCCCGCGGCGGTCCGCATGTTTTTGCGTCAGGATGGACGCTGACCGGCTGAAATCGCGCGCAGATCCGCTTCTCGACAGTCCGGCCGCTGATCGACGACGATGTGATAGGATTGGCCAGTGCCGGCGCCGAGGTCGCCTGGAAGAAATCGATCAGGTCTTGCACCCTTTCGGCTCCCCTCAATTGCGTGGCAGCTTGTGAATTTCCAGCCTGACAGGCCCGCCCCTGTCACAACTCGTGCAAAAAAGCGCCCGTTCCACCGAACTGAACAGAGCGCCTTTTCCATAGCGTTCGACGAGCCCGGCAGGCTTTACCGTTGCATGGTGCGAACAGGATCTGCACCAGGCCCGCAAGACATGCCATTCGCGAAGATCGCCGAGCGCAACATCGAGGCCGGCATGAACGCTGCCTTCGATGATAGCCTGAGACGGGATCTTGACCTCGCCCGGTGTCAGAATTTTCTCCATCACATGTCGACTGTTGTAGTGGATTAGCAACATGCCTGGGCGCCGCCGGATGGCGGCCTGCCATGCTGCCTGACTCACCGTTGAATCGGGTGAACGCGAAATGGTTTCTGACAAAGCCTGCTCGTCGCGATCCCAAACCTCGATCCGAAAATTGTCTTCCGCTGTTTTTGCCATAGCTTCGACGGCCAGCGCGATTGACGCCGAGCCATGGTCCTTTGCTGCTCAGATCACGCTGAAATAAGGAACATATTCCTCTCTCGTCAAGTGCGCGCTTGAACTTTGTTCTTATTTTGTTCACATCGGTAGATATCGGCCGTAGGAGGCGAACCATGGAACTTCGCTTGAACTTTGAGGACGCAACACCCGAAGAGCTCGCACGTGGCATCGCGGCAGCCGAAGCAGTGTTTGCACGCGCCGGCATTACAGCTTTGCAAGGCGCGGAAGGACTGTTTGCGTTGGAAGGGCGCGATATCAAAGGCTTTCCAGAAGACGACAAGCCTACCGAGGACGAGGATCAGGCTGCCACAGTTTGGCTGGAGGCCGACGAGGCTGCGGCGGCGGCATGTTGTGCGGGCTGGCCGGAGGACAAAGTTCCGCACCATGAGGTCATGGAACTGATCAACGTTCCCCGCACGAAGCTGCAAGCCGAGGCGATTCCAGACTCCTGGCCAGAACGGAAGCAACTCTATCCGGAGGTCGTCAAGCGGCTGGAGATCACGGACCGGCCCGGACCGCCAGATCGATTTCGATATCGCCTTCGTGCTCGGTTAGGTTCCCGAGCGGCCGACGCTGGATCGGGTTGAGCCGCTTTCGGAAGATGGAGACCGCATCCCCTTCTTCACAAGCGACCTTGCCCAGGTCGAAGAGATGGCTCGCAAGGCGCTCAAGGACTGGACAATCGAGATTGACCGGGACCCCTGTGATGCTCACGTTTTCAACCCGTCGGCCAGCGATGACGATGACGAATTGCTCATGGCGGCATGGTGTGATTTCGACGGCTCGCTGCACATGGAGAAGCCACCGGCAAATCCCTGCAATCGCGCTGACGCTGGCAATGATGCGCGGCCAGTCCATGCATTTCGAATAGTGGTCAAACGCAGTCGGGGCTCACCAACGTCATCGGTCATCGACCGCGACTGGCCCATGTTGCGCTGCCGAAGCGGTGCTTTGTTCCTATTGCACTGCGCCAACCAAAACCTGTTGGCCACCGCGGATCGAAACCCAGCGACCAGTGTTGTCGATCGCCTGCCGCTTCAAAAAAATATAGTCAGTTTCATCCCAGCGGCGGACCTTATCGGTCAGATTGTCGAGGATGTAGTCGCCCTTGTCGGTGCGCACCGTCAGCACCGCATGGCCTTCGCCATCCGGCTTGCGCAGGACTGTAATCAAAAGATTGGCAAGCGACACTCCCGTGCGATTCAACTCGCGGCGCTTTTGTAGGACATAGTCCTCGCAATCACCGACGCCCTTGTCGGGGTAGGCCCAGACCTCGTCCTTGCCGTAGATATCGATGTCGCTCATCGGTTCAACGGCGGCGTTGACCTTGGCACTGACACTGGTCAGCTTGCGCATGAACGCATCGGTCATCGTGGCGGGCGCGAGATTGCTCTGGCGGATCGAGCACTCGTCAGGATTGGTTCGGCAGAAATCATAATGTCCGATCGGCTGCGAGGTCAGTCCGCCGGTCGCCATTGCCCCGGCCGCCGAGGCTGGCACGGCCCAGCATCCGAAAATCGCCAGCCCTGCTACTGCACACAAGCGCAGAGTCCGCGCCACCGTTGAGGAAATCATTGTCCCGCTCGCCCTGCTTGTTAACGAAATGTTAAGGGCGATTTACACTCCGTGTCAATTATAGTCGCGATCAGAATGACTGCACGGTCATCTGCACTCGCTAGCTGCGGCGATTGTGCAACAGATCGCTATTTTGAACCGCCGTATTCACTGACCGAGGGCCTCAGGCGGCCTTCTTCTCGACGTTCCCGGTGTTCATCGTGCTCTGCTCGACGGCGTCGATCGTCGGCCGTTCATACGATGAGATGGTCTTGCGGCCGAACTCGATCGCCACCTGCGGCAGCGCCCCGTTCATGTAGGCCAGCAGCGTCTGCTTGACGATGACGTAGAGGCGGTTGTTCTTCTCGCGCACCGTCTTGATCTTGGTGGCGACCGGCCCGACCACCGCATAGGACAGGAAGATGCCGAGGAAGGTGCCTACCAGTGCGGCGCCGATCAGGCCGCCGAGGATTTCCGGCGACTGATCGAGTGCGCCCATCGCCTTGACCACGCCGAGCACGGCGGCGACGATGCCAAGCGCCGGCAAGCCGTCGCCCACCGCCACCAACGCATGATAGGCCTTCATCTTGTCGGACTTGATGGTCTGGATTTCCTCGTCCATCAGCGCCTCGATCTCATGCGAGCGGGCATTGCCGATGATGATGATGCGGCAGTAGTCGCAGATGAAATGCGTCAGGTCGTGGTTCTTGAGCACGGTCGGGAAGGCCTGGAAGATCGCCGATTCCTCGGGATTGTCGATATGCGCCTCGACCTCGCTGCGAGACTTCGAGCGCAGTTCGCGCATCAGGCTGTGCAGCACGCCAAGCGTTTCGAGGTAGTTCTGTTCCTTCGGCACCGCCTGCTTGAACGCCTCGAGGATGGCCTTACCGGTATCCTTGACGGTCTTCATAGAGTTGGCGACGAGGAAGGTGCCGAGCGCGGCGCCGCAGATGACCACGGCTTCCCATGGTTGCATCAGCACTTTGAGATGGCCGCCCATGGCCATAAAGCCGCCGAGAACGCAGCCGAGCGTCACCACAAGTCCGATAAGAATACCCACGAGAGGTCCTTTCGCATTTCGCATTTAACGTCAGGATCACCGGATAGTCCCCCTGCCTTGCGTGAGGCTTGGTGACCTATCGTTGAAACCCGTTTTCAGATGGAAAAGCAGTCCGCCTGCAGTAATGAAGATGGGATCGTCACAATTGGACCTAACTGGCGCCCCAATCCGAACGGAGGCCGATTCAGGCCATGCGACTGAACCAAGCGAATTGTGTTCTGGTCGAGTCGCTCCGATGACTTCACCCGCCGTGATAGGCAATGTCGTGGCGACAACACCAAACGCAACAAGCCGTTCCGCTTGGGGAAGAAGCAGCCTTTGTGGATGCCAGACACGGAAGATGTCATAGCCGAACTCGGCAACGAACCGCCGCTTATCGCGGACGGCCGCAGCAGCCCGCCCGACCGGCGCGAGGTTTCCGCGCGTTGGCTGTCAGGAACCTTTCTCACCGGCGTGACCTCAAGTGTTCTGATGGGCGTAGCATTGTTCGCAGCGGTTGATGGACGCCAGCAGTTGGCGACACCGCCAGAGATTGCCAAGTTGAGCCATCTTGCCAGCGGCGACGATTCCGCAGAGGTCGCCAAGACGATCAGGCTGGTGGCGCCGCGTCTGATCACCAAGGCCAAGAACCGCCGACGCATGGAAGTGTCGATGGTGACCAAGGTCGGTGATCGTGATGTCATTCGCACCATGCCTTTCGTGCAGATCAAGATGGCGCTTGCCGCCGGGCGCACGACCAACCGCCCCTATCCGCCGTTCGATCCGATGCAGGTGTTCGGCGACGTCGGCACCCAGCAATCAGCTCCCGTCGCAACCGGCGTCAGCCAGATCTATGGCGCAAAGGTTGGAAGCGAGATGAGCCTGAAGACTGTCAATTTCCCGGTCAATACGGCTTCCTTCGATGAGAAGAGCGACCTGTCCGCCGACGAGGTGGAAAAGGTGGTGCGCGAAGCCAGCACAGGCCTCAGCGACGGCGCCGTGCAGGTCGCTTCGCTCCACTATGTCGACCCGCAGCGATTCGGCGAAGCCTTTGCCGCCAGCATGGCCGGCTCTTATGACGTCAAGATCGTACCGGAGAACGTCTCGGTGGCGCCGCGTGCGCCCGCCGACCAGGCGCCGGCTTTCGCCGAGGAAATCATTCCCTTCATCAAGGATCTCGACATCATCCAGGCCCTGGCCGATTCGGGCTATACGGGTGAAGATGCCACTGGTATGGCCGAGGCGATCGCCAAGCTGTTGAATGCAACGGCGCTCAAGGCTGGAACCGTGTTACGCGTCGGGCTCGAAGTCCGTGGCGACACCGCCAAGATCGTGCGCACCAGCGTCTACGACAAGACCACCCATATCGTCAGCATAGCGCTCGACGACCGCGACCAATATGTGCCGGCGCGGGAACCCGATCCCAATCCCGAACTGCTGACCGCGTTCGATGACTCGCCACCAGCGGCGGTGCGCGGCAATCTGCCCAACATCTATGACGGCATCTACCGCACCGCTTATTCCTATGGCATGTCCAAGGCGATGACGCAGCGGCTGATCAAGCTGTTGGCATCAGGCGTTGACTTCCAGTCGCGTCTCAATCCGTCGGACAGCATCAATGTGCTGTTCTCGCAGCCCGACGGCGATGACCAAGCGTCCGAGGACTCCGAACTTCTCTATGTCTCGTCGACGTTCGGTGGCACGACGCGCAACTTCTATCGCTTCCAGATGCAGGACGGCAGCATCGACTATTTTGACGAGGACGGCTCGGGCGCCGCGCAGTTCCTGCTTCGCAATCCGGCGCCCAACGGCAGATTCACTTCCGGGTTCGGGGCCAGACGTCATCCGATCCTAGGCTATGTCAAAATGCATACCGGGACCGACTGGGCTGCTCCGACTGGCACCCCGATTATTGCCGCCGGCAACGGCGTCATTGAAACGGCCGAACGAGCAGGCGGCTTCGGCAACCAGACGATCATACGCCATGCCAATGGCTATAAGACAACCTACAATCATCAGAGCGCCTTTGCCGAAGGCATCGAGCCGGAGGCGAGGGTCAAGCAAGGACAGGTGATAGGCTACATTGGTTCCACCGGCCTCTCCACGGGTCCGCATCTGCACTACGAGGTGATCGTCAACGGCACCAAGGTCGATCCGATGCGCGTCCGCTTGCCGGTGGGCAAGGTGCTCAAGGGGGACGACCTCGTTGCCTTCAGGCGCGAGCGCGGGCGAATCGATGAACTGCTCAAGCAGGAAGACGGCGGCCAACTCAGGACCGCCAGCACCAAGTTGGAAGACTGCAAAACAGTCATTTGCTGAATTGCCGACAAATCATGCGTCGCATCCACTGCGGTGCGCGAACGACGGGTAATGGAACCTGTCAGGCCAGGGTGCACGCATGGCCGAGAAGCCCTCGAAATCAGACCATGAAATAAAAACGCGATCCATCTTGAACCTCCACTAGCTAGAGACCCTATCTCCCGTCAGTGGACAGCGCGCGATGCTGCTGCCCATTAAAACCAAGGAGCACAAAATGGTAGGCGCCACAAATATTGCTGCCGACGGAGGCCACGGTCTTCTTTGTCCCACCTGCAGGGTCGACCTGGTCATGAGCGATCGCCAAGGCATTGAGATCGATTATTGTCCCAAATGCCGGGGCGTCTGGCTGGATCGGGGCGAACTCGACAAGATCATCGAGCGCAGTATGGGCGAGACACAATCCCAAGCGCCGCAGCCCGCGCCGCAACAGGGGCAGCCCTATCCGTCCAAGGGCCACTATGATGGCGGCCATGGGTCGGGGCACGGCGGTGGACATGGCAGCGGCCACGGTCAAAGTCGCAGGCATGGATCGTTCCTCGGGCGGCTGTTCGACTGACAAGGTCGGCTCCAAGCGATAGAGGCACGGCTCATGCAATCCCGTGCTCGTCCAATGTGAGGGATTGATCATGGGCGCAGGGCATTCACATGCAGCCACACCTCCCGGAACCGCTGCGGGAAAACACAAGAGCCGGCTCGCGGGGGCGCTTGCCCTGACCACCACCTTCATGGCTGTGGAGGTGATCGGCGGTCTGTGGACGGGGAGCCTCGCGCTTCTTGCTGATGCAGCGCATATGCTGACCGACGCCGGCGGTCTGGCGCTGGCGCTGATCGCGATCCGTTTCGCGGAACGACCCGCGACGCCGCAAAAAACCTACGGCTATGTCCGCATGGAAGTGCTGTCGGCACTGACCAACGCTGTCGTGCTCCTGCTGCTGACGATCTACATCTTCTACGAGGCCTACAAACGCTTCCTGAATCCGCCCGAAATCCTCGGCGGGCCGATGCTGGCGGTGGCCGTGGTCGGTCTGATGGTCAATCTGATCAGCATGAAGCTCCTCTCCGCCGGATCATCGGAGAGCCTCAATGTGAAGGGCGCATATTTCGAGGTGCTGAGCGACATGCTCGGCTCGCTCGGCGTCATCGTCGCCGCGGCCGTCGTGATGTTTACGGGCTGGACGCTGGCCGATCCGATCATCGGCGCCGGCATCGGGCTTTTCATTGTTCCGCGCACTTGGATCCTGCTGAGACAAGCTACCCACATCCTGATGGAAGGCACGCCGCCTGAAGTCGACATCACACTGTTGGAGCGCAAGCTGCTGGAAATCCCCGGCGTGACCGCCGTCCACGATCTGCACGTCTGGACCATTACCTCCGGGCTTGACGCCATGAGCTGCCATCTCGTCGTAGCCGACATGGCCCAGGCGCGGAGGGCGCTTGTCAGCGCCCAGGAGACGATGAAGGCGGACTTCGGACTTACCCATGCGACCATACAGATCGAGGATCAGAGCCTGCGCGACGCCGAAGGCGAGATGAAGCTTTAGAGGTCACGTCAGCACAACCCGAACGGAAATTCCATCCTTGATGGCATGCCCAGCAAAGGCAGAGGAGATAGCATGAGCGGACACAAGCAGAGCCCCCCACACCTCCGGCAGGGCCAAGGCAGAGATCAAATTCCCGAGCAAGGGTTCGTGGCCGTTTCGGCCGACGGCCGGCCGGCATCGCGAATGTTGAGGCCGATTGCCTGGGTTGCTGTGCTCATCGGCCTGGTTGTTTGGTCAACAGTCGCGTGGATCGGCTACGCTTCGGTCGACAGTCTTCTGGGCTGGGCTGTGGCCAATGCCGGCATCGCCGTCGATAGCGGCAAGAACGTTGCAACGGCAGTGGGCGTCGGCAAGGAAGTTGTCGGACTCGTCGACGCCCTCAACGTCGGTGGCATTGTGAGTTGGGGTATCCCTTTGCTGCAAGCAGCGGCGAAGCCGTTGATCATCGTTTTCTGGGGGATCGGCGCCCTTGCCCTCCTCGCGGCGCCATTGATCCTTTCGAGGATCGGTCGGCTGTTCGCGGCGCGGCGGCATTGATCGCGAATGGCACCACGGTTCTGCGCATTGTCACCGTCCTCATCGACCAGATGTACAAGTGATGCGTCTCGCCGACGCCTCGACTGCAACGAACGTAACATTGAGGCCTATGCCTATCGCGAACGCCCTTCCGAGCTCGCCGAGCCCGTGCGTCGGGCGGTCCAGCTCATCCTATGCGTACGAATGGCCGTGACGGTGGTCGTGGCTCGTCGGACGACGCTGCGCTCATTTGTCCGCGCCGGCGAGGTAGCGGCAGCCGAACCCCTTAGCCAGTCAGACGTTTTGTGTAGTGCCATACTGGGCAAATGGAGTGTCGGAGCCGTATGACGAGCATGAAACCGCACAGGCGGGCGCTCTTCATTGTCAATCCTAACGCCCGTAACGGTCGGAAGGTGGCAGATGCGGTCCGAAAGACGTTGGAAGGCGGAGGTCTCGCCCTGTTGGAAGATCAGATTGGGAAGGGAGAAACCGTTTCCGACGTCATTATTCGCCGCCGCAACGATTGCGATTTGATCGTCCTCGGCGGTGGAGATGGAACATTGAATTCATCGGCGAAGGGGCTTGTGGAGACTGGCCTGCCGCTCGGCATAGTGCCCTTGGGCACCGCCAACGACTTCGCCAGGACGGTGGGAATCCCGCCAGATCCCGTCAGGGCGGCGGCGCTGATCGTCTCGGAGAAACCCAGGCCGATGGATCTGGGCGAGGTGAATGGGCAGCTTTTCTTCAATGTCGCCAGCATTGGCTTCAGCGCGGAACTCGCCGCTGAGCTTACCGAGAAAGCCAAGAAGCGTTTCGGTAAATTCGGCTATGCCTTGGTCGCGGCTCGTCTCCTGGCGCGTTCGCGGCTTTTCACCGCCTATCTCGAGCATGACGGTTCGACCGAAAAAATCAGGACGCTGCAGGTCTCCGTGGGCAATGGCAAATATTACGGCGGGGGCATGAGCGTAGAGGAGACGGCTAGCGCCGACGATGGCCAACTCGATTTCTACAGCCTAGAGGTCGACCATTGGTGGAGGCTGCTGACCCTGTTGCCCAGCCTGCGCAAGGGGACACACGGCAAATGGAATGATGTGCGCGCCTTTGGCACCACCGAACTTGTGGTGAAGACGAGCCGACCCAGGCCCGTGAACACCGATGGCGAACTGACCACCTGGACGCCGGCGCATTTCAAGATCCTTAGACGAGTGATAAATGTCTATGCGCCGCCCGCGATTACACGCTGAGGAACGCTCGCGAACTGGAGCGTCTGCGCCTTTGAGCGGACGACGTTTCCCTCGCCCGACCGATTACGGCTCTTCTTCTCAATCCGCCTTCAGTCGTACCATCAAGGTCGAACAGAACAGGGCCCAACCGGCACCAATCGACCAACCAGCGATCACGTCGGTCGGCCAGTGGACACCAAGATAGATTCGGCTTGCCCCCACCACGAATGTGACGAGCATCGAAATCGCCAAGATGAAAATGCGCAGGCGTCGGGTGGCGAACTTGCGCGCGAGCATGATGCCTGCGGTGAGATAGACCGTGGCCGCCAGGAAGGCGTGCCCACTTGGGAAGCTGGAGGTGTATACGCGGGTGGCATAGGCAACCAAATCCGGGCGGGGGCGATCAAAGCCGTATTTCAGGAGAGAGCTCAGGATCACACCACTGCCGACAGCCAGGATGACCGCAATTGCACTGCGAAGCGAGCCGCTTAGGGCCAGAAATCCGGCAACGGCCAGCGTGAAGAATGTGAGCAACCCTACGCCACCGAGGCCGGTGAAATCGCGCATTAACTCTTCAAACCAGATCGGGCCGATCGGGTCGGCGAGATCAGTCGGGCTGCGCATCATCAAAAGGATTGCCCTGTCGAAATTCGTCGTGCCGCTGCCCATGACGAGACTGGCGAGCGCCACAAAGGTCAATACCGACCCGAAAAGAAGCACAATGATTATCAGCGTCGGCCGCTCGGCCAGGTCGCGGTTTGCTAGCGGCTGAGTGCCTGTAACAGCTGATTTTCCTGCTCTGCCTTGGTTCATGCGATCGTGTGCTCGGCTTGGCCTGGTTTGGCGAATGATAGCGCTACATCCTCTAGTGGCTATAGAGGCAAGCCAAAATCTGCACGCTGCTCATACTGCGGTGCTTGAGCCTGGAAGAAGGTAGTCGGAGACCTTTCCTGGTTTCCGACCTCTCCGGATGTCGGGGACCGCACGCGCGCCGCCGGCAGTTGCCCTCCGCAACCTGCGCCAGCCGGCGTGTTCCAGCACATAAAAGTGGAAACGGTTGGAGCGGCCGCGTGCCGGCGACCGCTCCAGATCGCACGTGAACCGATCAGTGGAGGAAACGCATGCGACAGCAATGAATAACATCGACGGTGACGCCCTGTCGGTCACATCTGCGTGCACGCTTAAATACGGATGTCTGTGTCCTGAGGGGTGCGCAGCTTGAGCCGGTACCATTCCTGCAACTGACCGGGCCACAACGCCTAAAGCTCACACAAATTAAGCCGTTGCTATATTTAACAGCCAACGCTATTCTGATGTTCAAGAGCGGTGTTTTTGCGGGAAAATCTGAAATGGTCGACGTGAAGACGTGGGTGCGCGACCGGATTAGCCGTCGATCCATCCTGACGGGAAGCCTGATGGCGGTTGGCGGCACCGCGATCGCTGGCCGCAGCGCGCTTGGCCAGTCCACGCCATCTACGGGTCATGACATGGCCGCGATGGCCCCCACCGACGCTGCGCCTCGGCACATGAATGCGCATGGCGCCATGGTTACCGTAGGCGAGGTGGACAATGCCGCCAACGGTTTCGATCCGACCCAGATATTGACGGACTGGGAGCGAGGGACTGTCTCGGTTCTGCCCGATGGGCGGACGTTGCGGACATTCGAGGTCACGGCCGAGGACAAGACGATTGAAATTGCGCCGGGCGTGACCTTCCCGGCTTGGACCTACAACGGCCGCGTGCCCGGCCCTTCGCTCCGCGCCAAGGAAGGCGAGCGCATTCACGTCGTCTTCCAGAACAACGGCTCGCATCCGCACTCGATGCATTTCCACGGCATCCATGCGGCTCGCATGGATGGAGTTCCCGGCGCCGGGTTGATCGATCCCGGTGGCGAGTTCGTTTACGAATTCGACGCCAAACCATTTGGCTGCCATCTCTATCACTGCCATGCTCTTCCGCTCAAAAGGCACATCCACAAAGGCATGTACGGTGCTTTTGTCATCGACCCGGACCCGGATCGTCATCCCGAACATGCGGATGTCGCCCGGTCACGGCTTCTCGGCACGCCCGAGAATGCCGGCTGGCAGGAACTGGTGATGGTCATGAACGGGTTCGACACCAACTTCGATGAGGCGAACGAATTCTACGCGGCCAACACCATCGCCCATGCCTATGCGAAGACGCCGATCCGCATCGTGCGCGGCAAACCAGTGCGCATCTATCTCGTCAATGTACTGGAGTTTGATCTCATCAACTCGTTTCACCTGCACGGAAATTTCTTCGACTATTTCGATCAGGGCACCACGCTGACGCCGACCTTGAAAACGGTCGACCTCATCATGCAGTGTCAGGCCCAGCGCGGCATCCTGGAATTCACCTTCGCCGAGCACGAACCAGGCCTCTATATGTTCCATGCGCATCAAAGCGAGTTCACCGAACTCGGCTGGGTGGGAATGTTCGACGTCGTCGAGGCGCTGGCATGAGCAAGGTCGTTGCAGCCGGTGCGCCGGCACGGTCGCGCATCCATCTTTTGTGGATTGGCCTGCCTCTCGCCGCGTTCGCCATTGCCGTGGCCTGGATCGTCTCCGTCAATCCGATGCAAGGATTCTCAAATGGCGCGCCCGCTGTCGAGAAGCTGACATTCGAGCGTACCGTGCTCGATACGTCAGGCCTTCACCTGCTTGTACGGGCCGGCGGCTCGGAGCCGATGAAGATCGCCCAGGTCCAGGTCGACGGCGCCTACTGGCAATTCACCCAGGACCCTCCGGGCGACATTGCGCGCGCCTCGACGGCATGGATCAACCTGCCTTTCCCGTGGATCCTGGGCGAAACGCACAGGGTCAACGTCGTCACCAATACCGGCATCACCTTCGAACATGAGATCGCGGTTGCCGTTCCCACACCGACCGTCACCGCTGGGCAGCTCAAGCTGCAAGGGTTGGTCGGCATCATTGTCGGCGTGCTGCCCGTCGCCATTGGCTTGCTGTTCTACCCGGCGCTGCGCGGTGTCGGGCGAAGCGGCATGAACTTCCTGCTGGCGCTCACCATTGGACTGCTCGCCTTCCTGTTGGTCGACACCATCGAAGAATCCTTCGACCTTGTCGGAACCGCGGCCGCCGTCTTCCAGGGGCCGGTGATGGTGGTGATGGCGGCCCTAGCAAGCTTTCTTGTGCTGATGGCGATCGGCCGGCGGCGTGGAACGCCGACAGGGCTGGCATTGGCCACCTATATCGCGCTCGGCATCGGCCTTCACAATCTCGGCGAAGGTCTTGCCATCGGCGCAGCCTTCGCGGCCGGCTCGGCAAGCCTCGGTACCTTCCTGGTTCTCGGCTTCACCTTGCACAATGTCACCGAAGGCATCGGCATAGCCGCCCCTATCCTGAAGGAACGTCCGCCGTTATGGACGTTCGTCGGCCTGGTCCTGCTCGCCGGCGGGCCAGCTGTCTTCGGCATGTGGCTCGGCAGCCTGGCCTACGCGCCGCAATGGTCGGCCCTTGCCCTTGCCATCGGCGCCGGCGCAATCTTGCAGGTCATCGTCGAGGTCGGCGCCTATCTGATGCGCAGCAACCAGAAGGGCCTCGATGCCTTCTTCACGCCGCCGGTGATGGGCGGTCTGGCGGCCGGCGTTGCCTTCATGTACGCGACAGCCGCTTTGGTAAAGGTGTGACCACCTACTGGCGCCACGCGGCGCAAGCGCCCACGGTCTCGGCCACGATTGCGTGATTTTCAAGGAGAGGGTGGCATCGGCCAGGTCGGTGAATGCTGTTTCTGATACGGCCTTCGATCAGTGCCGATGTTGGTGGTGCAGGTCCGGATAATGGACGTGTGAGTGCCGCATCGGCGCATGACGGTGCCAATGCGAATGTGGTTCCGTTACCGGCCCGTCATGCGTATGTTGGTGATGCACATCGTGAACGTGGCTGTGTTCATGTTCCAGGGCTTCGTGTTCGTGCATGTGGGCGTGGCGTTCGGCCAGGTGAAGCCATAGACCGATGCCCATCAGGATGCCCGCCAGGACCAGCCGAGTGGTCAGCGGCTCACCCAGAAGCGCTATTGCCAGAAGCGCTCCGATGAACGGCGCCAAGGAATAGTAAGCCCCGGTGCGGGCCGTGCCGAGGTGTCGAAGCGCCAGGATGAACATCACCAGGCTGACGCCAACGCCGAGAAAACCGACGAATGCCGCTGCCCAGAAGGACGTCGGATGAGGAAGTGCGGCACCCGAAACCAGTGCCAGGACGATGTTGGCCGTTCCAGCGACCAGGCCCTTGAGCATTGCGATTGTAACCGGATCAGCCGCGGAGATCTTACGGGTCAAATTGTTGTCGATACCCCAAGCGACACAAGCGCCGACAACCAGCAGGGCGCCGCCATTGAATGCTACGCCCTGCCCTTCCCACGACAGGACGACGGCCCCGGCAAGGATTGCGCCAGCACCGATCAGGAGCCGGCGATCGACGTTTTCGTGAAACACTACCCAGGCAATCGCCATTGTGGCCAAGCCTTCGACATTCAGCAACAGCGCAGTGCTAGAAGCGGTTACCAAGGCGAGCCCGGACATCAGAAGGACCGGCGCGACGACACCGCCCATGACAATGGCGGCCGCCAGCCAGGGAAGATCGGTGCGCTGCAATGGGGCTTCGTTTGTGCCCTCGCCAATCGAGTTGCGGTAAAACCAGAACAGAGCCAGGCCAAGACCGGCACCCAGGTAGAGCAACCCCGCGAGCATCAAGGGGCTCACCACACCGAGCAGCAGCTTGGATAGCGGAGATACCGCCCCGAACAGCGCGGCTGAGGCCAGCGCGAGCGGCACGCCGGGCCAGAGATGCGAATGGGAGTGGGGCTGAACCATGCGAGCGTCTTACCCTTGTTACCTTGATTATCCACGTGAGACCCGCCGGCGATTTTTGGGTCGCTGGCTTGCAACGGATGCTTCGCCGTCCCAGGCATCGGCAGCATGTCGTAGGCGTTAGCATCCGGGCTTCGTGGATGCCAGCCGGGCCTTCAGGCATGAGGGCACGACCAGGCCAATCACATCCGGAACCCCTTTGGACAACCGGCTGGACGTGGCTGCCCGCTCACCAGCATGAATGCCGCGAAGGCGCCCTGATCGACTTGATTGGTCCAGTCATGTGGTGGGGGCGATAAGCAACTGAAGTTTCTTAAGCTGCATGTCACGTGGCTCGCGCATATCCAACTTGCCGGCAAACTCGCCGCGGGCATCCATCAGGATAATTCCAGCGGTGTGCTCCATAGTGTAGTCGGCTCCATCACCTGGAATCCTCTTGAAATAGGCGGCAAAGGCCTTGGCGGCACCTGCCGTCTGCGCGGGCGTGCCCCGCAAGGCCACAATGCGAGGGTCGAACTCCGACATGTAGAACGCGAGTTGGTCTGCCGTATCCCGTTCGGGATCGACCGTGATGAAAATTGGCGTCAACCTGTCGGCACCAGCCCCAAGTTCGGCAAGCAGACCCGTCAGTTCGTAGAGCGTCGTCGGGCAAATGTCGGGGCAATGGGTAAAGCCGAAAAAGACCAAGTGTGGTTTGCCGGCCAAATCGGCGTTGGAGAAGGGCTTGCCCTCAAGCGTTGAAAGCTCGAACGGCCCGGCAATCGCGGCTTTGCCAAGTTCCACGACCGGGGGTGACGGATTGATGACCACAAGGACCTGCATAATCGCGAACCACCCCGTGACGATGCACAGGCAAGCGACCAGCGCCCATAGAACAATACGAGCGGTTTTCAACAAGCTCACGGGCTTGACGACGGCTGCGCGGCGCGTGGCTTGTCAACCGGCGCTTGCTGGTCCGTGCCCAGGACAAGGAACCCAATTTCGACGATGCCAGCCTTTTCGAATCTCAATCGAGCTGGAACACGATCCCCCAGAACAAATCTTCTATCGGGTTGGATGAATAGCACATGCAAGCCACCAGGCTGCAGGATGACGCTTTGCCCGGACGCTACATCAAGGCCACCGACAGTGGGCTGCTGTTTGCCAATGCTGTCTTGGTGGATTTCCACCTTGGTTGCCCAACTCGATTCAACGCTCAGCAACCGATCAGGTTTGGTGCCAATGTTGGTGATGGTGACATAGCCCTCGGCGATCGGTGCGGCCGGCGATGTTACGCGCGACCAGGGATGGCTGATCGATATGGCGCCCGCAGGATACTCATGCGCCATCCCTGGCAGGGCAAAGAGGGCTAGAACGCACATCAGCGCAAACGACGTAGTAGCCGACTTCATTTGGCATCTCCGTTGTTGGTCCCAGCGGGTGACCGATAGAGGGCGCAAGGCCGCAGCATTGACCGAAACGGTGGCCGTAAGTTGCCGACGGCGGCCAACCCGACAGCCCTACAATCAAGGAACCATCTTGAGCTGAAAAAGTATGGCGGCGCGTGGATTGCCGATACCTCCAGCCCCGGGGTTCGCCCAGCTGTCAGTGATCGCTTTCGCACATCTCGTGATTTGCCAACGCGCGGATGACGTAGCAGTCCTTGATCTGGTCGCCGGCGCAACGGGTGGCGATTCGCTTGAGCTCCTTTTCCAAACGCCGAAGCTTCTCGATCTTCTCCCGAACGGCCGTCAACTGCTCGGCAGCAATCCGGTCGGCCTCCTCGCAAGGACGCTCCGGGTGTGCGCTGAGGTCGATCAATTCGCGAATTGCCTCAATTGTAAGACCGAGTTCCCGGGCATGCTTGATAAAGGACAGGCGCTCTCTTTCCGGCGCAGCGTAGCGCCTCTGGTTGCCTTCGGATCGTTCCGCAGCATCCAAAAGGCCCATTTGCTCGTAGTATCGAATGGTGGGGATCTTCACCCCGGTCTTGCGAGAAAGATCGCCAATCGTCAGCATGGGCAACAGCTCCGGTTTCTATAGTCACTAGAGATTGGTGACTCATTTGCGGTTCGTCAACGGCCTGCCAAACGTCGCGAGGATTTGTCGCAGCCGAGCCGAGGGCAATTGCGGTAACAAGATGCGATGTGTCCGGCCAGTCGAAGCCGCCGCCGAATTTCGCATGCCAGATGGCACCGTTTGTCACGTTGACTGCATCCAAGTTTGGACCCACATGAGCCGGAGCCGAACGGCTCGACCGGCAGACCACCAGCGAGGATTCGCGGATGATCATAAATTCCCTCAGGATTGCCGCGCTGATCGCGGCCGCCCTGGTCGGTTGCTTGCAAGGCGCCACGGCCCAGGAGCAGCCCCGTCACGCCGATGCCGGAAGCAAGCTTGTTGTCGAACACGCCGAGGTCGTTCTTGCGCCATCCGGTGCCGACATGCTGGCTGGATACCTCACCGTATGGAACGGTTCGAAGGAACAGGCGAACCTTGTCTCCGTTCAGAGCGACGATTTCACTTCGGTCTCTCTGCATCGGACAGAGATCGCTGACGGGGTGGCAAAGATGCGACGGATAACGGATGGCGTGCTCATCCCTGGACACGCCGAACTTCTGATGAAGCCCGGTGGCATCCATATGATGCTGATGGGGCCGGCACCAAATTTTAAGCCAGGCGACAAGGTTGATTTGCTGCTTGCATTTGAGGATGGAACGTCGTTGTCGGCGACGGCCGCTACCCGGCCAATAGGCACGAAGCCGACAGACCATCACCACGGTTCAGTGGATTGACCGTTGGTCCAATGACCGTAACCACCTTTCGCAAAATCACATGGGGGTTAATCGCGGTGAGCCTGGCACTGCTGGGCTATTTCGTTGTTGCCGGTATTGGCGCCAGGAACGATGCGTCAGTTCGTGAGAGCACACAAACAGGCGCTGCGGCGCTTGGAGGCCCTTTTGCGATGGTTTCTCACACGGGCGAAACGGTTACAGAAAAGACTTATGCGGGCAAGGGGTGGCTCATGTTCGCGGGCTTTACGAATTGCCCGGAGATCTGTCCGACGACTCTGGCGGAAATGTCATCCTGGTTCGACGATCTTGGCGCGGAAGCCGACGACCTCCGCGGCTTCCTTATATCCGTGGATCCGGAGCGCGACAGCGGCGACACGCTGAAGCAATACATGTCATCATTTGACCGCAGGATCGTCGCCTTGAGGCCCGAGCCGGAGGAACTCAAGCGTTTTGCAAAAGCCTACAGGATCTACTACGCCAAGGTTCCCACGCAGGATGGCGACTATACGATGGATCATACGGCCGGAATCCTTCTCTTCGATCGCCAAGGCAAGTTTTCCGGAACCATCGATCGTGAAGAGCCCCGCGATATCGCCTTGAAGAAAATCCGACGCCTGCTCGCGGAAAACTGACAGTCCGTCTTTCCAAGGGAAGCCTTACGATCAGCGGCGCTAAAGGGTCATGCCTAGCTCGCCATGCTGTGGCTCGCATACCGCCATCCCGAGTTCACTACCGAATTGTAAAGTGGAACACGTGATTTAGAGGCAACTTTTTCTAAAATCCAACTGGCTGTTTTTGGTCAGCTTTGACACCTGTTTGGTAGGCTCGTCTCATCTCTGGGGAGAGTGTCAACATGAAAAGCCTCGTTCTGGGCGCTCTTGCGCTTGTCTTGTCCTGTGCATCGGCTGGTGCGAATGCGCTCCATCTCAATCCCGCTCAGCCGGACCGCGCGCCGAATATGCAAACGTTCGGGGAGACAACGATACCCGTCGGCTACTACGAGCTTTGCCGGCGTGACGCGACCGAGTGTACGCGGCCGTCGGTTAGCGCCTCGGTCGAGCTTACCCGGAAGCGCTGGAAGCAGATGATAGAGATCAACAATCAGGTGAACGCCTCGGTAAAGCCGATGACCGATCGCGAAATCTTCGGCGTCGAAGAACGTTGGGAATACCCCAAGGCCGTGGGTGATTGCGAAGACTACGCTTTGATGAAGCGTAGGCTTCTCAACGAGAGTGGGTTTCCACTTGGCTCTCTTTTGATGACGGTCGGTCGGGATGCAAAGGGTGGAGGACACGCGGTTCTGACGATCGTCACCGACAAGGGCGATTTCGTGTTGGACAATGTCGAGCAGAAGATCCTGCTCTGGCGCGACGCGGAAATCTACTTCCTGAAACGGCAGGCGCAAACGGATCCGAATACCTGGGTTAGCCTTGTGAACGGATGAGTCCCATCAATTCCGAGTTCGGCCCGGAGACGGCGCTAGCCAGGCAAATTCCACGCCGGCAGCCAAGGCAAGAACGATGGTGGCCGTGCCACCAAAAAACATTTCGAGGAAATCGTGCCCGCCGATAATGCAATAAAGTCCGAACACCGCTGACAGGGCGACGTATGCGGTTGAACCCACAACGGTAAAAATACCCAATCTTCTCAGAAGCGACATGTTGACCCCGGCAGTCCATTCCCTCGCCAGAAGTATGGGGCGATTTCTATCGGTTCGCTACTCACTGGTTTGTGACCCCAGGGAGTTGGACAGTTGAAGGAACCGGCCCGCGACTTTCCTTGCGCAGGTGGACGAAACTTGACGCGAACACGGCAGTAACAAAAATCAGGAGCGCGATCATCAGGATCGTATTCCCCCTTTTTCGCTTGCGGACCAGTTCCAAAGTTTCCGCTTCGGAAAGTTTTTGCAGGCTGATTTCCAATAGTTTTCCTCCAACGCGACAGCGTTCAGCCAAGGCTCAATCGGCACGGGCGCCGGATGGCGCTGCCGGCAGAAGTGATGCGACGAACATAAAGATCGCTCCACCAACTATGGCAACATCGGCCAGGTTGAATGCCGGCCAATGCCAGTCGGCGACATAAAAATCAAGGAAATCGGTCACCGCGCCATTCCTTGCACGGTCTACGATATTTCCAATCGCTCCGCCGGAAATGACGCCCAGGGCAGAAGCGTCAGTGCGGTTCTTTGCTGCTACGGCACAAACGACAATGATCAAGGCGACAAGGGATGTGCCGAGTGTTAGAACTCCGGGTCGGTTGCCGAAGAGGTTCGCAAACAGGCCGAAACTCACACCTTCGTTGTAGGTGAGCACCAAATTGAAAAAGCTCGTGACCGGGATGATCCGTGGCGGTTGCATCACCAACTCGACCATGATCGTCTTGGTGAAGAGATCAACTGACACGGCAGCCAGCATGAAAAGCAGGGCAAACATCACGTTCGCCGGTTGAATTTTGGACAATGCCATACGCGATCACCATTCGTGTCCGATGCTGTGATCCAACCCTATGGGGTCTCTAGCAGGGTGAGATGCAAGAGATCGCCGTCAATTTTCCATTAAACATACTGACGAAGAATGGCAGGCTTGCTAATAGCGGCGACGAATCATGGACCGGGGGTTGATGTGGCTCCGTCTGATGATCGGGCGGAACAGGCGGTGCCACTTGCTTTACGGACTACGCGGATTGGCCGCCCTGCTTATGCTCTCAATCGCCATCTCGGGATGCGTTACGTCGGTTTCCAGTGTTCTCGACGTGGATAACAAGGCCGTCCAACCCATTCCGGCAAAGCTTGTCGCCGAGATGAGCAAGAAGGCAATGTCGCCCACAGCGCCTATCCTTATCCGCATATTCAAGGAAGAGAGCGAGTTGGAAATCTGGAAGCGCGACCGATCGGGGCGCTTCGCGCTGTTGAAAACCTACCCCATGTGTCGCTGGTCCGGGAAGCTGGGGCCGAAAACGAAAAACGGTGACCGTCAGGCGCCTGAGGGTTTCTATCATGTTACGGCGGGAATGCTGAACCCGGCCTCGCAATATTATCTCTCGTTCAATCTCGGCTATCCGAACCGGCTGGAGAGCGCGCTTGGCTACAGCGGTGAAGCGCTGATGGTGCACGGCGCATGCTCTTCGTCCGGATGTTTCGCCATGACCGACGAGGGTGTCGCCGAAATCTATGCCGTCGCAAGGGAAGCGCTGAGAGGCGGCCAGGCGTCGTTCCAGGTGGAAGCTTTCCCGTTCCGGATGACGCCTCAAAACATGGCAAAAAACCGAAATGATCCAAATTTCAGCTTCTGGCTCAACCTCAAGCAAGGATACGACGTCTTCGAAGTCACGCGCCAGCCGCCGACGGTGTTCTATTGCGACAGGCGCTATGTCTTCAATTCCCAATTTGACGGCAGGGAACCTACCGACCCGCTTGCGGCCTGCCCTCCCTCGACGAGTTCAATACCTCCGGCCGTTGCATCCCGCGACGAAGCCGATCTGCTCGCCATGAACAAACTCGTGTCGACGGGTACTGGACTATCGGTCCACGCCTACTCCGACGGCGGCATGCATCCGTCGTTCCGGAAATTGCTTGATCGCCGCGGCCCGAAAAAACTGGCGGAAATGACGTCGATGACCTCTGTCCCGGTCAGCAGGCCGGATGCCGCGTTGGCCGATCCTCACATTGAGGACGAATAGCTGACTGCCGCGAGATCGATTTTGTACACCGCGCGCCATTCAGTTCTGCAGCAACTTCACCGCTTGCGACAAGCCGCCGCCCTATGCTTCAGCCTGCCTATGTGTTCTATTGGCCGACAATGGCGCGACAAATTGTTATGATCTTGCTGGGAGTTATGCTGCTTGTTCATGCAGCAAGCTTTTCCGTGGCCGCCTCGCAAGCCCCCGCCAACTCGATTGTTGTTTCCGTTGAGGCACAAGCTGACGGCAGTCAAATCAGCGCTCCTTCGGGCGGCCAAGACGATAGGGACGTCTTGGGTGGCGGCTTTTCACAACACTTTTCACCATGTCATGACCATTGCAGCTGGGTGGCCGACACAACTGCTCGGCAGTTTCGCCGACCTGGTAACGTACAGACTTTGCCAGCGACTGCGGTCGTAGCCTCGACCACCGCATCCGTATCGGTGCCGCCGCCTCGATAGGCGATTCCCCAGACAGTCAACTCGACTGCTTATCGCAAGACGAGCGCTGGCAGCCGCAGCAACGGCGTCCCAGGCTGGAAAGACGCGGCAGCCGTCAAGGTCAGAAAAATATGCTCCAGCGGAGCCTGCCTATCCGGCGCATCGCAGGGTCATAACCAACGCAATCCCCCAATCACACGCCCTTCCCTACTCGGTCACGACCGACAGGCCGTACCGACGTATTCGGACAGACAATCCATGCAATGGAGTATTTTATGAAACGCCGCGAATTCCTTACCGGTGCCTCGGCACTGGCCCTGTTTCAAACCCTGCAGCCCGTGTCCGCGCAGACCACAATTCCGGATCTGCTCGCACCGGGCCCGCTTCCAGAGAAGTCTTTCGGTAATCTCGACGCGCCTGTTACCGTCATTGAATATGCGTCGCTGACCTGTCCTCACTGCAGGGCCTTTCACATAGACACATGGCCAGCGATCAAGGAAAAATATGTCGACACCGGAAAGGTGCGCTTCATCATGCGCGAGTTCCCGTTCGATCCCCGCGCTTCGGCCGGCTTTATGCTGGCGCGCTGCGCGGGTGACGACAGATGGTATGCCACTGTCGACCTCCTCTATCATTCGCAGGACCGCTGGGCACGCGTGAGCGATCCCACTGCTGCGTTGAAGTCTCTGATGGGTATCGCCGGCATGAATGGCGAAGCGGTCGAGGCGTGCCTCAAGGACCAACCTCTCCTCGACAAGATAACGGCGGTTGCCGAAGCAGGAAAAAGATTCGGCGTCGATTCCACCCCAAGCTTCTTCATCAACGGCAAGATGCAGAAGGGAGCGATGACCTTGCAGCAATTCAGCGAGATCGTCGACCCGCTTGTCGCCTCGGCAAAGAAACAATGATGAAGCGCGGACAGGAGACCATAAGAATGACCTCAAGGAAAACCCATCTAAAGGCCCGTCCTCCATTTCGGCTAGCGACCTTTGCAGCAACCATCGCCATTGCATGCCTTGCTTCGACCGTCGCGGCACCACAAGAGAGCGGGGCTTTGGCGCGAGTAAACGGCGTCGATATAACCGACGCCGATCTGGCCGTAGCTGCTGAAATGTACTCCGACCAGCTCGGCAACATGCCGGAAGACGCGAGGCGTTCCGTGCTCGTCGATGCTTTGATCGAGCTAAGGCTCGTCGCCGACGCCGCGAAAGCAGCAAACGTGGCTGAAACCGATGCCTTTAAACGTCAGCTGGCATTCTTCGAGGCGCAAACGCTGCGCACGATATTCATGGAGGGCAAAGTCGCGGAGCGGGTTACGGACGAGGCTGTCCGAAAGGCTTACGACGACCAGGCAGCCAAGATCCCGCCGGTCGAGGAATACAGGGCGAGCCATATATTGCTTGCCAACTTACAGGACGGCAACGATGCCATCGAAGCATTGAAGAGTGGCAAGGATTTCGCAGAATTGGCGAAGGAACGTTCGAAAGACACGGCCTCCAGGGACAAGGGCGGCGATCTTGGGTTCATGACGTCAGGCCAGATTATTGAAGAGATCGATGCCGCCGCGGCATTGCTCAAGCCTGGAGAATTCACAATGAGCCCTATCAAGAGCGCGTTTGGATTCCATGTCATAAAGCTTGAGGAGAGACGCAACCGCCCTGCTCCAGCCTTCGAAACCATCTCAGGGCAGATACGTGCTTCGCTCGAAGCCACGGCCTCGCAACAGATGCTGGCTGATTTGCGCGGCAAGGCAAAGATCGAAAAGTTCATACCGGACGTCACGCCGCCGAAGGTCGATGACGGCCATAACCACCAGGCCGAATAATGTGGTGCCCGCCCTGTCTTGGCGTCGCATGCCGCCGCAATCGGGGGACCGGCGTCGGCTGCTGTGCTGTGCGAAGTCGTGGCAGACCCGCCCGCTGCGAGTGCTGGCAGGCGATCAGACATGTCCGCATGTCCCGATTAAGCACCCGATTCACATCCTCCTCTCAGGTGTAACATGATCACACGTCGTTCATTGATCCTTGGAATCGTCGGCGCATTTGCTGCGCCTGGCGCCGCATTGGCCAGCAAGGCAGGGAAACCCTTCGTCCTCGATCCGAAGTACCAGCCACAGCTTGTCGACTTCGCCCCCAGCTACCCTCCAGGTACTGTTGTCGTCGATCCAGGGAACAGGTTTCTTTATCTGGTAGAAAGCTCGGGTGTTGCGCGCCGATACGGGGTTGGCGTCGGCCGAGCGGGCCTTGCCTGGTCGGGAACGGCGATGGTCGCCCGCAAGGCGAAATGGCCGAGGTGGAAGCCGACCGCAAACATGATAAGGCGCGATCCTGGAAAGTACGCCAAATATGTTGACGGCATGCCCGGCGGCAAGGGCAACCCACTGGGGTCGCGCGCGCTGTACCTCTACCGGGACGGCATGGACACCTACTACCGCATTCATGGAACCACTGAGCCGTGGACGATTGGACGCGCCATCTCAAACGGCTGTATTCGAATGCTAAACGAGCATGTGGCCGATCTCTACGAGCGGGTGCCAGTTGGCGCCACAGTTGTCGTGCTGTGAAATGGCATTGCGTCGGTGCGCGCCAACATCGACAAGCCTGAACGCCAGCGCTCCGCACGCTGTTCGGTGACAGATCAAGCGGTCCCCGCTGCGCTTACCACCATCCCCACGATCAAGATCCTCTGATCAACAATCGAGCCCAGTTGAAAACATGCTTGCTCTGTCATCCGTGCAAAAAATGCGAAAGGCTGTTCTTGCGATCGCCGCTATGCCACTAGCCATCGTGTTGCTTTTTTCCCATTCGCGAGCGGGAACGGGGAGCTTGCCGCACATCGGCGTCGAGCTCGTCGGTTGGGTTGCTATTGTAGTCTGCATCGTCGGGCGCTCCTGGTGCTCGCTCTATATCGGCGGACGCAAGAGCGAGGTGCTGGTTCGCCACGGCCCCTACTCCGTCGTGCGCAATCCGCTTTATACGTTTTCGATCCTGGGCTCGGTTGGTATTGGTTTGGCAAGCGGCAGCCTCGTCCTTGGCTTCGGGATTGGACTGCTCGTCTTCCTTGTCTTTGCCGTTGTGGTCCAGCGTGAGGAGAGCTTCCTCCTGAAAAAACTAGGGACGGATTACCAGCTTTTCCTTTCGCAGGTGCCCCGCTGGATCCCACGTCCGTCGCTCTGGCGCGACGCCACCATAGTCACGGTGTCGCCGGCACTTGTCGTCACAACGTTTTTCGATGCCATGTGGTTCGCCCTCGCCATTCCGATCTTCGAAGTGCTCGAGAGACTGCAGGATCTGGGAATAGTGCCAGTCCTGGCGCTGCTCCCTTAGGGTCTAGGGCCGGAGCCACACGCGTTTATCGGATGACCTATCCGATGGCGCTCTCAAGCAACAGCAAAAGGAGAAAGCCGACGAAGAACATCGCCGCAACCCAAGGCCTATCCGGAGTTTCATGCGCCTCGACCAGGAGTTCCTCGGTCACGAGATAAAGAAGCGCGATCAGTCCAAAGGCAAAAAACGCCGTAAGGTAGGGGCCGGGCAGAGATGCAATCGGGGTTGCGATAAACACCCCGACCGGCAGCAGCAGCACGAGCGCGGCGGTAAGACCAACCACCCGACCGGGCGACATCATCGACCCGCCGAGTTCCGCCGCCACGGTCAGGCCGAGAAAGAGCACTTCGATCGTGAGCGCGATCGTCAGCAGGAGGCCGACTTTTTCGCCGGCTGCAAATCCGAGCCCAAGCACAAGGCCGTCGATTAGAATGTCGACGCCGACAATCGTCATGAGCCCGAGTGGGCCTTTCATGTGTCCCTCGAGGTTCTTGAGCAGAAGCATCACGACAATGCCGATCGCGCCTCCGATAGCGACCGGCACACAGCCGACCCGCTATGCTTGAGATCGGGCAAGATTTCGCCCGCCGCCGCGGCAAAGACCACACCTGCCGCGAAATGCTGGATTGCGCTGACGAGAACCGGTCCGGGACGGCGATACGCAGCCAGCGCGGCACCTATTATCGCCGCGGCGACGGGAATGATCGTAAAGATCAATGGGGTCAAACCGAGCGATTGCATGGCGGGCTCGTCTTGAGGTTTTCTGAGTACAGATCAGGCTCGCGGTTTTGTAGCCCCGTCAGTTGGTATCGATGAACTGATACGCTCATCAACCGATAGAACCAAGACTGGGAAATCGCTCCAGCAACCAGAAGGCGATCAATTGTAGACGTCCAGTCATCATCAGAAGGCCCATGGCGATCATCACGCCGCCAGCCGCGACGTTGAGGATATGACCGGCATATCGAAGGCGCTTTAGAACCGCCGCCATGTTGCCGAACAACACCGCAGCCAGCAGAAATGGCACGCCCAGTCCTAGGCCATAGGCTGCAAGGAGGATGGCGCCACTGCCCGCCGAGAGCGCCGAGACGGTCAGTATCGAACCCAGGACCGGTCCGATGCACGGTGTCCACCCAAACGCAAAGGCGAGACCGAGCAGATATGCGCTGCCGGGTCCAGAGACGGAACCTGGCCCTAGCGATCGAAATTCCTGCATGAGGAACGGAACCTTGACCAGGCCGGTCATCAACAATCCAAAGATGACGACCAACGCCCCGCCGACCAGATTTGCTTCTGCGCTATAGCGAAGGAACAAGCCGCCCAGCACCTGCGCGCCTAGCCCGAGAAGAACGAAGACCGTCGTGAACCCTGCCACGAACCATAGGGCGGGCCATGTGATCCGCAGGCGATCTCCCATACGGGTCGAGGTCGGATCGACACCGTTTGACACGAAAGACAGATAGCCCGGCACAAGCGGCAAGACGCACGGCGAGACGAACGAAATCGCACCCGCGAGGGCAGCCGTTATCAATCCGATCGTAGACACCTCGATCGCCACTGCTTTTCTCAGGCCTCCGGGGGAATCTGACGGCTGAAGCCTGCGCTCGAAGAGCCCAGCAAATTGTCCCCTGCTGATGCGATCACTTCAGTCCGCGCCAGCCCAAAAGCCTCATGGCGTTCGCCGTGACGATAACCGTCGCGCCGGTATCCGCCAGAATCGCTGGCCAAAGGCCGGTTATCCCCATGACTGTTGTGACCAGGAACACCGCCTTCAGCCCGAGCGAAATGGTGATGTTCTGCGTTATGTTACTCATGGTCGCCCGCGACAGCGCTATCATGTTGGCGACATCCTTCACCCGGCCGTGCAGCACCGCTGCGTCGGCGGTTTCCAACGCGACGTCGGTTCCGCCGCCCATGGCGATGCCGACATCGGCAGCGGCGAGCGCCGGCGCATCATTGATGCCGTCACCCACCTTGGCCACTATATGTCCGGTCTTCTGCAACTCGCCGACGATGCGCTGCTTGTCTTCCGGCAGCAATTCGGCCCTGGGTTCGAGACCGAGGCTCTTGGCGATGGCGGCAGCGGTACGCCTGTTGTCACCGGTCAGCATCACTGCGGTAACGTCCAAGCGTTTCAGCGCATCAATACCTTCCTTGGCGTCGTCGCGCGGCTCGTCGCGCATGGCGATGACGCCCGCGACCTTCCTGCCGGCAAGCAGCACCGAGACACTCTTTCCTTCATCATTGAGCTTGGCGATGCGATCTTGAAGATCCTGGGTGAGGACGCAGCGCTTTTCTGCCGCCTTTGGCGAACCAAGGAAGAGTTCGACGCCGCCCACCTTTCCGACAATGCCTTCACCGCCGATTGCCCTTGCCTCGCTGGCGGACGTGGGATTGATGCCCCTCTTTCTGGCCTCATCCAAAATGGCCATGGCGAGCGGGTGGCTGGATCCGATCTCCAAATCGGCCGCCAGTGTCAGCGTCTCGGCTTCAGTCCGGCCGACCGCAATGATATCGGTGACCTTCGGCTTGCCTTCGGTGAGCGTGCCGGTCTTGTCGAACGCAACCTTGGTGATCTTGCCAAGGGTCTCCAGAACCGCCCCGCCTTTCATCAGCAATCCCCTGCGCGCGCCAGCAGAGAGGCTCGCCGCGATGGCGGCAGGGGTAGAGATGACCAGCGCACAGGGACAACCGATCAGAAGGATGGCGAGACCCTTGTAGATCCACTCGTTCCAGACGCCGCCAAAAAAGAGCGGTGGGACGATTGCCACCAGCGCGGCAACGACCATGACGGCGGGCGTATAATAGGTCGAAAACCGGTCGATGAAACGCTCGGTAGGCGCTTTCGATTCCTGCGCCTTCTCGACCAACTGGATAATGCGCGCGATTGTGTTGTCCGCGGCAGCTGCCGTTACCCTGACGCGGATCGGCGCATCCTGGTTGATGGTGCCGGCAAAAACCTGATCGTCGGGAACCTTCCGTTTCGGCACGGACTCGCCGGTCATCGGGGATTCGTCGATCGAGCTTTCGCCGGAGATGATCGTGCCATCGGCCGGAACACGGTCGCCGGGACGCACCAGGATGGTCGAGCCGACGGCAAGGCTTTCCGCTGGAACCTCCGATGTTTTTCCATCGACCTCCAGCAGCGCGGTTTTCGGCACCAACGTCGCGAGCGCCTTGATGCTGGCACGGGCGCGACCAGCGGCCACGCCTTCGAGCATTTCTCCAACCAGGAACAGGAAGACGACCGCGGCGGCCTCTTCGCTGGCGTTGATGATGACAGCGCCGACGGCTGCGATCGTCATCAGCGTTTCGATGGTGAACGGCGACCCGTTGAGAGCCGCCATGACAGCGCGCCGTGCGATCGGGATAAGTCCCACCGCCATGGCAGCGATAAACGCCCATGGCGCGGTTTCCGGAACAAGCTTGGCGAGCACGAATGCCCCAGCCAGAGCAACACCGCACAGAATCGTCAGCCGCGCCTTCGACGTCTTCCACCAAGGACCCTCTTCACTTCCGTGATCGTGGCCATGCAGGCCAGCCACGGCACCGTGCTGGGCATCGGCCTTCTTGTCATGCTCGTGACCCGAATGGTCGTGGCCAGCGTGACCGTGATCCGAATGGTCATGGCCGGCATGATCGTGATTTAGAGCAATGGGAGTCGCGAAATCGTCCCCGAGCGCCGTGCCGCCACCGGTTTTTGCCTGCGCAAGCGCAATTGGGGCAACCTTGTAGCCCAAGCTTTCAACGCGCTTGGCAAGTTTGTCCATATCCGCTTTTGACGAATGATCGACGGTCATGGTTCCGGCGGTCACTGAGACAGAAACATCCTCGACCCCCTCAACTCGCCTCGCCGCGGTGTCAATTTTTTTCGCGCAGGCGGCGCAATCCATGCCCGCTACCCGATATCGGCTTTGCAACGTCGTGATTGCGTTCGCTGCAACCATGTCGGCCGCCATTGGCTGCCTATCCGGCGCTTTGCCGTGCAACGAATGATCGTGGCCTGCGTGATCATGATCAGTGTGATCGTGGCCAGAATGGTCGTGACCATCGTGGTCGTGATCCGAATGATCGTCGCCGGCATGATCGTGATGATGATCTGGATTGGAACAGCTTGTACCCTTGCTCTCAAGCCCCTGGCTCGCGGTTGGCGTCACCAGCGCCAAGCCAAGCGGGGCCACTTTGTAGCCGAGGCTCTCCACGCGCTTTGCAAGTTTTGCCATATCCGCTTTCGGCGAGTGGTCGACGGTCATTGTTCCGGCTGTGACTGAAACCGAAACGTCTGTGACACCATCAACCCGCCTCGCCGCAGTGTCGATTTTCTTCGCGCAGCCGGCGCAGTCCATTCCTTCGACCCGGTAGCGGCTCTTGAGGACAGTTTCATTCATAACATTACGCCTTCCGCGTGCTCTTGCGTGCCTACTCAAGGCAACGTTAATTCCTCTAGCAACTAGAGGAGCAAGCGCTTTTTTCGGCCATCTCCAGGCCTATTTGGGATCAGCACTCCAATGTCGGCCCCGAATTCGGTACGACCGATTCGCACTCAAGGGCCGGCAAAATCTTGCCTTCCTGTTCGAAGTCCGGCCTTACCCCCAGCAGTGCCGCCGATCTTCGGATGACGGCACCGACGGTTGGGGCGGCGTTTGCACCAGCGGTTGCTCCGGCCTTTCCGCCCTCCACCTGCGGCTCGTCAAGAATAACAAGCACGACATAGCGCGGCGCATCGATCGGAAATGCCGCCACATAGGAGTTAAACCGCTTGTTTGGCGAATAGCGGCCATTGACCACCTTCTCTGCTGTGCCGGTTTTCCCACCGACGCGGTATCCGGGTACCTGGGCGCTTCGACCTGACCCTTTTTGACCGTTCAATTGGTAGAGATAGCGCATCGCGTCACTCGTCTTCTTGCTGACCACGGCAACTTTCAGCTTGTCTGCCTCCTCGCGTGAGCGCGGCAGGAATGTGGGGGGAACCAGACCGCCACCATTCATCAGTGCCGCAGCGGCGGCGGCGGTTTGCAGCGGCGTCGTCGAAACGCCATGGCCGAAGGCAATCGTAACCGAGTTGAGTTTTTTCCAGACCTTCGGCTGTGTGGGCAATGCCGTCTCCGGCAGTTCTGTTTTCAGCCTGGTCAGCAACCCCATCTTCGTAAGGAACGCCCGGTGCGCCTCGACGCCGACAACTTCGGCCTCCTTGGCAGTGCCGATGTTGGATGAGTATTCAAAAATTTCCGGCACTGTCAGCCTGCGGTTTTTGCCGTGGAAATCTTTGATCGTGAAGCCGTCGATGCGGATCGGCAATGAAGCGTCAAAGCTGTCCGTGATCTTCACGAGGCCGGAATCAAGTGCCATCGCCGTTGTAAAGCTCTTGAAGGTAGACCCCATTTCGAAAGTGCCGGCTGACATTCGATTCAATCGATCCTTCAGAAGCGCGTCTTTTGGATCGTTCGGGTCGTAGTCCGGAAGCGAGACCATCGCTAGAACCTCGCCGGTATCGACATCCAGAACAACGCCACCTGCCGCGATAGCCTTATATCGGCTTATGGCGGCGACGAGTTCGTCTCGCACAATGTTCTGGATTCTGACGTCCAGCGATAGTTTGACTGGGTTGAGATTTCGGCCTTCCGCCATGCCCAGCATTTGTAAATCCAAGTAACCCTGATCGTCGACGTACTTCTCCATTCCGGCAATGCCGCGATTGTCGATGTCAACGAAACCAACGACATGAGACGTGGTGGCGCCTCCTGGATAAAGCCGCCGCTTCTCCGGTCTGAAACCGATGCCGGGGATGCCAAGTTCGATTATTCGCTGCTGCTGATGGGGAGACAGTTTGCGCTCAAGCCAGACGAACCCGGCATTGCTTGAGAGCTGAGCGTGAAGGGTTTGAGAATCCAGTTCGGGCAGCACCGTGCGGAGAAGTTCGCTTGCTTCGTCAACATCGACAATGCGGCGAGGTTCGGCAAAGAGTGACACGGTCTTGACGTCCGTCGCCAGCACCTGGCCATTCCGATCAATCAAATCAGGACGGGACGTAGTTACGGCGTAACGCGCGTCATCGGAATTCTTCGCGCCAGGCTGGAAGCCCAAAAAGGCAAGCTTGGCGGTGATAAGTCCGAAGAATATGCCGAACATAGCCATGACAATGACAAGCCGCGGTTTGCCCCGGTCGGCACTGGTTCGATTGAAAACATCTTGGCTCATGCGTTCAGGCGCCGGGTCGCCCTCGTGTCAACGAAATCGAGATATCGCTTCCATTGAACCGCCATGCCGCGCGGTCGGTCTTGTCGTGTAAACAGTTTGCATCTTCGGCCTACAAAACGGGATACGATCATCACACCTCTCCTGCGACCGCATTCTGCAATCTCAAGCAGCTAGAGATTCAAGCCGATAATTTTCGATGACGTCGGATGGATTTTCCGTGATCCTTGCTGACGCAATAGGCGCGCCGCATCATGGCTGGCGGCTTTAACCGAGCATCAAGGTTAGCGATTCATTTTCGCCGAACCATATAGAGAGTTTCGGGGACAAGCGTTCAATCTGCTGGCCACTCGACACTGCTGACATTGCTTTCTCTGGCGTGCCTTCCGCCTGGCAAATGGCAATGTCAGCGAAATGCCTCGAGGTCGCTGCCGTGTCGGAACCGACAGGGCAGCGAACGGCTGGAAAACACTGAATTGAAGCTGGCGGGGTTTTTTTGCGGCGTTACTCAGCCGAACCGTTATCGGTATAGGGTGAGGCGCTCGGAACGCATTGCAGCGACCAACCTGCCGGCGTCGGTTGCTTCTGATATTCCGCTATGGCGGCGGTGCATTGTTCGCGCTTGTCAAAGGTACTGGGCAGCACGCTCATGCCACCTTGTGGCCCTGCGACCACCAAGTACCAGACCAATGCAACGGTGGAAGCCATGAAATTTCCTTTTCCAAGGAGTGTTGGCAGTTGATCAGACAAAGCCAGTAACTTCGGTCAAGTGGCGAAAACATGGCCAGGCTTGCATCGTCTCGACGCGACCCCAAATGGCCCCGACAACCACACGCTCATTCGAGCGCGAACGGCTTAGCCTCGGCATCATGCTTGTCCTGGGCTTTCTCAGCCGTGTCAACGATCTGCCTGGCCGCGGTGTTGAGCGATTCCTCAAGTGCTTTGCATGGGCCGACCGCTTTCGCGCCATGTGTTAGCTTGTTGATCTGTTGGGCCGCATCGACAGCGATGGTTTTGTGGCCATCCTCATGGGCCTTGAGATCCTGATAGTAGCTATTCCAGACGGTGCGCACAACTTGGTCTGCACTTGCTTCATCGAGCCAGACTGGCATCGTGACACTCAGCTTGAGGGTGATCTCGTCCGAGGCGACTCGGCAGGAACCTTCCTCGGCCACGAATTTCAGTTTCCAGGCGAGGTCGTCATTCACCTCGCCTTCGATAACGCCATCGCCATCTTTTTTGCCAACGCGGTGCAGGTCGTCGTGGATCGCTTCGCGGCTCAGGCCGCGCAGTTCGTAGGTTGATTGAGCAACCTCGACCTTGACATCGGCCGATGCCGGCGCAGCACATACAAGGATGGCGATACCGCTTAACATGAGTGAGGATCCGATCAGCCTACGGTTTGAGAATACGCTATTCAAATCGTGCTCCTTTGTGTTTCTGCTACCATAACAGCTGGAAATCGTCAGCGCCGCCACAACCGCATGACAGCGCTTCTGTCATCGGCATCATCACCGCCATGACCGACACCGCGACCACGCCGTTGACAGGGCACCTCAGCAGAATGCCTCTATCGGAGTGATAGGGTGAAATTGAGACAGGAGCTTGTGCGTTGGCGGACCGGGGCGCGAATCTGCGCCCGAATGATAGCCCTCGCGGGCCGGCGGCGCGGACTAGATAGTCAATACATTGCGTTAAGGACGCCCCTGTATGCATCTGCCATCCTGGGCATGCGGGGACTGCAATGGACCTCAAACCGGTAAGCCTCCTCGCTGCCTCACTGTTCACGATTGCCGCCGGTGGGAGTTTCGTCGGGAGCCGACATTTCTGGTCGGCCGACCTTCTGAATTTTTTTCGACCTCATTTGCTTGTGCTCGGTGTGCTCCTAGCCGCGATCTGCCTGGTTAACCGCAGCCGATTGGGCCTGATAGCTGCCGGCGCGGCGGCGTTTAGCGCTGTCTTGCCCATGGTGGTTTTGCCCCAGCCTGCGCGCCCTGCACCGGGCTTTCCTCTCCGCATCGTTTCCGCCAATCTTCTGATCGACATAGAAAAACCCGATACGTCTCGCCTCGAGACCTACATCGCCCAGCAGCAACCAGACTTGGTCGTGACCCAGGAGACCCTGCCAGTTTGGCAGAGCACGCTCCTGAAATCGGCTGGGCTGTCTTTCGATAGCAGCCGTGATCTTTATCTCCGCGACGACATGAAGCTCTTCAGTCGCTTTCCGATTCTGTCGGAAAAAGTCGTCAATGACGATGGTCGCTTCCCTGACCTTGTCCGCCATCCCGTCAGATTTGAGATCGCCACTCCAGCCGGATCGGTCATCGTCTATTCGATCCATCCGGACACCCCCCGGCGCCCATGGCAATGGAGACAGCGCAATGCCTATCTGGCCCTACTGACAACCGCCATCCAAGCCGAGCCACCAAACGCAAACATCGTAGTGGTTGGCGACTGGAACACGCCAAGCTGGTCACCATTCTATCGCGACTTCCTTGCAGCGACTGGCCTGTTGTCGACAGAATCCGGGTGGTGGCTTGCTCCGACCCGATTCAGCACCCGCTATGGTTCGGTGGTTGCGTTCGGCATGCCGATCGACCATATCGCAATTTCGGCCGGGGTTGGGCTCACCAGCTATGCCACCGGGCCGAAATTCGGCTCAAATCACGTGCCCATTTTCGCCGAATTGACCATCCCGACTGGTTCCCGTCGATGAAGCCGGGTCGAGGTCGATCTGGCCGGCTCAGACTTTTGGCGATCCAGCTTTGGACGCGTGGGGCAGTCTTTTTGAGCCGAGTTCCAGCGAGACATTTGCATGCGATCGCAGGCACGGGCACCGCCGACGGCTATGAGGTTATTGACCTATGCCGCAATCCATTGCGACGAGTTGTCAAAACCCCTTGCGGCAAAGGTTTTCGAGATCCGCCTTTACCATTGCCTCGATGCCGAGCGCAGGAAGAATATCGTTATCTCCCTTAAGGTCGCGACCATAAGCCGATGACAATATGGAAATTCCAGATTCGTGAAGAATTGCCGGATTTCCGCTGATCTTCCCCAAGAAAACGGTCGGTAGCAGTCCGAACGGGACATCCTCGAGAATATAGCGGCTCTCGATAGTTGTCGGCCCAAAGCCGCCACGGCCTTGGCGGTCCATCTCCTGGTTCATTTTCGAAACAGTGCTGATGGGGACATGGAACGACAATGAAAAGTGCTCTTCGACGGTGCGCACGGCTATGCCAAAATGGGCGGCGATCGCCAATCGTTCGGCGTCGAGAGCCTCGATGAAGCGACCAACGGCAGGGGTGACATTTCCACCCTGGCTCCATTGTTCGGCCTTCTCCATGCGTGTGAGATTGAGAAGGGCAATTCCCAGATGATTCTGCGGATTGAGGTTGCTGAGCGCGATCGCAAGCAGGCCGTCGCGCTTGACGAAACGATCGCCGAACAAGGCCGTGCAAAGCTCGAACCCTTGGTCCAGCGCATTGAAAGGCAGCGTCGCAACATCAAGCTTCTGGCGAACGGTGGCAACATGGATCTCGGTTGGTCCGCGCTGGCGGCCGGTCACGAGCGTTGTACCCCAGATGATGATCGGTAGGCTGACCTGGCGCCCGGCCAACTGCTTGGAAAGATACAGCGCCCCGAAGGAACTGTGCGAACTGATGATGACCGGTACACCCTCGCTCAGATGAGGAGTGGCAGCATCCATCACCATCTTGTGGCCGTTAGCCGGCAGCGCGATTACCACGACGTCTGCATTGGCAACGGCATCTTGGCAATCTTTGGCGATTCGCACCGGTACCCTTGCCTCGATAGCCCCGGTGGCCTTCAGCAATTCACCGGCAGCTAACCTCTTGGTGCGCTCTCCCGACGGCGACCAAAGCATGGGGTCGTGTCCCGCTTCCGCCAAATAGGCGGCAAGGCCGTAGGCAATCGCTCCGGCGCCCAGAATACTGACCCGCATAGTAATACTCCTGTTGCAGTCATTGAGGCCCCAAGACCGTCGCGGCTCTCAACCCGTGCCAAAATTGCAGGCGCGTCTTTGACCGCCTGACGTACCGTCCAATTGCTCTTCGAGATGACGCCGGCTGATCGGCGTCGGCTAATGCCGCCGGCACCTCATGGGCGACCGCTTGGCATGAGGTTATTCCAGGTTCCCTGCAAGACGGCGAATCAGGTGAACGAATTCCGCTCAAGACAGCTGCAAGGTGGCTACCCTTAAGTCCGCACCCTCAACGCCTGCTCCAGCCTGTCAGCGATCTGCGTGACGATATAGGCAATCACCATGTAGATCACGACGGCGATCACGAAGGCTTCGAGGTAATAGTAGTTCAGCGCGGCAGTCAGCTGGGATTGCGCGAAGATATCGATGACCTCGATGGCGAACCCAAGGGAAAGTGCCTTCATGATGACCATCATCGAGGTCGTCAGGTCGGGAATCGCGGTGAGGGCCACCTGCGGAAACAAGACCCGTCGGAAGAGCTGGCCGCCCGTGTAACCCAGCGAATTGGCCGCGTCCGACTGGCCTGTATCAAAGGCGTTGAGGGCCCCTTTGATGATCTCCGCCTGAAAGGCAGCGACACAACCGGCAATAGCGATGACAAGGATAATCCAGTTCGGCATCTCGTGGGCATTGGCGTCGATCCCGAGCGCCGAGTACAGGAATTGCAGGGCCGTGGGCAGGCCGAAATAGGACAGGAAAATCACGATGACCATCGGGACACCCTTCAGGATGATCTTGTAGACCACGACAAGCTCTCGAAGCACAGGGACACGTCTGTATTCGACAAGGGCAAACAGGCCGCCGACTATAACGGAAAGGGGGAAGATCAAGAGCGCCATTCCAAGCGTTATGGGTACGGCTCCTAGGATTTCCCACGTGTCCTGGAGCAAAATATCCGTATCGAACATGGCTGAATACTTTCGTTGGGTCAGGCGTTCGAGATGAGCGCGTGCTTGATCCGAGCTGTGGCCGTCGCCTCTGGCGCCTGCATGGGCGAGCGAAGCTCGAAGAAGCGAATGATCAGCCACGCGATCAGGCACAACACGGAATAGATGACCGCCAGCACGAGATAGGTCTCGAACTGGTACTGGTTGTAGTCCCGCTCCATGATCAGGTGCGCGGTCGCCATCACGTCCGCCGCCCCGATATACATGACCAGCGCGACGTTATGGATCAGGTAGATGATGGAGTTCCCGTATCCCGGCAGGCCGATATGTATGGCTTGCGGGCCGACGACGCGGAATATCTTTTGCCTGAAAGTATAGCCCAGGCTGTCGGCCGCATCGTGCTGGCCGCGGTCGACCGCCAGATATGCAGGCCGCATGACCTCGGACAGATAGCCACCGTGATAGAGGCTGAGCCCCACCATGGCGGCGACGTTTGGCGAGAAGAAATCGGCGGCGCCGAACAGGGCCACCAGAAGGGGAAGCCCGTAGAACGCCACGAACAGTTGCAGCACCACGGGAACACTGCGCGCGTACGACACGTAAAGGTCGACCAGGTTGCTGATCACCGGCACCCTGCGGATTCGCAGAGTCGATGCCACGAGCGCCAGGCAGAACCCGACGACAATGGCCGTAAACGTAATGGTGAGCGTCAGCGGCAACGCCGAGAGCAACTCGGGGATCATAGCAGAAACATCCACTTTGAAGCACTCCTTCTTGCAATTCAGCCTTGCCGCTGACCAACCAGGTTTGTTGCAGACTTGGTCTTACTTCATGTACTGGACGATGCCCTCGCCGAACCACTTCTGTGAGAGCTTCTCGATCGTGCCATCGTCTTTCAATTCCTTGAGGACCTTGCTCACATCGTCGGCCAGAACCTTGTTTTCGTCCGACTGATGAATCAGCATGTAGGTGTTGTTGCTGAAGACCGGTTCGGACGCCACGATGTCGAGCTTCTTCTCCTCGATCACGGTCTGCTCACCCAGGTTCGATGGCAGGACCAGCGCGTCGAACTTACCGTTCTGAACCTCATCCAGCCGGTTCGGGTACGGGATGCCGGCGCTCGAAGCCGTCACGTCAAGCTTGTATTGCGGATTTTCCTTCTGCCAGTTCATGACGAATTTGTAGGTTCCGCCGCCGGCATTGAGCGGAACGATCCTCTTGCCGACGAGATCCTTCATTTCCTTGATGCCGCTGTCTTTCTTGCTGTAGATCTTCATCAGGCTGGCGCCCATCGGGTTTTCCGGGATGAGGAACTGCTTGGCGCGCTCGGGCGACTTGTAGAAGCCGCCGACCGCGATATCGTACTTGCCTGTGGCAAGGCCGGTTTCCTGCGCGATGTCCGAGACACCTTCCATTTCGAATTTGTACTGCGGCAACTTTGCGTTGATCGCCTTTAGGAGTTCGGGTTCATATCCTTGTGGTTCGACGCCGATCGCGCCCCATGCCAGCGGCTTGGATTCAGCAGACGTCGCGATCTTGATTGTCCGAACGGTCTGACCATAGCTGATCCCTGCGGTTGCAAGGGCTATTGCGATGCTCCCCGCGACGGCCAGGGCATAGCGACGAGAAAAATTGGATTTGATAGCAGACATTTCTTGGGTTCCCTTCTTTGTTGGATTATTGAAATGCGAGTTCTGACTGCAGGAATTGGGCAAGGCGTGGGCTAGAGGGTCTATCGAAGATCTCGGTCGGACTGCCGTCGGCGGCAACGACGCCTCCATCCATGAAGACGATCCGGTTTGAGATGTTCCTTGCGAATTGCATCTCGTGGGTCACAAGCAGCGAAGTGAGCCCTGACGATGTGACGTCCTTGATCACCTTCAGAACCTCACCAACGAGTTCGGGATCCAACGATGACGTGGGTTCGTCGAAGAGCATCACATCCGGGCGAACCGCTAGCGCACGCGCGATACCCGTACGCTGAAGTTGGCCGCCCGAGAGTTGAGACGGATAGCTGTCTCGCTTCGAGGAGAGGCCGACGCGCTCAAGCTCCCGCGCGGCGATTTCCCGTGCCTCCTCCTTGGATTTGCGCTGCACGACAACAAGCGGATCCATCACGTTCTGAATGACCGTCATGTTCTTGAAGACGTTGAACTGCTGGAAGACCATTGCCGTCCGCAACCGGATCGCCTGGACCGCCGTCTTATCAACATGCTGGTAATCCATCTGGATTTGATCGAATGCGATGGTCCCAGATGTCGGCTTAGCGAGGTAGTTGATGCACTTCAGCAGCGTGGTCTTACCCGTACCGCTGGGGCCGATGATTGACACCACATCTCCGCGCTTCACCGAGAGATTGACGCCGTTCAGGACCTGCGTGCTTCCGTAGGACAGCTTTATATCTTTGAGTTCAAGCATTTCTGGTTGGTGCCCTTCAGAGTGTGGGACGGAGTGCGTTTGATCGCATCCGACATCATCACCCGCTCTCCGCATGGCCGAGAACGTGCATCAGCCGGTTTGCCCAGCCGAAGATCGATATGGCGTGGATCAGGTCGATGATCTCGCGATCATCCATGCCGACGGATCGAAGCGCGGCGATATCGTCTGCCGTCGCTTCCGACGGTGCCGCCGACAGGCGGCGGGCAAAGGCGTAGATTGCCGCATCGCGTGGGCCGAGCGCTTCAGGTTTGTCGAGATAAAGCGCGGTGACCACTTCGTTGCTCTTGGTCAGCTCTGCATGCCTGCGGGCATGAACGACGGCACAAAATTTGCAGCCATTGGCAATCGAAGCACCCAATGCGCCAAGTTCGCGGTCGGGACGCGCAAGCCCGCCTTCGACATACATGATCGCGTTGAACAGGATGGTGCGGGCAAGATAGCTCTCTGGGTCATGCGCAAGGGTGCGCACATATTCCGAAACTTTCTTGGCCGATGGCGTGACCTTCATCGCTTCGAGCTGTTCCGGCGTGGCCTGGGAGAGCTCGACCGGCGCGATGTATGGATGCCAATTCAATGGCTTCAGACGAACCGAGGAAATCATGCCGACCTCATCAATCGCAAGCCGATCGCCACGCGTGTCTGGAAGTTGACAAAGGCAATCAGCTCGGAGAGCGCGACGATCTGAGGATTGTTCAATCCGGCCTGTTCGAGCAGGGCGATATGGCTCGCTTCCGCCTTTTTCGGCGTCAGGGTGATCAGGTCAACATGACGGACGATGGTCGCCAGGGGTTCCTTCAAATCCGTCTCTCCCTGGGCCAAGGCCAGAAGCTGCTCAGTCGGACCAAGCTGAGCCAGTTGCACATCATATTCGGCCATCAGGACCGGATCGCCATTCAGGGCGGCCATGCGACGGGCCAGGGCAACCCTTAAATTCGGCGCCAGCCCCTGATCGTTTGCCGGCTGCAGCACGGAGACGCGACATTCTTCCGCCCCCTGCACGAATTCGGGCCGAAACCGCCGTGCGGCGAAAAGTGCATCATCCGGTGAAAGACCGGCGGCCTTGTCCATCGCGTCGATCACAACGCGGCCTCCTTGTGCAGCAAGGGTGTTGAATCCACCCACTCATCACCCAGAAGTTCCGGGGTGTCGTAAGCGATGAGATTGGCGAAGTGGGTTTCGACGTCTTCGGCAAAGAGCGACGCGGTAATGCCGCGGACCAGACGATCGGCGCCGGCACTGACGGCCGGGATGTCGCCAGAGACCTTGCCGTGGGTTAGCATTGCGGCATCGTTGAAGCAGTGGATATGTGCCAGCATCGGGCACGAACCGGGGACACGTTCGCGAAACTCGAAGGCGGGACCGAGATCCGGCGCCTCCGACATTCCTGCACGGGGGGGCCCCATGTCTGGCGTATACCGACCATCCGACCAGGTGCGGATGTGAGGGGCGAATGCTGCAAATTCGGGACGGTCGCTGAAGTCGTTCGAAAAGCCGGTCGCGGCGATCAGGAAGTCATAGCGCATCGACCCTTGCGTGGTCTCGACCAGAAGGCCCTCCGCATCTTGCTTTACCGCGACTATGCCGCAGTCGAGAAAAAACCGGGCATTCGCATGCCGAGACACCCGAAGCGTCGATGAACGCGGCGGCGGCGTCTGGGTCGAGGCGGTGTAGTCGAAAAATTTCCACTTCCAGGCATCGGGCAAATGGTACATGCCGAGAACGACACCCTGGCTGCCTATGCCGGTCAGCTTGTTGATGCGTGGCATTTCCTTGCGCCGGATCAACATGTCCACGGAGGCGGAGCCCGCCTCGAGCGCAGTTGCGGCGTTGTCCATGGAAGAGGCGCCGGCGCCGATGACCGCCACGCGCTTATCTTTCAGCGCGTCGAAATCGATGTCGTCGGCAGAATGGGCCCAATAGGCGCGATCGATGCCCTTGAGGAAACCGGGTACGGCAAAACCACCGAGACCGGACCGGCCTGTTGCCAAGACGAGATGACGGGTGAGAACCCGGCCCGTTTCGGCACCATCGATTTCGATTGCGATGAGATCACCTACTGGCGATATGCCCGTCATCCGCACGCCGTTGCGCACCGGCAGACCGAGCACCTTGCGGTACCAGATCAGGTAATCCATCCACTGCCCTTTGGGGATTTTGTCCAGCGACTGCCAGGCCTCGACACCCCACTGCGCCGTGTACCAGGCGCGAAAGGTCAGCTGTGGCAGGCCGAGCGACGGACCGTTGAGGGTCTTCGGTGACCGGAGTGTTTGCATGCGGGCAAACGTTACCCACGGCCCTTCGAGCCCGGCAGGAGCCGCATCATAGGCGACGACATTGGTGATCCCTGTCAGCACCAGCTTTGCCGTAGCAGCCAGTCCGCACATGCCGGCACCTATGACGACGACGTCACGGACCGGCACGCCATCGCGCGGAAGCGCGGGGACCCAGGGCTTGGCGGGCAGCTCGAGAAAATCGAGATCCTGCTCAAGCTTTGCTTCTAGCGCGGCAAGGCCCGTCGTCACTGCCGAGGTGGGAGTATGCCTCATATTCCGGTTCCGTAATTTATGCTTGATCCGGGACCGGTCACTAGTTGGCCGGCCATGCCCGGGTCGAGTCTAGTGAAACCGGCGATCAACCGTTCTGCGACAGCTTCGACAGCCTCGACCAAAGCCTGCGGGACTGCACGCAGCGGTCGCTTTTGGGCAACCAGTACGCCCCAATAGAATGGAACGGTGATGTCGATCGCGCGAATGACAATGCCAGGGGGGCTAAGGCCGTAGGCCGTGAGAGGATCGATAATCGCGGCGGCACCTATTTTGTTTGCGATCAGCAGGGCGCTGTAGGCAGTATTCGTCCGGATCACCGGACCCGTTTCGATACCGCGAGCCGCCAGTGTCCGAGAGATGTGCGATTGAAACCGCAGGGGGTTGAGGATCGTGGCGAGTGGACGACCGGAGAAAGCAGACAGCGGAACGACATCGAACTCAGCCAGCGGATCGCCCTCATGCATAGCGACAACGACGGGCGCCGAATAAAGCCGCAGGACATCCAATCCAGGTGTATCGAGCGGCAAACTTGAAAAGCCCATCTCGGCACGTCCGCTGCGTACTTCCTGAGCGACTGTCGAGGACAGAAAATGTCCAATATGCGTCTCGTACGGAAGCTCGATATTTTTCAGCTCCGCCAAAGCCGTCGGAATCAAACCGTTGCCGATCGCGGCGGTTGTAGCGATCTGGAGGATCCGGCCCTTGCCTGCCGCAATCATCTTTGCCCGAGCAGCAAGTTCCGTGAACGACATCAGCAGACGCCGCGCTTCTTCCTCGAAGGCAATTCCCTCTTCAGACAACTGCACCCGTCGACCGATCCGGTGCAGCAATTCGAAGCCAAGCTCGGCCTCGAGATCCTGAATGGTGCGTGTCACGGCGGGTTGGGAACGCCCGAGTATATCAGCCGCCTTGGTAATGCTGCCGCTGGCAGCAACCGCAAGAAAGGTCTGAAGATCTCGGGTTTCCATCTTCACCTACATGCATTTTCCGTATGATTAGCATCATCTCATCCATTTTTGACATGTGTCAAGCCGAAAAGATCAATCAAGGGGAACGTGTTTCAGCGTGGCTGTGATGATTGTGGCATTCCTATCCGCCATCGCGATCGTGGCCGGGTCCTTCTAGGCGGGGTGGTCGAGCGACTGCTCGGCAAGCTCAACGGGTTCTCGCCGCATATCCCGGTTCGTCAGAGCGTTGCTCGGCGAAACGCCGCGATCGGTGTGCATCGCGGCGACGAGACTGTCCGCGATCGACATTGACCCCGCGACGATGGAGCGGTGTGTCAGAAGCCAACGGGCAAACCTAACAGGGACACGATAACCGGTTCATGCGATCGTACGCGCTCCCTCGGCCTTCCGCGACAAGACCTGGCCGGAACAACTATCCTGGCCTATCGATATCGTAACGGCACATTCTTGCCGATGGGAGAACAACGGAAATCTGATCGATCAGTGCCGGTCCGTCCATAATACCATTTGAAATATCGGCTGCGGCGCAACTGATCGGGCGCCACCTTGGCCATATCACCGCCAGATACTGCGGTAATATACCGACCCTCTCGGACTTCTCATTCCCTGAAGAATTATTTCCCAAGTACGACTCGATATCCGAAGCTTGCCAATTATGTTCCACATCGAGAGCCTCCTCGGATATGTCAAATGAGAGGGTTGCGGGAGCCGCTCCGAAAATACGGTTGCATCAAGGTGAAACCTATCTCCGCCGCAGCGCATTTGTCCAGCGCTACCAAAGTCCGGGAAGCAATCTGACTGACCATCGCCTTTCGCTTCATGATCACAGCTGACCGGACCGCGATGCTTCGATCAGAGCGCTCAACGGCAACGCCTGTGGCAACCGTCAGCCACACTATCGCGGCTGCACCTGAAGATCCCGGCGGCTGAAAACCAGCCAACGATGCGTGACAAGCTTGGCAGGCGTGATCACTACGGCTGCGGCATTTCATAATGTTGCTGCGTCTGCGCACAGTGCCGGTAACGGCTGGACTTATCCGCCGGCCTGCTGTCACGGTGACCCGTTGACGGGCGAGTGCGGTCGGATTCCCAGCATCACCGTTACGCCACGCCCTGATGGCTACGTGACTATGCTGCGGCCCGGAGATCATCCGAAAGTCACTCACCAAAACCGCTATTTTGTTCCTTATGACAGAGTCATCCCGTCCGGTGATGAAAATTTTCACATCTGCTTGCACCCAACCGAAGATCACGAAAACTGCTTCTTCGCGCCGGCAGAAGCTATTTAACCCAACTGTCAGCGCCGCATAGAAAACTTCACGGCGCCAACACAGGTCGTAGTCGGCTGAGGGTGAACCAACTCGATGGCTTTCGATCGCTAGACCTGACAACCAAGATTCTTCAGACGACAGGGCCCGATGCCGAAAGAACTATCGCGGATAGGCAACTACGGATCCGATATTCGCCGATCGTTACGATTTGGGCTCCCGCCTTGGATGCGCTTCCTCTCTGGCAGCTACATGGAAGATCGTGCGGGCAATTATTTACATACCCCCGCCACATCCGTCGGAAAGATCCCACACATTGACGATCTGCTCACCAGTGAAGCCGTGCTCATGGACCAGGTATTTGGCGATTCCGCCATACACCTTCCAGCGCCAGCATTGGCAGCAACATGGGCCTTTCTCCCTCGAATTGGCCATTGCGTAGTCGTACGCCTTCTGTTCGTCGCCTGCGAGTTGCAGGTCATAATAGGCAGTCGCCTGTTGCGCGGTCGCCGCAGGTATGTCGTATGGATCGCTCGGGATAATCGGGATGGCGCGATACTTGGCCAGGCCGCTCACCTGCTCGGCATAGCGCTTCATTTCCATCGGACTGCAACATGAACCTTTGATCCGCGATATCGCCGGCATCGTCGCAATCGACTCCGTGAACTTCGCCGAGCAGGTGCTGTTGCCATTCTGGCTGAGTTCCTTGAAGCGCTTGGCCAATTCCGGATCGTCGGCGGCGATTGCCAAATCCGGTTGCGTGAGAAAGCCGGTTAACGTGGCGGCTCCGAAAACGCCGCCGAAAATAACCGTCCGTCGATTTGGGAGCATTGTCCGGGTCATATTCGAAGCCCTTTCCTCGGCCGTCAGCCGATACGCGTAAAGACGGGAAACTGTTCGAGAAGCCAGAAGGCAAAAATCGACATTTGTCCGGTGACCATGGCGAAGCCCATGCCGATCATGATTGCGCCGGCGGCGACCTGCAGCATGGAGCCGGTCCGGCGCATCGCCTTCAGCCGCCTCGTCAGGCTGTTGGTGAAAAGAGCTGCAAGCAGGAACGGAAGGCCAAGGCCGAGCGAATAGATGGAGAGCAGCGCGACGCCGTCACTCACTGTGGCCGATACGGCACCAACAGTCAGGATGGCGCCGAGGATAGGGCCTATACACGGCGTCCAGCCGAAAGCGAAGGCAAGGCCGAGAACATAGGCGGAGGCCGCCTTGCCGCCGGGGATTTCGGCATGAAACCTCGCATCGCGCATCATCCAGGACGGCCGAACGAGACCGGTGAGAAGCAGTCCGAACAGGATGACGATCGCACCGCCGACAAGATTGAGTTCGTAGCGATAGCCGATCAGCGTCCGGCCGAGCGCGGAAGCACTGGCGCCCAGCACGATGAACACCGTCGAGAAGCCGAGCACGAAACACAGGCTCATTCCGACAGCCGACAATCGGTCGGCAGTCGAACGATCGGCCGGTGCTTGCGTTAGTGTCCCGCCGGCGACATACGAGACATAGCCTGGCACCAGCGGCAGTACGCAAGGCGACAGGAAGGACAGCACGCCCGCCCCGAAGGCGCTCAGCACGCCGATGTTTGATATCTCGGGCATCATCAGCTGTCCCTGGCTGCCGACGGGCGCATCATTTCTGAGGGGCTCGTGCCTGCTCGATCAATTTCTTCATCGTATCGAGGTTGGTCGCGCCCGGAAAAATCTGGTCGCCGACGACGAAGCCCGGCGTTCCGGTGATTCCTAGTGCCTGGGCCAGTTGCGCATTCTTGTCTATCGCCGCCTGGATATCGGGATGCTGCATGTCGGTCTTAAGGCGGGGGATATCGAGGCCGACCTGGGCCGCCACCTTGAGCACGACCGCTTCGGTCACGCGAGTCTTGGCGTCATACAGGGCCTTGTGGAATACTGCATACTTGCCCTGCTGCTGCGCAGCGAGCGCCGCCTTGGCCGCAAACACGGAATCCGGGCCGAGGATGGGGAATTCCTTGTACACGATCCTGAGCTGCGGATCGTCGGTCACGGCCTGCGCCATGATCGGCGCCACCTGGCGGCAATAGGGGCAATTGTAGTCGAAAAATTCCGCCATAGTGACATCGCCGCTGACGTTGCCGCCGACCGGGCTGGCCGGGTCGCGAAAAATCTCATCGGCTTTGGCCGCCAGGGCGGCTTTCGCCTCCTTCGCCGCGGCCTCCCGCTCACGGGCATCCAGGCTCTGCAGCGCCTCCATAACGACTTCAGGATGAGCAAGGATATAGTCATGCACACGCTGGTCGAACTGGTCCTGAGACATCTCGCCTGCGGCGATCGCGTGACCGTGAGGACCGAGCGCGAGCCAAGCCGTTGCGACGGTCAGTAAGAGGGCACGGACCACCTTGGCAATGGCTCCGCTCGATTGCCTTGAACTGTGGATCACAGAGTTCTCCTTCCTTTTGTTTCGCCGGACAGCCGGCACGCCCGAATGATGATGCCCTAGAAGATGCTCTTGATTGTCGCCCACCATCCCGTTTGCTGCTCATGGTGCGGACGCTCGACATTGTTGGTGAGCGCGTTGACGAAGGTGACGAGATTGACGGGCGCGAAGTTCATGCCGTGGAAATTCGCCCGCCAGCGGCCTTCCTTGTCGATCACATGGGTGACGATGCCGTGCATCTGGTAGCCGTCATCGGTCAGGCTGAATTTGTGGCCGAAGGCTTCCGCCAGCGTCCGGGTCGTATCCTCGGGCTGGTCCGGTGTCGTAGTCAGGAACAGCCAGTTGGCGGGGTCGAGCCCGTGCGCTGGCCCGTAGCCTTTGAGCACGTCGGGCGTGTCTTTCGTGGGGTCGGTCGTGATGCTGACGAAAGTAACCTGATCCTTCATCGGTGTAGCGTTCACCATCTTCTGGATTTCGGCGATCTTCTCGGCATGCAGCGGGCAGACGTCCGGGCACGCCGTGTAGATGAAGTGGAGGACGACGACTTTGCCGAGCAAATCGGCAGGCCGCACGACGCGCCCGTCGGCGGTGCGCAGCTTGAAGTCAGGCGTAGTCTTGTCGATCGTCTGGAAATATTTCTCGTCACCCTGGAGCATGGCGTCGACTTCATCGAGCGAATGCGCCTGCGCAGCGTGCGCAAAGCCGACGGCCAATACCGTCAGCGCGACCAGTCCGAGCAGCGCATGCATCCATTCACTCGACTGAATGCGACGACGAGGCTCGCCCTGAACCTGAACAAACATCAGCCATTGCCTTTCATGTCGGCCGACGGCGCTTTCGGGCTATCGGTGCCTTCATTCAACGTAACGCCTTCGGTTGAGCATGAGCGGCCCGTCGTCCGGTTCATGCACAGGCCAAGCGCACACATGGCCACGCAAGGCAGGACGCTGAGCAGCACCGGCGCAATGCCGACAGCGACCAGCCACGACCAGTTGAAGGCGAGGCCGGCGACGGTAACGGCCGCGCTAGCGGCTATCAGGCCGCGCCGTCCACCGAGAGTGCGGCGGAAAGATTGGACAACACGACCTGGCGCTGCCTGCCAGGCCTGGCTCAGTTCTGTTGTCGTCATGTCATTATCCTTTCTCATTTTGCGGCGATGCGGCCGCCGATGAAGTCGATCATGTCGGGAGCATCCCATTCGGCCGGCCCGATCAGCCGGCCGATTTCCTTGCCATCACGATTGATCAACAAGGTCGTCGGCAGGCCAACCGTGCCGAGTGCGAACATGGCCTCGGCCGAAGTGTCGATATTGAGAGCAAGGTGCGTGACGCCGATCTCGGCGTAGAATTTCTTCACGACGTCGGAACCCTTCCGGTCCATCGACAGTGCGACAACCTCGAATTCGGGTCCGCCAAGCTTTGCTTGCAGCCGGTCGAGTGTCGGCATTTCCTTGCGGCAGGGCGCGCACCATGTCGCCCAGATGTTGAGCAGCACCACTTTGCCGGAATAATCGGCGAGCGTTTTCGGCTGGCCAGTGCCATCCGAGAAGCTGATCTCCGGCACCGAGGCGGGCGTGTCGAGAACGGCAAAATTCTGCGGCGCCTCCGCCGACAATGCGGGCAATGCCGTGACGAGTAGAGCGCAAATGAGGGCGAGGCCGAGCATCTTCATGGTTGCTCCTTCTTCGCTTCGGCGCGCAGCCGCTCGACCAGCGGCAGGATCGTCTTCTGAAGGGCCTCTTCCGTCACCGCGCCGATGTGCTTGTAAGCGATGCGGCCGTCGGCGCTCACCACGAAGGTCTCCGGCACGCCGTAGACGCCCCAGTCGATGGCGACGCGGCCGTTGAGGTCCGCGCCGGTACGCGTATAAGGATCGCCCATCGTGTCGAGCCATCTCGCGGCGTCGTCGGGCCTGTCCTTGTAGTTTAGTCCATGCAGCGGCACCTTGCTGTCTGCTGCCAACCGCATGAACACGGGATGCTCCTCGCGGCAGGCCAGGCACCAGGACGCGAAGACGTTGACCAGCGAGACCTCGCCCCGCAGGTCACTGCTCGACAGGCCGAGCGTTCGGCCCTGGACGGGCGGCAGACTGAATGCGGGCACCGGCTTGCCGATCAGCGCTGAGGGAATGTCCGACGCATTGCGGGTAAGTCCCCAGGCAAGCACAATGGCGAGCACTGCAAAAACCACCACAGGCAGGACCACCAGGAGCCGCCGCCAAACGGGCCGGCGGGCCGGCCGATCTGATCCAAGGATGTCACCGCGGGTCATAATGCCACCGGCCAAATGTGATTCCCTGCCCCGTTCGCACATATCTTGCGAGCGCTGCCACTGTGAGCAACAGAACTACCAGGAGAAGAAAGCCCGCAACGGACAGAAACGTCATGGCCAGCCAGGTTTTGGCCGGGCAATCGGACATATTGGCCATCATCGCAATGCCTCACTCTGTTGCGTAAACGGTAGGTGCTTTGCCGTCCTTCGTGAAAGCGTAGATCGTCCAGGTCCCAGCCTTCTCGCCACCCATGCCGGGAGCACCGGTCGGCATGCCGGCCAGCGTGATGCCGGTGATGGCAGGCCGTTCGGTCAATAGTTTCTTGACGATGTCGGCCGGCACCAGCCCGTCGACGACATAGCCGTCGACCATCAGCGTGTGGCAGCCTTCGAGATCGGCGGGAACACCAGCATCGCTGCTGATCTGGGACAGATTGTTGACAGGTTTGATGTCGACCTTGAAGCCGTTGTGGTCCAGATATCTGGCATAGGATTCACAGCAGCTGCATTGCGGGTTCTTGTACATCACGGCGTTGATGGTTGCCGCAACAGCGGGCAGCGGCATTGCGATGGCGACTGCGAAGGCGGCGAGGGTGAAGGTCAGTTTCATGTGTAGTTCTCCTTGGTTATTAGTCGGTCAGGTTGGCGAAAGGTTCACCGGTTCACGAGAAAATCAGGCCACTCGGAAGACGGTCATCAACCCGGCCATCTGGTGGTCGGCGACATGGCAGTGCAGCATCCAGTCGCCCGGATTGTCGGCGACGAAGGCGCATTCGATTGTGTCCTTGGGGGCGAGCAGCACCGTGTCCTGCCATTGCCGGTGCGGCACCGGCGAACCGTTGCGCGAAAGCACCAGCATGCTGAAGCCGTGGACATGCATGGGGTGCCACCACGCGGTTTCATTGCGAATGGTGAGATGACAGGTCACACCGCGTTTCAGCGTGAACTGCGGCGCCATGCCGGCGTGGCCGTCGCCGGTCATCGACATACCGTTGACTGTCCAGGCCGCACCTCCATTCATGCCAGGCATTGCCATGCCCATCATTCCGCCAACGCCGGCGAGCTTGCCGCCACCCATCATGCCGCCTTGCAGCACGATCTCCCGCCGTTCTGCCCTGGCGAGGTCGAGGCTCGGAAGCGGATTGGCCGGCAAGCGCAGGGGTGCATTGAGAGGATGCGCCCGCAACGGTGGCCCGGCATCATAGGTGAGACTGATCAGGGTGTAGGCAAGGCCGTCATAGAAATCGTCGGTCACGGCGTGGCGGCTGCCTGGATCACCCTGCATGTCGAGCACAATGTCGATGCGCATCGCCGGCGCAAGCACAAGGCGGCCGTTCTCCGGCTCATACGGATCGCATGGTTGACCGTCGATCGCTACGACGACCGGGCGGTGGCCTTCGAAGCGCAGCGCCATGATGCGGGCAAGCGAGGCGTTGACAAGCCGCAGCCTGACGCGCTCGCCCGCTTTCACACCTTGGTCTGCCGGCACCGTGCCGTTGATGGTGACGAAGTTACCCACGCGACCGGACATGGCTGCATCCATCGCGCTGCCGAAGCCGGCAGCGATCTGCCTGTCGCCGGCAAGCCGCCAGTCCTGGAGCATCCACACGAGGTCGCGATCCACAACAATCGGCCCGGCCTCTTCGACGATTAACGTGCCGGCAAGGCCGCGGCCAAGCTGCACAAGGCTATCGGCATGCGGATGGTACCAGAAGGTGCCAGCGTCGGGCGGCGTGAACTCATAGACAAAGCTTGTTCCCGGCTTGATCGGTGCTTGGGTCAGGCCGGGCACACCGTCCATGGCATTTTGCAGCCGGATGCCATGCCAGTGAACCGTAGTGTCCTCGGAGAGCCCATTCTGGACCGTGATGCGAACCGGCCTACCCTGCTGCACACGTAATGTCGGGCCGGGAACCGTCCCGTCATAAGCCCAGACAGCGGTCCAGGGGCTATCTGGACCAGCAAGGTTGGCACGGCCGTGTGCTGCCTTCAACTCGCGCTCATCGAGCTCGGATGCCCGGAGTGACCTCGCGCTCAATAGGGCTGTCGAGGCAACGCCTGCCGCCGCAACGAGAAATCCGCGGCGCGACATGAAATGACTGAAATCGGAATTCACCCTTGTGCCCTCGGCGATCTCAATCGATGGCGGCCATCGATTGATTGCTGTCCGCACCCGCCGAGCAAACGCGCGCAACGGGTGACCGAACGCCAGAAATCAACCGCAGGACGGCTGAACCAGCGTCAGACGAGATCGGTGGGTCTTGGAGGGAATGGGTCGGGCACGGAACTTCGCCCGCGCAGGAACGGGGCTGGTAGCGCCGATGGCTGCTGCGCCCGCGGAACCACCCTAATGGCGAGAACTTGCGGCAACACAGCCAGGACAGGTGCGACGCATACCGGCGCACAGTGAATCGGGTTGCCGTTGTCGCTCGCGCCCTTGAGGCAAGCCTTGCAATCGCCATTCATGGCGGAACCGGTGGCCGTGCCGACGTCGGCGGGCATGGTCATGCCGCTGCCGGTCATCATCGTCATCTTGGCCGACATGACGCTGGCCTGAGCGGCAGAAAAGCTTAACCCGGCAGTCAGAAAGACCGCGAGCAGCATGACAATGACGTGTTTTGGCGACGAGCATGCCATCATAGCCCTCAGGCTGACCTCGAAATGTGCATTTGGCAAGTCAAAACAAGAGACTGCGACATTGAAACAGTCCCACTCGCCGAGATGTGATGGTAAGCAATCGATTTTCGCGAAAGGACTCGCTATCGCGCCCCTATCCGTTCACTCGTCTCCCTCGCCTAGACCCGTCGTCGCGATAGAATTCATACCACGCGGCCCCCACCTTCGTCATAACAATGCTCAATACCGCGGGCGACTTCGAGTTTGGCTGAATGGGACGGAACCAAAAAAAGTCGAAGCCGGCGTGCCCAAATTCGAAAGTTGTTAACCTTGCTGACGAACGATGCTGTTATTGCTACTAACGCGAAACGCGACATCGAGCTGTCAACTGCAGAGCAGACAGCAGGGGCTGATCCACAAGGGACAGAGATGAATTTGTTTCAGCGACTGCTCGGTTTTTTGACCCTACCCGCCCTCGCCCTGGTGATGTCAGCTTGCGTGTCGACGGTTCTTGACGTCGACAACAAGGCAAACCAACCAATTGCGGCGAGCCTCATCAGCGATATGAGCAAGCGCAAAATGACGCCGGCCGATCCCATTCTGATCCGCATCTTCAAGGATGAAAGCGAGCTTGAGCTCTGGAAACGTGATCGCACCGGGCGTTACGCCCTGTTCAAGACCTTTCCGATGTGCCGCTGGTCCGGGAAACTCGGCCCAAAAACGAGAAATGGGGACCGGCAGGCGCCAGAAGGATTTTACAACGTCTCCGCAGGCATGCTGAATCCGAACTCGCAATATTATCTCTCTTTCAATCTTGGCTACCCGAACAAACTCGAAAGCGCCCTTGGATATAGCGGCGAAGCTTTGATGGTTCATGGCGCCTGTTCGTCGTCAGGATGCTTCGCGCTCACGGATGCAGGCGTCGCGGAAATCTACGCTATCGCCCGTGAGGCTATCAGGGGCGGACAGTCCTCATTCCAGGTGCAGGCTTTCCCATTCCGGATGACGCCTGAAAACATGGCACGGAATCGAAATGACCCCAATTTCGATTTTTGGACAAACCTCAAACAGGGCTATGACATTTTACAGGTCACGGGCCGTCAACCCAAAGTATCTTATTGTGGCAGACGCTACGTCTTCGATGCGACCTTTGAGGGTGGCGATCCTCGCGACCCTCTTGCTGCATGTCCACCGCTCTTAAGTGCGGAAGATCGTGCCGTGGCCGCTCGGCGCAATTCAGATGATCGCAAAATGGAAGCGATTCTTGCCTCCGGCACAAATATATCGGCTCATGCTTATTCAGATGGCGGCATGCATCCAAGCTTCCGGAGACTGCTCAAAAACCGTGGCGCGGCAGTCCTTGCCCAGAAAACGTCATTGGATGACGTACCGATCAGTCGACCGGATGCAGCGCTGGCGGATCCGCACACGCTGAGCGAATGACATGCCGTTCGATCCTGCGGAGGCGCGGCTGCGGTGTTTCGCCATGTTGCCATTATCAGATTTGGCCACGGTATTACCGCATTTCGGCTTTCAATAAGCTATGGTTAATAAGCGAGGGTTAACCAATAGGATCGATATTTGGATGTGAAAACGACGCATCCGTTTGGGCAAATCCGGGGACAAACGGCAGCCTGCAAGGCCTTTTGATTTGAACAGAATCGAACGACACCCAAACGGTCGGCACTATCACATGAGCGTCTGGCCGAGATGGCTAGTAGGTCTGATTGTTGCCTTTGGGGTTCTTGCCGCGATGGCTGGCGGTGCAAACGCCGAAACACGTTCGCTGAAACTCTATCATCTGCACACGCAGGAAAAGGCCGAAATCGTCTTTAAACGCAATGGCCGTTACGATTCGGAAGGGCTGCGGAAGATCAACATCATTTTGCGCGACTGGCGCCGCAACGAGCCGACCAAGATGGATCCGCGCCTGCTGGATTTGGTCTGGGAAGCGTATCGCGCCAGCGGCGCCACCGATTACATCCAGGTCGTATGCGGCTATCGCTCGCCGGCGACGAACTCGATGCTTCGCAGCCGCAGCAGGGGTGTAGCCAAAGAAAGCCAGCACATGCTCGGTAGGGCTTTGGATTTCTATATTCCCGGCGTGCCGCTAAAAAAGCTGCGCAATATTGGCCTCAAGCTGCAGGGCGGCGGCGTCGGCTATTACCCGTCCTCCGGTTCGCCATTCGTCCACATGGATGTCGGCAATGTGCGCCACTGGCCGGGCATCAGCCGCCAGGAACTGGTGAGTCTGTTCCCCAACGGCAAGACGCTGCATGTTCCGAGCGACGGCAGGCCGCTGCCTGGCTATGAGTTGGCGCTCGCCGCCTACAAGGTACGCAAGGGCTCCGGCGCCCCAGCTATCGAGATGGCCAGTGCCGGCGGCGGTTCCAAAAAATCCGGTGGTCTTCTGGCTGCTTTGTTTGGCGGCGGTTCTGACGAGTCCGACGACGGTGCCGATGTGGAGACGGCTACGGCCGCGCCAGCGCCAAGGGCCAGAAACCCGAAGCCGGCCGTGGCGGCCAAGGGCATCACAGTCGTGTCGCCGCAGGTTGCGCAGCGTGCCGACATTCCGCAGGTTGCCGATGACAACTCTGCCAATTCGCAGGCGCAGCAGGACACGCCGGAGACGATCATCGCGGCGCTGCCGGCGCGCAGCATTCCGCTGCCTGATTTCGCCCCGCGTCCGAAAGCCGATGTTGGCCTGCAGACGCCTCAAAATATGCCGGTCGGCCCAGCTGATGCCACTACCGAGCAGGCGGTGGCATCGGCGCAGGCGCTGTCAAGCATTCCGTTAGGCATGGCTGATCCGTCCAATGTTGACTATCCAACTGAGGTCGGGGTCAACAACATTCCGGTGCCGACCTGGCGTCCCGACAGTTCGCTGCCAGCTGACCTCGCTCCGCAGGACAAGCATGTGCTGTTGGCGTTGGCCGGTGCGGACGCACATAACCAGACTGCCAGTGATGTATCTTGGGTGAAGTCAACTGCCCGGCCTGACAAGGCCGAGGTCAAGGCCGTCCTCGATGAATATCAGGTCGCCTCCTTGCCGGAGGTCAGCGACCTATCTGGCGTGGATTCCGTGTCGCCGCGCAGCGCGATCGCTGCCCTGCCCGCCGATTCCGATCCGGCTGGCGTGAATCACGCGTCGCCGCGCCGCGCGATCTCTGCGCTGCCGGCTGGTTCCGATCCGGCTACCGCGATTGGCGACGGCGTGAAGACGACGCCCAAGGAAGCAAGGGCGACCGCAGGGGACCCGAAGCATAGTCCTAGATCTGTGGCCGTCGCCGCTGCGCCGCAAGCTGCACGCTGGGCGCTGCACAGCGGAGAAAATATCGCCACGGTGTCGAGCGCAACGACAGCGCCTCGCTATGCCTACAACGTCGTGCACACCCCGCCGAGCGAGGTTTATACAGCCGGCTTCCAGCTCAATAGTCAGATGGCCGACGCCAACCGGTTTACCGGCAGCGCCGTCAGGTTCCTGTCGGTCGCCCGCTTCCAGACCAACTAATTCCCAGGCACTGTGTATCCTGGTCGGGGCGGAGCGCGCTCAAATCGGCCGTTAACTACATACAGCTCCAGATCGCGACCGGGGCTTGAGCACTATGTGCCTCAATCAGCGGTAGCGACTTCCCCTAAAACATTATATTGACAAGGGTTCCTACGACCTGTCGGCAATCAATCACTCACGATCAGGACCCTGAGAAACTGGCTAATTCGGCCGTACGTTTCTACTGTACCGCGCCGACCAGTACCGGTTGGCCAGCGCGGATCGAAACCCAGCGGCCTGTGTTGTCGATCGCCTGACGCTTCAGGAAACTATAGTCCGTCTCGTCCCACAGGCGGACCTTGTCGGTCAGATTGTCGAGGAGAAAATCGCCCTTGTCGGTACGCACGGTCAGGACAGCATGGCCCTCACCGTCGGGCTTGCGCACGACAGTGATCAGAAGATCGGCAAACGACAATCCCATGCGGAAAAGCTCTCGTCGCTTTTCCAGAACATAGTCCTCGCAGTCGCCAACGCCCTTGTTAGGATAAGCCCAGACTTCGTCCTTACCGTAAATGTCGTAGTCGCTCACCGGCTTGACGGCGGCATTGACCCTTACCGTGACGCTGGTCAGCTTCCGAAGAAGCGCATCAGTCATCCTCGCCGGAGCGAGGTTCCTCGGACGAATCGAGCATTCGGCGGGATTGGTCTTGCAGAAATCATAGTGGCCGATCGGTTGCGAGGTCAGGCCGCCGGTTGCCATCGGATGGGCAGCAAGTACTGGCGCTGCCGACCAGGCCGAAACAGCCAGTCCTGCAGCAATTCCGGCACACGCGCGCACGACCCGCGCCGTCGAAAAGGAAATCATTATCCCGCCCGCCCCTGTTAGTTAACGGAATGTTAAAGGCGATATACATTCCGTGTCAATTACGTCGACAGCCGAATTGGCAGCATGGTTATCCGGATGGCTGGAACAGCGGCCGTTATGCAACAGCTCAAGACCACGAGCGCGATGCCCGGCATTGGAGTGAAGACCCTACCAACGAGCGACTATGTTCGCACCGGCGGCCCCGATCACCGCCAGCCCCGCGATTGCGATCGAGTACCAGGTCACAACGAATAGCGGAGAATCGTCCGTGCACTGGGCCGCGTAGAGCGTCGCCGCAATCGCTCCTGCAAATATCCCACAGACCGCGCCTGCAAGGGTCGGCCGCGTCGAGGCGCCATGGCGTAAGACCGCCAGGAAAATGCTCAAGGGACCGATGCCAATTAGCGGTATGTAGGTTAGGCATACCAGGCTGTTCCTGCCTATCATTCTCGCCGCCCAGATATCCGGTGGAAGAAGGAAGAGTTCGACGATCACCGCAACGGCGATGAGTATGGGAGCGACCGCCAAATACGGAATTGTCTTTCGCCACGCATTGCCTGGAGTTGAGAGTGCGCGGGCCGGAACGAACGCGCTCGCCGCCAGCGATATGGTGACGACAAATTTGAACAGAAACCGCGGCGTCTGTGCAGCCGCGGCAAAGTCAGGTCGAAGGCCGAGCGTAGCGAAAAAGACAAATGCGGCAACCAGAATTGCCAGACCTACCGCCCCCCACCATATGGACGGGAACAACAGCACAGGGCGCCTTGCGTCGATGGTCAACGTCTTGATGAGATCATCCGTCTTCATTTCAATTCGTTCCAAATCGCCGGAAGATGGCTTTCAGGCCACGGTGAAGCGCAACTCGCACCGCCGTGTCACTCATGCCTAGGGCCATGGCCGTCTCGCCGATCGAATGCCCCTCGACTGATACGGCTGATACTACCGCTCGCTGACCTGGAGTAAGCGTCTTGAGTGCCCGACCAATCTCAAGTTCACTGACCGCATCGGCTTCCGGTTCGGCGTAACTATCGGTGACGTCTCCTATCTCCACGTGGATCCGGCGACCCTGCCGGCGAAAGGCGTCTATTAGTTTGTGGCGCGCAATTGCATAAATCCACGGCATGACGGATCCGTCTTCCCGCCAAGTATGACGTTTCAGATGGATAGCCAGCAGCGTTTCCTGCACTACGTCCTCCGGATCAACACTGCCCTTTGCAATCCTCTTCCGGGCGAAACCTCGAACGAAGCATGCCGCTTGGCGAAGAAATCGCTCATAAGCGTTTTCGTCGCCAGCAATTGCGGCTCTCAACAGCCGGGCGAGTTCGTCTTCGTCCAAGGCGCTCAAAAGCCCTTTCTCCCGAGTTCGTCAAAAACCTGCCGTTGTTACCTCGGCTGCAAATTATTGTTCCGCCTGATGGCCAGCCAATAACTCATTCGTGTGCGCCGAAATACATTGCGAACGTCCCGAAACGGTCGCTGGATCGTGGCGACTAGATGCCCTTCGGCAGTGCGAGTTCGTTTACCAGGACAAGATTTTCCAAGCCAATCACGCATCGTTGGATAGTTACATTAACCAAAGAGGATCAAGAAGGGGGAAATTGACTGTGCGAACATGAACGATCACTCGCCGCAAATGCGCAACCCACTCGGAGCTTTGCCTGCGAGCGCCGCCGCGCGAATGCCTTGGGTAGATACGGCAAAAGGCCTTTCGATCATCCTGGTTGTGATGATGTACGCGGCTTACAACACCGGGGAATATACCGGGCAAGTCGGGTTCCTGCATTACGTCATCGGTTTCGCGACTCCCTTTCGGATGCCCGAGTTCTTTCTGATTTCAGGGCTTTTCCTTTCGCAGGTGATCGATCGACCGTGGTGCCGCTATGCCGACCGGCGAATCTTACACTATGCTTATTTCTATGCCGTCTGGGCGATCATCATGATCGGCCTGAAGATAGGCATCTATGGCCGGGACCCCAGCTCGATGCTGCGTGACATCGCCTTGTCGGCCATCGAACCGTATGGCGTCTTGTGGTTCATCTACATGCTGGCTGTATTCGGCCTCGTGGCAAGGCTGTTGTGGCAGTTGAAAATCCCCGATCCCATCGTGATCGCACTGGCGGCCGTGCTGCAGATGTCGGGCATCGAAGCGACCAGCTACATCCTGACGCAATTCGTTGCCTATTTCGTTTTCTTCTATATCGGCTATGCGGCGGCGCCGTTCGTATTCCGCCTGGTCGCATGGACGCAGCGCCATACTGTCCTGTCCGTCGCAGGTTTGCTCGTCTGGGCGCTCGCGAACGGCTTGCTGGTCTTTTCACCGGGATTCTCGGTCCAACCAACGGTCACACATATGGGACTGGCTACCTTTCCACCGCTGCATCTTGGCCTCGCCGTGCTGGGCGCCCTGGCGCTTTGCGTACTGGGCGCGCTGCTTGTCAGGCTTTCTTTCATGGATTGGCTGCGCTGGCTCGGCGAGCATTCCCTGGTGATTTACGTCGCCTTCACGCTTCCGATGTCAGTCTTTCGCGCGGCTGCCTTAAGGACTGGGCTCATCACCGAAACGGGGGCACTCAGCCTCGCGGTTCTTGTTGTCTCTTTGGCCAGCCCCGTGCTGCTCTACATGCTGCTCAAGCGCGCTGGCATTGGTGCCTTCTTGTTTGAACGGCCAAACTGGGCGCGTCTTGTAGGATCGGACGCCCTGCCCGCGCCGAAAGGGCAGGTTCCGTCAAGCGCGAGGCTCAAAACCGTGGAGTGAGAGGTTTCAACGACTACGCGCCGCAGGCGAAGGTCCAACTCCATTGCAAAGCCGGGACTGTCACATTCGGACCAAACTGCCGCCTCATTGCCATTGGAAACCGGTCTGGACGATGAGCCGAACCAACAGAGCACCGCTTTGGCCAGCCGCGTCGTTGACTTTGCCGGCTGTGACGGGCAACTGTTTCGGCTCAATTCGGCGAAAAGCCGTTCCGCCTCGGGGAAGAAGCGCCTTTCTGGATGCACGATACAGCCGATGTCATCGCTGCGCTCGGCAATGAGCCGCCGCTGGTCGCGGATGGCCGCAGCCGCCCGCCTGACCGGCGCGAGATCTCGGCGCGCTGGCTGTCGGGCACCTTCCTGACCGGTGTCACCTCGAGTGTGCTGATGGGCGTGGCGCTGTTCGCCGCTGTTGACGGCCGCCAGCAATTGGCGACGCCACCCGAGATAGCCGAGTTGGGCCACGTTGAAAACGGCGGCGATTCCGGCGAAGTCGCCAAGACGACCAGGCTGGTGGCGCTACGCCAGATCGCCAAGGCCAAGGACCGCCGGCGCATGGAAGTGTCGATGGTGACGAAGGTGGGTGACCGCGACGTCATCAACACCGTACCTTTCGTCCAGATCAAGATGGCGCTTGCCGCCGGGCACACGACCAGCCGTCCCTACCCGCCTTTCGACCCCATGCAGGTGTTTGCAGACGACGGTGCCGAGCAATCAGCGCCAACTGACACTGGCGTCAGTCAGATCTATGGCGCCAAGGTCGAAAGCGAGATGAGCCTGAAGACCGTCGATTTCCCGATCGAGACAGCTTCCTTCGACGAAAAGAGCGATCTCTCCGCCGAGGAGGTGGAAAAGGTGGTGCGCGGCGCCGGCACGGGGCTGAGCGATGGCGCGGTGCAGGTGGCGTCGCTGCACTATGTTGACCCTCAGCGCTTTGGAGACCAACTGACGCAGAGCATCGCCGGCTCCTATGATGTCAAGGTCGTGCCAGAAAACGTCTCGGTGTCGCCGCGTGCAATCGCCAACGACCAAGCGCCGGCCTTCGCCGAGGAAATCATTCCCTTCACCAAGGATCTCGACGTCACTGAGGCTTTTGCTGATTCCGGGTACACCGGTGAAGACGCCACCGGCATGTCCGAGGCGATCGCCAAGCTGTTGAACGCCACAGCGCTCAAGGCAGGAACCGTTCTGCGCGTCGGGCTGGAAGTTCGCGGCGAGCAGGCAAAGGTCGTCCGCACCAGCGTTTATGACAAAACCCAGCACATCGTGACCATCGCGCTCGACGATCACGGCCAGTATGTGCCGGCACAGGAGCCTGAACCCAATCCCGAATTGCTGACCGCGTTCGACGATTCGTCGCCGGTGGTGGTGCGCGGCAATTTGCCGAACATCTATGACGGGATTTACCGCGCCGCTTATTCCTACGGCATGTCGAAGAAGATGACCCAGCAACTGGTCAAGCTTCTGGCATCCGGCGTCGACTTCCAGTCCCGACTCAACCCCTCGGACCGCATGGATGTTCTTTTCTCGCAGCCGGACGGCGACGACCAGCCTTCTGACGAGTCCGAACTGCTTTATGTCTCATCGACCTTCGGCGGCACCGTGCACAATTTCTACCGCTTCCACATGCAGGACGGCAGCACCGACTATTTCGACGAGAACGGCAGCAGCGCCGAGCAGTTCCTGCTACGCAATCCGGTTCCCAATGGCAGGTTTACCTCCGGTTTTGGACTTCGGCGTCACCCGATCCTTGGTTACGTCAAAATGCATACCGGAACAGATTGGGCAGCCCCGATCGGAACGCCAATCATTGCGGCCGGCAACGGCATCGTCGAGAAGGCCGGATGGGCCAGCGGCTACGGCAAGCAGACTATATTACGTCACGCCAATGGGTATGAGACCTCCTACAACCACCAGAACGGCTTCGCCAAGGGCATCGTGCCAGGGGCCCAAGTGAGGCAGGGACAGGTCATTGGCTATCTTGGCTCGACCGGTCTTTCCACCGGTCCCCATCTCCATTACGAGCTGATCGTCAACGGCACCAAGGTCGATGCGATGCGCGTTCGCCTTCCGGTCGGCAAGGTGCTGAAGGGCGATGACCTTGTAGCCTTCAAGCGCGAGCGCCAGCGCATTGACGACCTGCTCAAACAGGAGGACAGCGATCACTTGAGGGTAGCAAGCGTCAAGGGCGACGACTGCGCGACCATTTGCTGAGGCTCTGCGAAAGGTACAGCACGCCCGTCGACACCAGGTATCCGTTTGAAATCGAGCTATCCATTTGGGGAGCCTGGGAGAAACAAGCTTTTGTCGAAACAGCTCCAGGCTTTGCTTTCCTACCTTGGAGGCGTATCGATGAATCGCAAATCGGCATTTAGAACCGCGTCAATCGCGCCGATGGTCACCTTTTTCTTGGCGGGCCAGGCAAGCGCACACCCACACGTTTTTGCCGAAGCAAGCCTCAGTATCACGCTTTCCCCTGACCGGTCCTCCGTCAACTCGCTGCGGCACTTATGGCGATTCGACGAAATCTTTTCCAGCACGGTGATGATGGAGTTCGACAAGAATCTCGATCTCAAGCTCGACAAGGCAGAAATGAATCTTGTCTCCGAAACGGTCTATGCGTCCCTTGCTGATTATAACTATTTTCAGCTCGTAACCGTCGATGGAAAAGACATTTTGATGGATCCTCCGCCCGCACTCACGACAAAGTTTGAGAATGATCAACTGATCGTCTCGTTCGAATCGAAGCCGAAACAGCCGCTGATGCTTGCTGGGAAGATTGATTTCGGCGTGTACGATCCAACCTTCTACACCGCCATCGACTTCTTGACTGATGACAAGCTGGTGGTCGATCAGCTGCCGGCGACCTGTACTCGCTCTGTCATCAGACCGAATGCCGACGACGCCATTTCTCAGAATCAGAAAACCCTGACCGACGCGTTTTTCAATGATCCCGCTGGGACTGATATGAGCAAGATATTTGCGACGAAGCTTGAATTGTCCTGTGGCGCAAAGGACTAACAATTATCGATTGGATGGGCGTTTCCGGTCCTTGCCTGGGAGGCGCTTACCAACTGCAGGGCTTCCGAAACGACCGCACCAACCCCAGGATGGCGCAATTCTAAACAATTTTTTGCCGAAATACTTCAATTTTTATGCTTGTTAAATCTGTATTTCACTTAATATCTACTTCCAGATTTCGCGCCAAATAAGTTCAGCTGTGTCACTGTCTCCTTAAACAGGGAGACAAAAACAATGAAGACGGCAAGGGGCAGGCTGTTGCTTTTGGCAATGGCGATCCAGCTATCCGGCTGGGGAACGGCAAACGCGGCAGGACCTGCCTTCATGAACACGGGCGGCCGCACCACGCAGCCGGTCGGCCACTACGAATTCTGCCAGCGACTACCGGGCGAGTGTCGCCAGATGACTCCGAAAGGTCCGCCTGTTGTACTCACCCGCAAGCTTTGGGCCGAAATCATCATGGTCAACAACAGCATCAATGCGAGGATCAAGCCGAAGACGGACCTGGAAAACAATGGGGTCGAGGACTACTGGACTGTCGTCGACAATGGGTTCGGGGACTGCGAGGATTACGCCCTGGAGAAGCGCCGCGAATTGATGAGTGAGGGCGTTCCAGCTGGCGACCTGTTGATGACAGTGGTGCGGCTGCCGAACGGCGACGGGCACGCCGTGTTGACCGTCCGCACCAGCCTCGGCGAGTTCATCCTCGACAATCTGGAATCGAAGGTGCTGTCCTTCGCGGACACCAACTACACCTACCTGAAGCGCCAGTCGACTGAGAATTCAGGCGTTTGGGTGACGATCAATGAGGGCAGCGCCGACGTGGTCGGCAGCGTTCGCTAGGCCTGACAGGGAGACCTGGTCGCGTCCCTTTCCTCCCCTTGCAGCGACCGGTTTCAGGGCTAACGCCACCCTTGTGCTGGAGCTTGTTCCTGAACGGGCGCTGGCTGATATTTTGCCAACTCCAGTATCCAAGGCCGGCGCGATGTATGACGGTCCCAAGTACATTTCCCTGGAGTTGAATAGGCAATATCACACCGCATCCGGTGGCGAAGGGTACAAATGATCTTCACAACGAGCCTCACCAATTGCCTTAGCACGCCGGACGCCCTCGGTTTCGTCAATTCCCCAAGCCTTGCAACCTTCGATGTCAGCAACCCCTCGACCGGTCTCTTGCTGGCTTCCTTGCCCGACATGGACTTGGGGATTCTAAGGGCGACCATCGACAAAGCCGCCGTCGCCCAAAAGGATTGGGCAGGACGACCGGCCACAGAACGCAGTGATATCATGCGGCGATGGTGCAACCTCATCATCGCTCACGTCGACGATCTATCCGCCGTTCTCACTGCCGAGATGGGCAAGCCACTGCCAGAATCAAGATCCGAGTTGCTTCACGCCGCAGCATATGTGGAATGGTACGCTGAGGAGGCGAAGCGAATTTACGGCGAAACGTTCCCGGCACCATCGGGGGATAAACGCATGCTTGTCATCAAGCAGCCGATCGGCGTCGTTGGGGCGATCACACCTTGGAATTTTCCGGCGTCGATGGTCACCCGCAAGGTCTCTCCGGCGCTTGCCGTAGGCTGTAGCGTTGTGCTTAAGCCTGCGGAGCAAACGCCACTTGTGGCCCTTGCCCTGCACACCCTGGCTCAAAGGGCCGGGTTCCCAGATGGTGTATTCAATCTGATATTAGCCGCTGAAGGAAATGCGGTTGGAAAAGAGCTTTGCACCAACACCAAGGTTCGAAAGATCAGTTTTACCGGTTCGACCGAAGTCGGTCGGCTATTGATGCGGCAATGCGCTGAACATATCAAGAAAATTAGCCTCGAGCTCGGCGGAAGCGCGCCCTTCATTGTCTTCGATGACGCCGATCTGGACGCCGCTATCGAAGGCGCAATGCAGGCGAAATTTCGCAATGCGGGACAGACCTGCGTTTCCGCAAACCGGATTTATATCCAGGATGGAATCTATGACCGTTTCGCCGAAAAGCTAACCGACAAGGTTAGAAACCTATCGGTCGGTGATGGGTTCACGCCGGGCGTCGCCATTGGCCCGATGATCGATGCCAGATCAATCGAAAAACTGAAATCGCACGTTGATGACGCCATCAACAAAGGCGCACGTTTGCTCTGCGGTGGGAAGCGGTATGGAAAATCAGGCATTTTCTTCGAGCCAACCGTCATTTCCAATGTTTGTCGAGAAATGCTTGTCGCTTGCGATGAGACGTTTGGTCCCGTGGCACCACTCATCCGTTTCAGCACCGTGGAGGATGTCATCGAGCAGGCCAATGACACTATTTATGGGCTTGCTGCCTACTTCTATGCAAATGAGCTAAAGAAGGTATGGCATGTGGCCGAAGCTCTGGAATATGGGATGGTCGGCATCAATACCGGGAGAATGTCCTCAGAAGCAGCTCCGTTCGGAGGGATGAAACAGTCCGGAATGGGGCGGGAGGGCTCACGCCATGGCGCGGACGACTACCTGGAGATGAAGTATCTATGCTTCGGGAATCTCTGATCTGAGATTACTGACGATCTTTCAAACAGCAGCCGTTTGGCAGTTTCTTCGTTGTGAAATGTTCCGCATGTGGTGTCATAGAGGCTCTTCAATTTTGGGCTGTTGATCTGGTAGCGCTGCCATCTGGCCGGACGCAGCGGTGGGCCTTTTCAAGGCGTGACGAGCGAGTCGATTTCCGGTCTTCTTTGTTTCCGTAGGAACAAATATCGGCAGGTGCTCGTTAGCCCCGAAATTGAAGGCTATCAGCTTCGTGACCGATCAGCGCCCAAACGTCCTCACGCTAATGGCGGTCTGCATCGCAGTGGCAGTGATGTTTGCGCTCGCCACCGCGGCGCACGCCGTTCATTCGCAACCGTCTCCGCATAGAGCTTCATCGGAAGAGGTTACGCTAACTGGACCCGGCGGAGTCAGTGATTGCGATAAAGTCTTCGACAATGGCAATTGTTGTATGGCTTTGCATTGCGCGGTCGGCATTGCCACCAGCGCTGCATCGCCGGCATTTCGTCAGTTGAGCTCAGAGGCTGTTGCAGAGGCGCCGGGGGCGCTTCCGTCTCGGTCCACTGGCCGGCTAGAGCGACCGCCCAAGCAGTCCTTTCCAGCTTAACCCACATTCCCCCATCGGATAGTCGCAGCGTGACTGCCTATCCGTCGAAGTCAGACATACAGGAGAAAGACATGCGTAACGTAATCGCCACCCTTGCGGTCACTATTTTACTCGCAGGCACAAGTTCGGCCGCCTTCAGCCAAGAGAACCCCCTCCCCCAGCAATGCCGTCAATCCGGAGCTGAACAAATGGCTGGCATGGATATGCCAAAGATGGATGCATCCGGCATGGACGAAGCCCACCAGGCATACATGGCGTCAATGATGAAAATGGAACCAGCCATGATGGAGGGTATCAAGGCCAAGGATGCTGACGTCGCCTTCATCTGCGGGATGATTGCCCATCACCAGGGCGCGATCGATATGGCGGAAGTCGAGCTCAAATACGGCGACAATGCCGACGCTAAGAAAAAGGCGCAGGTGGTCATTGATGCTCAAAAGAAGGAAATCAAGGACTACGCGAAGTGGCTTGAGACCAATGCAAAATAGTCAAGCTCGACTGCATACGACACGAACGTTCATAGGAGAATTTCCATGCACCAACTGAACCCAGTAATGAGGGCCTCCATAGAGGAGTGCTTGCATTGCTATTCAACATGCCTTTCGACTGCGATGGGCCATTGTCTGGAAATGAGCGGAAAACATGCCGAGAGGAAGCATCTTACCTTGATGATGGCCTGCGCCGAAATCTGTCGAACATCGGCGCATTTCATGTTGCTCGGCTCCGAGCATCACAAGCATGTCTGCCGTGAATGCGCCGAGATCTGTGGCCAATGCGCGAATGAATGCGAACGGCTAGGCGAGATGCAAGAATGCGTTGACGCCTGCCGCCAGTGTGCCGAAAGCTGCGCCAGGATGGCCGCATAGGGCACAAAGTACTGCGGGGCGCGATCACGGCGCCCCGCTTGTCATGGTCGTGCCGACCAGGACCTCCCTAGACGGTAGCGGGAGGCTGATCGGCGAAGGAAGGCGTAGGATACGAAACGATGCGAAAGTTGCGCCACCGGACGTAAACAGCGACCGCGGTCACGAGCGCTCCGCCTGCGGCCAGATAAATCCGTACGGGCTCCAAATAAGTCAACAGCGCGCTGGCACCAAACATAAAGAGCAAGAGCTTGTTGCAGATTGGGCAAGCGATTCCGATGTAATTGGCGATACCGCCGAGACTCGCGAGTTTCAGAGCACAGGCGGGAACTGGAATCGTGACATAAATTCCGAGCAAAACCGCCTGCAACGCAAGCAACCCGACTTCGAAGCCGTTTGTAGGCGTCATGCGTATGAAGAAAGGGTTTGTCCACAACGCCGCAACAGTTCCGAGCATGGCGAAAGAACCAATCGCAACTAACGCTCCCTTGACGTATGAGGTGAATGCCATCTTCGCTTGCGGGTTTCTTCCAATTCGAATGGTGTCTTCCATTTTGTCACTCCGTTACGGTTTTACTGGGGCTGCCACAGCTTCCATTGTGGGTTTGTTGGCGACGGGAAGAACCGGCGCAAATCGTTCGGAACCCCAGGCTGCGATCCGCACCATGGACGGAAAGGGATTGGTCGGCCGCTCCTTGTAAGGTGCGATCGGGAGAAGCGGCAAAACCCGCTTCATGATGTCCCCTGTCACCGGAACCGCGTTCCAGCCCGACGTTTTGAATCCGCTGGTTTCCGGCAGTGCCTGGGGCTCATCGAGAATTGTCAGGAATAGATAGCGGGGCTGGTCTGCGGGCGCGATGCCCATGAAGGCTGTCAGCACCCGGTCACCGGAGTAGCGGCCGTTGACCACCTTGTTAGAAGTGCCTGTCTTACCTCCAATGAAATACACTGGAATGTCGGCTTTTTTTGCGGAACCGACTTCGGCGTTCAGCCGCATTAGAAACCGCAGGGCCTGCCCCGTTTCCGATGTCACCACATCCGTGGCTAAAATTCGCGATTCCAAGGAGGCTCCCTTGACAAAAGTCGGCCGGATAAGCTTCCCGCCGTTGACAAGCGCCGCGACCGCCATCGTCGCCTGTAGCGGTGTAACGGCCATGCCGTGGCCAAAGGCGATCGTGGCGGTGCTCAGTTCGCTCCAGTTTGGAGGAATAAGCGGCTCAGCGTTCTCGGGCAGTTCGGTGGTCAGGCGATCGAACTGACCCAGCCGCTTCAGGAATGCCTTATGTTTTTCGACGCCAACACCCATGGCCATTCGGGCCATCGCAATGTTCGACGAGTAGACGAACGCCTCGGGAACAGTCAGCGGCCTTGCCTGACCGCGGTAGTCGTTGATCGCAAACCGGCCAAATCGCAAAGGTCGACTGGCGTCAAGGACGGAGTGGATGTTGAACACGCCCGAATCCAGCGCCATGGCGGTGGTCATGGCTTTGAAGGTAGACCCCATTTCGTAAGTGCCTACACTGATGCGATTGATACGGTCCGGCTTCAGTGCATCAGCGGGAATGTTGGGGTCAAAATCGGGCAGCGACACCAGTGCAATCACTTCGCCATTGATGACATCCAACACCAGCCCCGCCCCAGCGATGGCGCTGAAGCGGACGACAGCTTTCCTCAACTCGTCGCTCAACGCATACTGGACCCTCAGGTCCAGGCTGAGAACAACCGGCTCAAGATCCCGTCGATTAAAGTTTAAGCCGGCTGATCTGAGATCCTGCAGTCCTTGTTTATCGATCCAGCGTTCGATGCCAGCAATCCCTGCATTGTCTATATTGACCGATCCCAGGACGTGCGCAGCTGCAGGCCCATTGGGATAAAGGCGACGCGTTTCGTCCCGAATTCCAACCCCGGGGATTCCTAGCGCCCAGAGCCGGTCCTTTTCAGCAAGCGTTACGCTTCGTTTGATCCACGCAAAGCCACTGCCATTCCCCAGACGTTTGTGAAGGTCAGTGAAATCGAGGTCTGGAAAAACGCTCTTCAGGCCCTCAGCCGCCTCGTCGACATCGATAATTCGGCGCGGCTCGGCGTAGACGGAAAAGCTTGCGATATCCATCGCGAGTGTCACGTTGTTCCGATCGACTATATCCGGCCGCGCAACAGAAGGCGGTACTGCAGCGTAGCCTCTATCGGGCCGATCCATGTTTCCGAGCATCACCAGGCGCCCGGCTATGGCAGCAAAGAAAAAGGCAAACATCGCCATAACGGTATAGATACGAGCTCCGTGCTTGGCGGGTTGATGGCTAGCGTTGGATGCATTTTCCATGAAGCTAGCCTTTGACCGCATTCTCAGCCGCACGCAGGTCATCGGTCCAGGCGTTGAAAGCGCGGTTGAAGGCCAATGTGCGTTTGCGTTCGGGCCATTTGAACCCGAAATGTGCGTAGAGATCGGTTCCCGCCTTTATATCTCCTTGGCGCACGACGACCTTTGCACGAGGGGTAATGGCCGGTGTCGGTTCGACGCCGTTCCAATTTGCAAGAACCGGAAAGCCTGCTTTTCCCAGGGCCAGATCCCAAGTCGCATCGACCAGGATCCATTTGCCGTCGACATTGATCTCCACGGTATCGTGGAAGCCGCGCGTTTCGGCCAACGTTTGCAGTACCGATTGCGGTATTGGCAAGTCGGCCCAGTCGAATGGAACCTGTATTGGCCGAGCGTCGGCCTTCCAGGATCGAATTAGCTGAAGCAAGGCTGCCGATTTGTGGCGGCAATCACCGCGATCGATTGCGAACAGACTGTCCGGATTACCAGTCCACGCGGTCAGCTTGTACGGGACCTCCTGCACTATTTTGAATGCGGCGATCCGCCGATCTCGATAGGTCAGGCCGACTTGCAGCTGTTCAGCAATCCACTTGCAAGATGGCGTTTTGCCGTCGGCGCGCTGCGCTTGCAGTTCGCGCTGAACGTTCGCGATGCGAGCGTCAAGTGTTTGCGGTGTCTGAACTTGCGCCATTGCGCGGCCTGGCGCGAGAGCCGTTGCGACACCGCCGATCAAAAACATGCGTCTGTTCATCGAAAGACCTCCAGCATTTGCGGAAAGCCCAATTCTCCTGCGTCCAGCCGATTTGCAGGATGAGGATCCAGTTCAGAAAGCATGGCAGAGCTCTCCCCAGGCCGCAGCAATTTCGCACGGGGCAAGTGTATTTCGACGTTGCCAGTTGGCGGTTTCGTCCTCCGTGCAATCGGCTGCTTTTCGAACGCGACAATGATGCCGTTCATGCCACCGGCGTTGCACCATTTGCGCATTGCCAGGCCGTTGGCACGCGCGCACTCCGAAACCAATCCGGCAAATTCCGGTCGGAGGTTGAATACGAGCAGCCCGCCATTTCGCAGCAGGGCCGAAGCTGCGGCGAGGAACGATTTTACGTCTGTTTCGAAATAGGCTGCTGCCTGTGAGTAAAGAATGTCGACCGTCCCGGCCTGAAGGCCGTGGGTGTCCAGAATGGATAGGCCGGCAGCTGTGACATAGGGATGCTCGACGATGCCCGCGGGCAGCTCGCCATGCCATTGCGTCAAGTTGGTGAAGTGGAAAAATACGTTTTGACCGAGACCATTTTCAAAATGCCTGGCGAGGCTCGCGATGTCGCGAGGCTTTGACGGTCGAGGACTTTTCAATCCCGCCCAGCCGCCGCCAACTTCCAGATATTGCAAGGCTCCGTCTGTCCGCAGTCGGCGAACCGCTTCGTGGAGAAGGTCGACGCCGACCTGCTCGGCGAGCCGGAAGGACCCGCCGCTGGACGTCCACGCTCCGTCATGGAGAAATGAAACAACGGTGTCGCGGATCGACCCCGTCTCTCGATATACGGCGTTGAGATATTTGATCGGATTTCGCCGTGAGGGAATCGGCACGTTGGGACGCAGGCAGCGGGCCTGAAGATCCCGTTTTACGCCCATCCTTATCGACCGCCATGCGGCGTCGTCCGGCTCGTACCCGATAGTTTCAAAGTTTCTTAGAATAGATTTGCGCGCGCGCGCAGCTGCGATAAACATCCTGAAAATTCCGCTCTAGCTTGATCGGTCGATCGCATTGCGATCGACGGGCGAACACCGAGCGGATGGAGACAGACGCAGTTCTGCGTCGGCAAAGATACGCTCAGTGCATCAGCACGAAGCGACTCTTGGAGGGCGATCTAGGGATATCTGGACAGTGCGAGCGCCGTCCTGACTGGGGGAAAAGGCCGGACGACTGATGGTTCCGACAAAGTTAACAGCAAACTGATGGATCATTTCGGCATGATGATCGTGATGCAAGGCGCTGTGCGACACTGTCCCGACGTCTTTGGAGCCTTGGTCGTGAACATGAGCGATCGCTGCAACGAGAATGTCGGCGGACTCAGCCCTTGGCGGATGCGCGGCAAACGCTGACAGCAGCATCGCGAACGCGATAGCTATCGAAATGAGGCGCCGAGCCTGCCATTTTGAACCGGTGGTCCACATAATTCCAGTTTGCACCACAGCGTTTATTTTTGGTTAAGGCTCAAGCGCCTCTATCGAATCATAGGGGGCTCATTGATCAAAGACTAATCTCAGGGCGCTCAAAGTGTCCATACTTTGTCCGCGCTTGGCCATCTCGTCACGCTGACTTTGCTGATTTAGTCTTGGAGTCCCGAACGGTTCGCGGGTGGTGTAGTAGCCCTCCGCGGGGTCGAACAGGCAGAGCGCCATGTATTCGTTGACGGGAATCGGCCCCAGTGCCTCGATCAGGTGGACGATGCGGGTTTTCAGCCGTGTCATGCCGGCTGCGGCTGTGCCACCGGCTTGGCGGTCAGCATCGCCGAGATGCCGGCCAGCACCATCGGTGTGGACAGGATCATGCCCATGGTCAGTCAGTTGGTGCCGAGGAGATAGCCGAGATGCTGGTCGGGCTCGCGGAAAAACTCGACGAAGATGCGCGACAGGCCATAGCCGCAGATGAAGGCGCCGCCGACGAGGCGCGGCGTTTTCAACTTGAGGCGCGAATGGGTGAGGATGCGCAGTATGAAGAACAGCACCACGCCCTCAAGCAGGGCCTCGTAGAGCTGGCTCGAGTGGCGTGCCGGTCGGCCTTGGCCTGGTGCGCGTCGCCAACTTCATCAATTCCGAACTCTGGAGCCGGCCCACCGATGTGCCATGGGCGATCGAATTCTCCAATGGCGGGCCGTTTACGCGCTGTTCTCCATCAAGCGCAGCATCCGCACCTGGTCGCTGTTCGATGTCGTGGCGGCCGGCGGATAACGATCAGTCTGACCACGCCTGACATTAACGTGCGGAAGGAAACACCTCTGCCGTCAAGCCTGCGATCCGGTATGTCAGCAGTCCAAACCATTCGTGTGCTGCGAGATCCGTCTCTGCGAGACCGACGGCAATCGTATAGACTCGTCGCTTGAGGTCTTCCGCGCCTCGCGTCCGGTAGTCGACAGGATAGGGTGTCACGTCGAAGCCGGCCGCGCGAAAGCATCCGACCGCCCTGGGCATATGGCTCGCGGATGTCACCAGAAGCCACAGTTCGCCGGGCTTCGGGCGAAGCGATGCGGCACTTTCGGTCCCGTTTTCGCACGTGTTTCGAGATCGCTCTTCCATTTCAATGCGCTGAGGCGATACGCCAAGCGACACGAGAATGTCGTGCGCGACCTGCGACTCTGTCATTTTGGCATTTTCGCCCAGGATATGGCTTGCTCCGCCGGAGAGGAAAATCCTTGCATCTGGATAGCGTCTGCTGAGATCGACTGTGGCCGTCAGCCGTTCCCCCGCCTCATTTATTGCCAAAGTGCCGCGGTCGCTGCTGATATGCGTGTCGACCGCGCCACCAAGAAGGACAATGCCCGTGACTGGCCTGTCGATTACTGGCTGTGCAAAGCGGTTCTCGAGTGCCATCAGGGCAGCTGGTCCAAGCGGACTCCAACCACATATGGCAAGCAACAGGATAGACGCCACAATGCATACCCGTCCCAGGCGCGGTCTGGCAACCATGATGGCCAGCAGCCCGACCAACCCGAGGAGAGCGATCAGGTTTGAAGGTATTAGAAAGACTTCTATGACTTTTGAGATGAAGAAAAACATAAAGACCTCGTGCTCGCCAGCAACCGGAACCTGTCAGATATGAGCGAGAATGTTCGTCACCCGCGCTGGGCCTTGGGTATTCGTCTGCTGCATTGGCTGACCGTGCTCGCCCTCGCGTTTCAGCTTGTGGTCGCCTTCGGTCCGATGAAGGGTCCGGGAATGGCCTCGATGAATTGGCTGCCTGTCCACATGTCGGCCGGTGTGACGATCCTCGCCATCATTGTCCTCAGGCTTGGCTGGCGCGCCTTCACCAAAGCCCCTGTTCAGCCCATTTCGCGATCCTCGCAACGCGCGAGGACCGTCTTTCACATGTCTATTTACGCTTTGATTCTTGCCGTCTTGATAACGGGATGGCTCGGATATCGACCGATGCCTTTCATGCCACCGGCGCGGCTTTTCGGAGGTTTGCCTGTGCCGTTGGCGCCGTCTTTAGGTCCGCTATCCGCACGGGCTTTCGCTTTCATCCACGCAAAGCTTGTCTGGATACTGCTTGGATTCATCGGCATTCACGTCGCCGCCGCATTTGTGCATTTCGTGTTCTTTCGCGACGGCGTCATGCGCGGCATGTCCTTTGGGCGAGCGGACGCGCGTGGCGCTTCCCAGGAATAGACCGCCGCTTAACCCATCGCCCATAGAGTTCCTAGGACGACTGCCGCATACCTCGCCGCCTTTCCCAGCCCGACGAGCAGCACAAACAAGCCGAGTGGGACTCGCGCCGCGCCCGCGACGACAGTGAAAGCGTCCCCAACGACAGGCAGCCAAGCGAACAGGAGCGTCCACGCACCATAGCGGCGAAACGTGCGGCCCGCCTGCTCATACTGCCCGGAAGTGACCGGAAACCAGCGCCTGGACTGGAGCGTGTCGATGCCACGCCCCAGGATCCAGTTCACCATCGAGCCGAGCGTGTTGCCGGTCGTAGCGACCGCAAAGAGCAGCGCCGGATCGCCACGGCCCGCGGCCAACAGGCCAAGAAGCACCACTTCGGACGAGACCGGCAGCAAGGTCGCCGCGAGGAACGCGCTGGCAAACAGTGAGCCGTAGATGGCAAGTTCAGCCACGCTGAACAACGTCTATGCCTGCACGTCGACGATACCCATCATGCCGAGTTGCTCATGCTCAAGGATGTGGCAGTGATACATGCGCGGCCCTGGCCGCTCCTGGCGCAGCAAGAGCCGCACCGTCTCGCCACGTGCGACATTGACGGTGTCCTTCCAAGCGAGATAGGTCGGTTTCGAGACCTTGCCGTCGCGTTCGTGCTCGATCACCTGGAACTGCGTCCCATGGACATGAAAGGGATGGTCCATGTCGGCCTTGTTGGCGATTTCCCAGAGCTCGGTCTGGCCGGCTTTGGCGACGATGTCGACGCGCGCCATGTCGAAGGCCTTGCCGTTGATCAGGAAACCCATTTGCATATCGGTGGCGGTCATGGTCATCGTTTCGGTGAACACGAGCCGCCGGCTGACCGCAGGGGCAGATAGCGGCTCGATAGGCCGCAGCCGGTCCGGTAGCGGCGGCAGAGGCTCGGCGGGAATTTCCGAGACATCGACCGTCAGGAGCGTCAGCCCGGCATCGGCCGGGCGGCCGGCGCCCATCCAGCCGCGATCATAGTCTAGCGTGTATAGTGTGATTGGGCCGGGTTTCTCGAAAGATACGATAAGTTCAAGACGCTCCGCCGGGCTGAGCAGGATCTCCTCCGCCGCCACTGGAACCTCCAGCAAGCCGCCGTCGCTGCCGATGATCGTCATCGGCGCGCCATCGAAGGCGAGCTTCAGGAAACGTGCATTCGTGGCGTTGTAGAGCCGTAGGCGCCGTTTCGCTCCCACCCTGACCGAGAGCTTTGGGTTCTTCTGGCCGTTGACCAGCACATGGTCGCCAACGCGGCCGTTCATCAGGTCGGTCATGGTGTTTTCGGGCATCGAGCCGTCGGCGGCAAGCCGCAGGTCGGTGAAGACCAACACGGTGTCGCCATACGCGGCCGGGATCGGATCGGCCTTCGCCTTGACGACGAAGGCGCCGGCCAGCCCGCGATAAACCTGCTCGGCCGTCTTGCCGTGCGGATGTGGATGATACCAGTAGGAGCCGGCGGAGCCTTCCGGCAGATCGAAGGCGTAGACACGGCTCGCGCCGGCCGCCACCGGGTCCATCGGATTGCCGTCCTGGTCGGCCGGCACCGGCATGCCGTGCCAGTGGATGGTGCTTGCCTCGTCGGCAATGCGATTGACAAAGGTGATCTCGACGCGGTCGCCCTCGAAAGCCTCGATCAGCGGGCCGGGGCTCGTCCCGTTGTAGGCGAGTATCGGCGTGTCCTTATCCTCCGCGAAGCGCGCGACGGCTGGTTCCGCCGTCAGCCTCGCCTTGAATTGGCCGGGCGCGTTGGCCTCATTGGCAAGCAGCGGCAATTCGCGCAGCGCCTCGCCTTCGGGCAGGGCGACAGCGCTTTGCGACATGGCGCCCATGTCGTGCCCCGCGCCCATATCCATACCCGGCATGGAGTCCATGTTGGACATGTCATCCATCTTCATTTGCGCCAGCGCCTTTGAACTCGCCAGCGTAGCCAGTCCTGCCACCAGAAATTCGCGTCGATGCATTGTTGTCTCCCAGGTCAATTGGCGCGCCTCGGGCGCGCGGAATGTTCAGAAGGCGTGGCGATGCCGGGCGCCATCGCCGACGCCGAGTTGCCGACGTTTCCGCGGCTTGGCTGGTCCAGCATCGTGACCGTTCGAAAGATCTTCGATAATCGGGCAATGCGGCCGACCGTCCCCCTGGCAGTGCTCAGCTAAATGACGAAGCGTCTTCGACATATCGCGGAGTTCACGCATCTTGCGCTCTAGTTCCGCCACGTGTTCCATGGCGATACGCTTGACATCGGCACTGGCGCGTGAGCGGTCGCCCCAAAGCGCGAGCAGATTAGCCATCTGGTTCACTGAAAAGCCAAGATCCCGGGCACGGCGAATGAAGCGTAGGGCATGAACGTCGCTTTCGGAATAGACCCGATAGCCGGCGTCGGTTCGGGCAACGTTCGAGATCAGGTCAATCGATTCGTAGTAGCGGATCATCTTGGCCGAGACGCCTGACGCCGTTGCGGCTTCCCCAATGTTCACGATCGAACTCCTGTCGGTTTGAGAGGCCGTACGCCTTCTTGAACTGGACTCTTAGATAAACACGTCTGCATCCGTTCCGTCATGCCGGTTCGGCCATCTCGGAAAGTTGCTTGGCTTGTGATCGATCGTCAATCGGTGCGCGAAAGCGCCTGAGACGCAACGCGTTCGTCAGCACAAAGACGCTGGAAAGAGCCATGGCGCCGGCAGCGAGCATGGGAGAAAGGAGCGTCCCGTAGAATGGGTAGAGCACGCCGGCAGCAACCGGTATGAGCGCAATGTTATAGGCAAAGGCCCAAAACAGATTCTGACCGATGTTGCGGATCGTTGCCTTGGAGAGCGCAATCGCATTGGCCACGCCGCGAAGATCGCCAGACATCAGGACGACGTCGGCGCTTTCGATGGCGATGTCCGTACCAGTGCCAATCGCGATGCCAACGTCCGCAGCAGCTAGTGCCGGTGCGTCATTGATACCGTCGCCGACGAAGGCAACGCGGGCGCCGTCCCGGCCAAGCCGCCGGACGGCCTCGACCTTGCCGTCGGGCAGCACCTCGGCGACAATTTCGTCGATACCGATGCGACGTCCGATCGCCTCGGCCGTGCGGCGGTTATCACCGGTCACCATGGCGACCCGAAGACCAAGCGCATGCAGCGCCTCGATCGCCTTTGGCGTCGACGCCTTCACCGGATCGGCAACTGCGATGATTGCGGCAAGCTTGCCATCGATGGCGGCGTAAAGCGGGGTCTTACCCTCGTCTGCGAGACGCGCCGATGCCACGGCAAAAGCCGAGATGTCCAGGCCAAGTCTGGTCATCAACCGGTCCGCGCCGATTTCAAGCTTACGGTCTTGGACGATTGCGGTGACGCCGAAGCCAGCGACGGCCTCGAAGTCCGTGACATCGGTGAGCACGAGGCCGCGACGTTCTGCCGCTCGCACGATCGCCTCGGCGACCGGGTGTTCGGAGCGCGCCTCGACCGACCCGACGAGCCGCAGTACGTCCGCCTCGACAAATCCACCTGACACCACGAAATCGGTCAGTTCGGGCCGACCTTCGGTGAGCGTCCCGGTCTTATCGAGTGCAATGACAGTGGCGTCACGCAATGTTTGAAGCGCATCGCCCTTGCGGAAGAGAACACCCAACTCGGCGGCGCGGCCGGTGCCGACCATGATCGAGGTAGGCGTGGCGAGACCCATGGCGCAGGGGCAGGCAATAATCAGCACCGCAACCGCGTTGACCAGCGCGAACGAGAGCGCAGGATCCGGCCCGAAGAAAAGCCAGACAGCAAAGGTAAGCATGGCAGCCGCGATGACGGCTGGGACAAACCACGCCGTCACTTTGTCGACGAGCGCCTGGATCGGCAACTTCGAGCCTTGGGCAGCCTCGACCATGCGGATGATCTGAGCAAGCAGTGTCGCGGAGCCGACCTTCGTGGCTCGGAAGTAAAAACTACCGGCCCTGTTGATGGTGCCGCCGACCACTTCTGAGCCGATATCCTTGGCCACGGGCAGCGGTTCGCCGGTCATCATGGACTCGTCGACGAAGGATGATCCCGCGACGATCTCGCCGTCAACCGCGATCCTTTCGCCCGGCCGAACCATAACCATGTCACCGACCCGGACCTCGGCGAGAGGCACATCTACAGTGATGCCGTCCTTGACCACGCGCGCCGTCTTTGGCTGCAAGCCGACCAGCTTCTTGATTGCCTCACTGGTCCGACCCTTGGCCCGCGCTTCGAGAGTGCGGCCAAGCAGGATCAGCGTCACGATCACGGCCGCCGCTTCGTAGTAGACGTTGGCGGTGCCCGCCGGCAAGACATCGGGAATGAAAGTCGCGACGAGCGAGTAAGCCCAGGCGGCACCCGATCCGAGCGCGACAAGCGCGTTCATATCCGGCGCGCCCTTGAGCAGCGCCGGCACGCCCTTCCGGAAGAAGCGAAGGCCGGGGCCGAACAGGACGATCGTGGTGAGGAGGAATTGCAGGCGCCAGTTCCACTCGCCGAGCGTCATCATCACCCAATGATGGAGCGCAGGTACAAGATGCGAGCCCATTTCGAGAACGAAGACAGGCAGGGTCAGCAGCGCCGCCATCGCGAGCGAACGGCTGAGCGCGCGGATTTCGGCGGCCCGTCCATCGCGCTCGCGGTCCTCGTCCGCATCCGGCAAAATCTGACGCGCTTCGTAGCCGGCTGCGGCCACTGCCCCTTCAAGAGCCGCAGCTTCGACTGCACCCGCGACGATCTGGACGCTGGCGCGTTCCGTTGCCAGATTGACGCTGGCATCGGTCACGCCGGGCACGCCCTTCAGCGCCTTCTCGATACGCGAGACACAGGAGGCACAAGTCATCCCTTCGATTGCCAATTCGATTGCGTCCGTACGCATCTGGTAGCCAGCAGCCGATACCGCCGCGACTACGGGAGCAAGGTTCGGCTTGCCGGAAAAGGTCACCTCGGCACGTTCGGTCGCCAGATTGACCGATGACGAGACAACGCCTGGCGCGGCGGTGATCGCCTTTTCGACGCGCCGCACGCAAGAAGCGCAGGTCATGCCTTCAATGCCAAGCTGGACCGTGGGATTTGAACTTGAAACGGATCCGGCTAATTCGTCGCGAATGATGGCGTTCATGTTTCCGCAACTCCATTTTTGGTTGGTTGCAGCGACAGATAAAGGTTCCAGCGATGGGAAGGTCAAGGGCTAAATTTTGCTGCAAGCCATTTGGGCCCGCCAATCGAAAAACGGCCCTTGACCTTGCCACGATGGGAAGCCCCATATCGTGACGATCAGAAACGAAAAGGAGAGCTGCGATGCTGAAACTCAAAATTCCTGACATGAGCTGCGGCCATTGCGCCAGCACGATCGACAAGGCCGTCAAGAGCATCGATCCGGCGGCTCATGTGACGGTCGACCTCGGATCTTCGACGGTCGCCGTCGATACCAGGGCAGACGAAACCGCAATTCGTGACGTCATCAAGTCTGCCGGGTATGACAACGAGAAGATGGCTGCTTGAGTAAACCTATCTTTGGCCGGCGCGGATCGTAAACGCGCCGGCCGCGTTCATGACACCAGTTAAGCTGTGCCGCCCGATCACATGAGGCGGATGATCGAGGGCGGACACATGCTCATTCAACCGATCGATTATTTTCTCGTCGCCTGGTTCGCGATTGCGGCCGCCTCGACGCTTTATGTCGGCCTCGACCAGTACCGTAATAATCCTGAGCCGGTGGTGATGAAATGGGGTTTCATCCTGGTGACCCTTTATATGGGACCGCTCGGCCTGCTGCTTTACGTGCTGGCCGACAAGGAGCCGCGTCCGGGCGAGCACGAGGCCTTTACCAGCCCGCTTTGGAAGCAGGGCGTCGGCTCGACGATCCATTGCGTCGCCGGCGATGCCACAGGCATTATCCTTGCCGCCGTCATCACCGCCGCGCTCGGCCTGCCGATGTGGCTCGACCTCATCGTGGAATATCTCGCCGGCTTCGCCTTCGGCCTGTTCATCTTCCAGTCGCTGTTCATGAAATCGATGATGGGCGGCACCTATTGGGAGAATGTAAGGAAGAGCTTCCTGCCCGAGTTCATCTCAATGAATTTCATGATGGCAGGCATGGCGCCCGTCATGAGCTTCCTGATGATGGGCCGCGATATGCGCGCCATGGAGCCGACTGAGTTGCTGTTTTGGGGCGTGATGTCGATCGGCGTCATCGCCGGCTTTACGCTGGCCTATCCCGCCAATGTCTGGCTGGTCGCACGCAAGCTGAAGCATGGGCTGATGACGCGGCGCGAGCAACCCCCCAAGAACGAGAGTCCGAAGCATTCCGCCCCAAAGCAAGACGCGCCGATGCAAATGGACCACGCCGGCTCCGGCGGTCATAAGGCGCAGAGCCATGACATGGGCTCCCATAAGGGCAAGAAGAGCGGCGGTCACCAAATGGAGACGGACGCGACGACGGCACAGATCACTGCCCTAGGAGTAGTATCCCTGCTGGCGCTTGCGGTCGGCATGATCGCGCCTGCGAACTGGATCAACATGGGCCTGTCGGCCCGCGAGGTTGGCGGAGCCATCATGCCCCCCGGCATGATCATGGACCGCGACACGCCCGCCGCGGCAATGCGCGACATGGCGGCGGTCGATCCTAGGCTGGTGAGTTTCAAGGCTGATCCCACGGCACGGGGAGGCACTGTCCTCGAACCGCGAATCGAGAACGGCGTCAAGGTTTTCGATCTCGAGGCTTCGGTTATCCGCTGGTCAATTCTGCCTGGGGTGACGGTCGAGGCCTTTGCCTACAACAAGCAGGTTCCAGGTCCGACGCTGCGCGTTACCCAAGGCGACCGCGTTCGCATCAACGTCACCAACCGGCTGCCCGAAAGCACGACCGTGCATTGGCATGGCCTCGACGTGCCCAACGCGATGGACGGCCCGGCCTACGTCACGCAGAAGCCAATCGAGCCAGGTGAAACTTTTTCCTACGAATACACCGTTGAACAATTCGGCACATATTTTTATCACACCCATGATCACGTCGACCGTCAGCAGGCACTCGGCCTCTATGGCGCACTGATCATCGACCCGAAAAATCCGGCCGACGCAATCACCGCCGACCTGGAATATACCGTTCAACTCCAAGAATGGCTGAAACGCGAAGGGCTGACTTTTCCGTCCATGCCGATGGACGGCGGCTTCCCCAATTTTTTCACCATCAACGGCAAGTCTTACCCGGCGACTGAGACGATCAACATGAAGGTGGGTCAGTTGCTCAAGATCCGTTTCGTGGGCTCCAACACCTCCGCCATCCATCCGATGCACATTCACGGCGGGCCGTTCGAGGTCGTCGCCGTAGACGGCGCAACACTGCCCCAAACCGCACGGTATACGGCCGACACTGTCAATGTCGGCCCCGGGCAGAGGTACGATGTCCTGTGGCGGGCCCTTCGACAGGGCAAGTGGCTGTTGCATTGCCACATCCCGCATCACACGACGAACAACAATGTGGAGGAGAGGGGCGGCGGCGGGCTCACCATGATCATTGATGTCAATTAGCGCCGGCCGAGGTTATGATTGATGCTCCCAATCTCTGATGCTCCACTGGACACGTCCGAATTGCTCGACTGTCTGATTGTAGGGGGAGGACCGGCCGGTTTGACGGCGGCGATTTACCTTGCTCGCTTCCATCTCTCGGTCCTTGTGGCCGATGGTGGTGAGAGTCGAGCCGACCTGATACCGCTCACCCGTAACCTCGCAGGTTTTCCCGATGGAATTGCAGGATCCGAACTGCTCACGCGCATGCGGGAGCAAGGAAAGCGCTACGGGGTACGCCATTGGGCTGGCAACGTGGTCTCCTTGCAGGGAGGCTTTGGCAGGTTTGTCGTCCAAACAAGCGCAGGTGCGTTTCGAACACGCACTGTGCTTTTGACGACGGGGGTCTTCAACCGGAGGCCGGGAATGCCTGCCAATATCCACGATGAAGCTCTTGCGCGTGGCTTGTTGCGCTATTGCCCGATCTGCGATGGCTATGAGGTGACCGATAGCGCGGTCGCGGTTATAGGAACCGGCGAACACGGGACGTGTGAAGCGGAGTTCATCCGCAGTTACACCGACAATGTCACTTTGATTGCGCCGACGAACACCCATGAACTCGACGCCGCGCAGAGATCGCGCCTCGAAAAAGGAGCCATTCAAGCGGTTGACGGCCCGTGTTTGGGTTTCGAACTGATGAAGGACGGCATAGTGATCGCGACACCGGCTAGCCGCCGCTTGTTCGCAACCGTCTATGCAGCGTTGGGCTCCGATATCCGATCGGAACTTGCGACTGCGATAGAAGCCGAAGTTTCGAGTGACGGCTGTCCGATAGTCGATGACCATCAGAGGACCTCGGTAGTGGGGCTATACGCGGCTGGCGACGTTGTGCGCGGGCTTGATCAGATTTCCCACGCCATGGGTCAAGGCGGTGTCGCCGCCGTCGCAATCCGAAACGACCTCGCTCGCGTGACTCCGCTACGACGGTAGTCTGGCGGCATGCGTGAGAAGACTTCCGATGGAGGCGCCGCTCCTATGTCGCAACAGGCTACAAAGTGGCGTCGGGGCCATCCCGCCGATGTTCTGCATGGTCGGCGTGCCGGCGGAATGCGTTGCCAGTAGCGTCCCTACCGGCGAGATGGCGACCGACGAAATACCTGATCTTGAATAGCGCAAGAACGAGAACAATCCCAATCGCTACATACCAGATCGGGTTCGCCCCTCCGCCGAGGTCGTTGCGAAATATCGAGGCCGCGACACCGGCGTGCAGAGCCACCAGTATGGTTAAAGCCAGCGCCGTTGACGCTGCGGGGATGTATCGCCTCCACGTGCGGCCGGCGACATCGCCAATCTCGTTGAAGTTGAAGCCGGTGAACTCCTCAGCCTGTATGCTGTCCTCGCCGACCCCTGACTCCGCCAGCATCGTTTTCATAGCGCTGACCATCTCCGGTAGACCGGAAATGTAATAGACGGGGAGTAGCGGGGCGCCGACATGCCTCGTCAGCATGGAATGGGTTATGCGCCCGGTTTCGCCGTTCCATGAATGCGCCGACTTTGCTGCTTCGGTCATCGTCGCAACCAGCGTGAAAGACGGGTTTTGCGCCGAGAGCTCCTGCAATTCCCTGAGAAATGCAGCGTCCTCTGGGCGTCGGTTCGAATAGAGCAAAAACAGCCTGTGCGACAGCTTCCTCTCGACCGCATCTTTGATCATCGAGAAGGCCGGAACGATGCCGATCCCGCCAACGAGAAAAACCGCGGGCCGTGTCGCATCGTCATGCAGTGCAAAAGCCCCGTGCGGAACCTCCAGGAGCATTTGTATCAGGACCTTGTCCCCGGTTTGCAGGCGACTGAGAACCCGCTTGAATGCCGTCTCACGCATTCTCATGGCGACAACGAGATCGGCTTCCTGAGGTGTGCTGGTGAGCGAGAAAAACCGGCTATCGCCCTCGCGGTCCGTTTCGGGAGGCTCAATGAGCGTCATCCGCACATGTTGGCCCGCCTTGAAACGAAATCCGTCCGGCTTCGAGAAGACGAAGGCCCAGGTATCTTCTGCTATCTGCTTCTTGCCCTTCAACGACGCCTCAAATGATGCCTTCTTCATGGATGCGCCCGAGCGGCCGTGCATCCGACGATAACGTTCGTGATCCAATGAGTCCTCCGCGCTACCTGACGGTGCCAACCGAATTCATTCGTGCTCCAAGATGCGCTCGGTTGGGGATGAGGCGCAGGCTTGCTTCCGAAGCCATCGGCCACTAACCTGACAAGGCGTTCGATATCAGACATAGTGTCCCGAATTCGTCAACGAACAGAATGGCTCGAATGTCCGGAATTGAACACTCCGCTTTGAAATGGCCTTGAATAGTGTCCGGACCATCGAGATGGCAAAAAGAGCGATGGACCGCCGCATCGCCCGTACGAGAGGGACGCTGCAGCACGCCTTGACGTCGCTGATCCTGGAAAAGGGCTATGAGGCGATCACGGTCGAGGACATCTGCGAGGCGGCAAATGTCGGCCGATCGACGTTTTATGCCCACTACACCAGCAAGGACGATTTAAAGAGGCGCGGACTGGACGAGCACCTGCGCGAACTGCTCACCGACAGACAGAGAGAGGCCCTTGCCACGCCAGGAGATAGGCGCACCCGAAGCCTGGGCTTCAGCCTGACCATGTTCGAACACGCGCGCGACCATTTGGAGCTTTACCGGGCATTGGCTGGCGGTCGCGGCGGCGACGTCAGCCTTGGGATGATTCGCCAGATATTGTCCGATCTGGTGCGGGCAGAACTGCCTGCGACCCCCGACAGGAATTCCGTGGGGGTCATCCCGCACGACCTCGTCGTCCAGTATGTCGTTGGCGCCTACATGGCCGTTTTGACCTGGTGGCTCGACCGAGGCGCGAAGCCGTCGCCCGCTGAGGTCGATGCGATGTTTAGGCGTTTGGCAACTGACGGAATCTTGGGTCACCTTGCCGAAAGCGGTGCACATTAGGTCGCCAGATCTGGAGTTTGTCTCCAAGAGGCAGAAGACTTGCACAGATGCAGACCCGATCGCTACATGATCACGATGTCGTCCACGGTAACCCCGCGCCGCGTGACGTCGAGACGAACGGACAAGGCCGCGCGCGGCCGCGAAAGCCCGCGTTCGTCGCAACTAAATGCCGAGCATCTTCTTGGCTTCGTTGAGCGCAGCCTCTGATCCTGCATGATCGCCGGCGGCATGCAATTTCTCGCCTTGGGCACGCAGTTCTTTGACCTTGGTCATATCGGCGTCCGCGAGGGTTGCGGACGGCAACGCCGCGTCGATCGCGGCCATGATGGTCGGGCATGAATTCGCGAAGGCGGCCGCTGGGATGACCGACAAGAAAAGCGCAAGAGAAATTGAACGTAACATTGTAGTTCCTCCCTGCCGGCCCCGGAATGCCTTGCATCGACGACCGGCACGCCGATAGTACATGGCAGCGCCAGGTGCGGCAATCACCACGCGGATTGCCGCACCTCATTCGGCGGCGAGGTCAAACGTTACAGGTTCCGGGAGCGCAGCCTTTTCGGTCGTCGTCGATGCAATGCCCTTCGGCAGCCGCCATCCCTTGACCAACCCGTAGATCGCCGGGATCACGACCAGGGTCAGGATCGTAGATGAGATCATGCCACCGATCATCGGTACAGCGATGCGCTGCATCACTTCCGAGCCGGCGCCAGTGCTCCAGAGGATTGGGATCAGACCGGCCATGATGGCGACGACAGTCATCATCTTCGGCCGCACGCGTTCCACTGCGCCAAGCATGATCGCCTCGTAGAGATCTGCCCGGTTGAACGGCCGACTGTGTGCATCCCGCTCTGCCTTCACTTCGGCCATGGCCTGCTCCAGATAGATAAGCATGACGACACCAGTCTCTGCTGCGACGCCCGCAAGTGCGATGAAGCCGACCGCCACCGCCACCGACATGTTGAAGCCAAGCCACCACATCAGCCAGATTCCGCCGACAAGGGCAAAGGGCAAGGACAGCATGACGATCAACGTCTCGGTAAGCGCCCGGAAGTTGAGATAGAGCAGCAGGAAGATGATCAGCAGCGTAACGGGCACGACGATCTTCATCCGCGCCTCTGCCCGTTCCAGATATTCGAATTGCCCGCTCCAGCCGACCGAATAGCCGGGCGGCAGCTTCACCGTCTCCGCGACGGCCTTCTGGGCGCCGGCTACATAGCCGCCGAGATCCCGGCCGTTGATGTCGACGAAGATGTAGGTCGCAAGCTGGCCATTCTCGGTGCGGATCGAGGTCGCGCCGCGCGTGAGCTGAACTTTTGCCACCTCACCGAGCGGAACGGCGCCTCCACCGGGCAACGGCACTTCGACGTCGGTTGCGATCGACTGGGGATTCGAGCGCAGATCGCGGGGGTAGCGGATATTGACCCCGTAACGCTCCCTGCCCTCCACGGTTGTCGTAACGGTTTCGCCACCAAGCGCGGTCGCGATGACGTCCTGGACGTCGCCGACGGCAAGGCCGTAACGGCCGAGCGCCTCCCGATCCGGGACGATGTCGAGATAATAGCCGCCGATAACCCGCTCGGCATAGGCACTTGATGTGCCCGGAACCGTTTTGAGGACCTTTTCGATCTGGCGTGCGATCTTCTCCATCTCCGCAAGATCGGTGCCAAACACCTTGATGCCGACAGGCGTCCGGATTCCCGTCGAAAGCATGTCGATGCGGGCGCGGATCGGCATGGTCCAGGCGTTGGAGACGCCGGGGAACTGCAGAGCCTTGTCCATCTCGGTCTTCAGGCTGTCGATGGTGACACCAGAGCGCCATTGATCCTTTGGTTTCAGATTGATGATGGTCTCGAACATCTCGGTGGGGGCCGGGTCGGTCGCGGTCATCGCCCTCCCCGCTTTGCCATAGACCGAATCCACTTCCGGAAAGGACTTGATGATCCGGTCCTGCATCTGCAAGAGTTCCGCCGCCTTGGTGACGGAGATGCCAGGCAGGGTCGTCGGCATGTACATCAGCGTGCCTTCGTTCAGGGTCGGCATGAATTCCGAGCCGATCTGGCTCACAGGCCAGACGGATACTCCAAGCACGACAAGCGCAAGCGCGATGGTAAGCGCCTTCGCCTTCAGCACGCCGCGGATGACTGGACGGTAGACCCAGATCAGGAAGCGGTTGATCGGGTTTTTGTGTTCGGGGATGATCCGGCCGCGCACGAAGACCACCATCAAGGCTGGCACCAGCGTGACCGACAGGATGGCTGCGGCCGCCATAGAGAAGGTCTTGGTGAATGCGAGTGGACCGAACATGCGGCCTTCCTGCGACTCGAGCGTAAAGATCGGCAGGAACGATACCGTTATGACGAGGAGGCTGAAGAACAGCGCAGGGCCGACCTCGCTCGCCGCGTCGATCAGGATCTGAACTCGCGGCTTTCCGGGCGGCGCACGCTCCAGATGCTTGTGGGCATTCTCGATCATGACGATAGCGGCGTCGATCATGGCGCCGACGGCAATGGCGATGCCACCGAGGCTCATGATGTTGGAGCCGAGCCCGATCGCCTTCATGGCGCCAAACGCCATCAGGATACCAACGGGAAGCATCAGGATGGCGACGAGCGCGCTGCGCAGGTGAAGGAGGAACACGACGCAGACCAAAGCGACGATGATGCTCTCCTCGGCCAGCGTGTGCTTCAAAGTCTCGATCGCCGCTTCGATGAGATGCGAACGGTCGTAGACAGGCACGATCTCAACACCCTTGGGAAGGCTCCCGGCAATGTCGCTCAAGCTTTGCTTGACGTTCTCGATCACGGTCAGGGCATTGGCCCCGAACCTCTGCAGGACGATGCCGCCCGCGACCTCGCCCTCGCCATTGAGCTCGGTGATGCCGCGCCGTTCGTCGGGACCGATCTCTACTTTGGCGACGTCCTTGAGGCGCAAAGGCACGCCCTGATCCGTCTTCAGGACGATGTCTTCGATATCGGACGTCGATCTGATGTAGCCGCGGCCGCGCACCATGAACTCGAATTCGGAAAGCTCCAGCGTGCGTCCGCCGACATCCCGATTGCTGGCGCGTACGGCATCGCGGACCATCGACAGCGATATGCCCTGGGCGCGCAGCCGCAACGGATCGACGACGATGTTATACTGCTTGACGAAGCCGCCGACGCTCGCGACCTCTGCGACCCCCTCCGCCTTGGAGGCGGCGTATCGCACCACCCAGTCCTGCAGCGACCGCAGCTCGGCCAGCGTCATGTCCTTGGCGACGACGGCGTACTGGTAGACCCAACCGACGCCGGTCGCATCGGGGCCGAGGCCCGGCGTAACGCCAGCCGGCAGGCGCTGCGCGGCGGCGTTGAGATATTCGAGCACGCGGCTGCGCGCCCAATAGGGATCCGTGCCGTCCTCGAAGATGACATAGACGAAGGAAACACCGAAGAAGGAGAACCCACGCACCACCTTGGACTTCGGCACGGTCAGCATTGCAGTCGTCAGGGGATAGGTGACCTGGTCCTCGACCACCTGCGGCGCCTGGCCGGGATATTCGGTGTAGACGATGACCTGAACGTCCGAAAGGTCCGGAATGGCGTCCAGCGGAAGTGTCTTCAAAGCATAGGCTCCGGCGGCCACCGCGAAGGCTGTGGCGACGAAGATCAGGACGAGATTGCGTGCGGACCACGCGATGAGCCGGGCAATCATGGCACAGTCTCCGAATTCGTCATGCCGCTCAACGCAGCCTTCAGGTTGCTCTCGGCGTCGATCAGGAAATTCGCCGCGACCACGACCCGGTCGCCGGCGGCAACGCCGTTGCGGATTTCGGTGAAGCCGCCGCCCTGAAGGCCGATCTTGACCTCCCGCGGCTCGAAGCGGCCCTCGCCCTTGTCGAGGATCACGACCTGCCGCGTGCCGGTGTCGATCACCGCGCTGTCGGGGACAGCGACGACCGCGGCATTGTTCCCGCTGCCGATCTCAACATCGGCATACATGTCCGGCAGCAACAGACCATCCGGATTGGGGATCTCGATCCGCACCCTGGTCGTGCGTGTTTCCCTGGTGACCTGCGGATAGATCAAGGCGACACGGCCGCTGAAGCTCTGGCCAGGCAGACTTCGAACCCGGATCGTGGCGACGGCGCCGACCTTCACGGCTCCCAACTCATATTCGGGTACGTCGGCGACGATCCAGACGGTCGAGACGTCGGCGAGGCGGAAGAGCACGTCACCAGGCGACGCCTTCATGCCCTCGACTGCGTTGCGCTCGAGGATCACACCATCGCGCGGCGCGCTCCAGGTAATGGAAGTCAGAACCTGGCGGGTGCGGTCGATTGTGGCGATCACATCGGGTGGGACCGCAAGATTCTCGAGGCGCTGGCGAGCCCCGGCCGAGGCACGGCCGCTTCCGTTCAGATCGGTAAGGTATTGGGCGCTCGCCGTCGCGATCTCGGCCGAATACAGCCGCATCAGCGGCTCGCCTTTTTTGACCCGATCGCCGGTGGTGACGTCCGCAACATCGTCGATGAAGGCATCGGAGCGCGTCGCGACCACTGTGATGCGCCGTTCATCGAGCTGCACGGTGCCGGGCACTCGCACCGGACGAACGATCACCTGCTCTGTAGCGACCTCCGAGCGGACGCCGGTCCGCTGCAGCTTGCCTGCCGCGACCTTGACGGTCGAACCGTCGTCATCCTCGCCCGCGTAGACGGGGATGTAATCCATCCCCATAGAGTCCTTCTTCGGCGCAGGCGAAGTGTCGGGAAGGCCCATCGGATTGCGGTAGTACAGGATCCGTTTCGGCTCGCCACTTAAGGGAACGACCGTAGCGGTCGCGGGGGCGACCGGCGGCTTGTCCTCGAAGCCTAGGTCCTCACTTGCCAGGACGGGCAGGAAGTCCTGGCCATCGGAGGTCTTCTTCGGAGCTGCCGCATAGGCTGGGAGGCCATCCGGATCCCGGTAGTAGATGACGGGTCCGGTGGGCGCAGGGTTGGCGCTCGCCGGGGCCGCTGCACTGCGTTCGAGCCAGGCAACAGCTTGCAGCCACGGAGTGGAAGGCAGCGTGAGATTGCGGTGCCCCATCCAATAGCCTCCAGCCCCCGCCGCCAAAATGGCGGCGAGGGTGAGGCCAGTACGGCCTGCGCGTTTCATGGCGTGGCCTTGAATTCAAGCTTGTTTTCGAGAGAGCCGGTTTCGCCCTGCACTTTGGCGCCGAGTGACAGGCGGTAGCCACCTGGCATCATCAGATTGGCCTTGAACCGATAAATGCCGGGCTCCGTCGAGGGCAACGGCTCGATCGGCGACGTCATCATCTCCATACCGTCCGGCGCCATGTCGACGCGCTGGGCAAAAATCACCGCATCGGGTACCACCTTGCCAGAGCGCTTGTCGATGAGGCGGACCGCGACAATCGCGGCATCGCCTTTCTTGATCGCGCTTTGAACGAGCTGAAACTCGTAGTCGTCGATCCCGGCCCAGGCCTTCGAACTGGCCCCGCCGAGAGCGAGACCGATCAGCGCCGCGGCTGCGACGTGCTTCGTATTGAAAAAGTTCATTGTCAGATTTTCCCAAAATTCATCATTCGGCCGCGCGGAGGTGCACGGCAGGTTCGTGGTCAGGCTTATGCCAAAGCCACGGGCTTTCACCGCAAGGCCTTCAGCCCCGCGGCGACAAACGGCCCCGACGAGCCGTCGATGAATTCAGGTTCGTGGAGGTCTGGGAGGCGGCGGACTAGGCAGGAGATCCCGTCCGACATTATTGCCAGATGCGATCACGTCAGCCACAGACAACGGGGTCAGCGTAATTGCTGCGGCCGTCGATGCGCTCGGAAAACACTTGGCGATACACAAGGTCGCGAGAGGACAGGATTTCTGGCAATCAGGTAGTTGCTGCCTCTGGTCCGAAGGACACGGCATGGACTCAGACATCGATGCCATATCGGCCATTGTCGTCGCAATAGGATCGACAACCATCATGGCCGCTGCCGACGGTGTCACCATCGGCGCGGCCAGAAGGCTCAAAACAGCCAGAATCGTAAGCAGACGGGGCAATAAGGTCCGGATCTTCACATCGGGTCTATGGCATATGGTGCAGTGCAAGAAAAGGGCCCTGAGCGCTCACGTTTCCGTCAGGTGATGCGGTCAATCGCCTGGGCCTACGCTGCGGGTATGGTGGGGCACGTAGAAGGACGGCGGGCGGCCTGGCAGCATACGGCGCGCACAAGCCGTCAGCGTAGCGTCGCCGTTGGCGCGGCCCACTGTCGGTACAGAGATTCGATTCGAATATCGATGCGCTTGATGATAGTGTCGTCTTCGATCCTCGGAGGAGGAGGAGATGCGCGCCATTGCATTTCTTGTCGGCGTTTTGGTGGCTGCGCCCTCGACGGCGGCGGAGCAGCTGGTGTTCTACACTGCCAATTTTCCAGATGCTACGTCGGTCCAGTTCAGCGTGCGAAACAACAGCGTCTCGCAAGATCGGGACTATGATTTTGACGTCGCTGTTGGCCTGGTCGAGACGGACGCGAGCGGCGCCGTTAGGTATGAAGATGCCGCCAGGCATAGTGCGCGCGTTCGCTGTAATTATCCCGCCTACGTCGGCGTGGGCACGCGAAAATACCCTATGGGGATGCCTCTGAGGGGTTTCGGACATGATGATTGGAAAGAAAATCTCTGGATGACATTCTGCGCGGCTCCCTCATCGTGACTCCCTGCTCACAGCATTGCCCGATCGAATAGCAGCCGCGGGTTGATTCCAACCCGCGGCGCTAGTTCCGGGTCACTTGATACCGGTGACCGTGATGCGTCCGTTGACGCGGTCGGCTGTGAACTCGATCGCCTGACCCGTTTTGACCTTCTCGAGCAAGCCCTGCTCCGCGACGACGAACACCATCGTCATCGCGGGCATGTCGAGATTTGTCAGCGGTTCATGTTTGATCGTCAGCTTTTTCTGTTTGGCGTCGACCTTGATCACTTCGCCTTTGACGTATTCCTGCGCGAGAGCGCTCCCGCCAATGGCGAGCACGAGCGCAAGTGTCGAGAGTACCTTTACCAATAGTGTCATGGTTGCTTCCTTTGCGATTTTCGAACTCAGTTTGCGACGGTGATATCGCCCTTCATGCCGGAATCGTAGTGACCCGGGACCAGGCAGGCGAAACCGAATTCGCCGGCATTGGCGAAGGTCCAGATGATCTCGCCTCTGGCGCCGGGCGCCAGTCGGATCGAGTTGGGATCGGCGTGCTCCATCTCGGGGAACTTCTCCATCAGCGCCTTGTGCTCCATGATCCCTTCATGGGCGTCCATGACGAACTCGTGGTCGACTTGGCCCTTGTTGACAAACTTCAGGCGGACGGTCTCGCCCTTCTTCACCTTGAGCACGGCCGGTTGGAACAACATCGTCCCGTCGTCCTTCTCCGACATGGAGATGTTGACAGTCCGCTTTGCCTTGCCAGCTTCACCAGGGTTGCCGATTGGCATCGTGCTGGCTTTGTCACCATGGCCTCCGGCGTGAGTTCCACTGGCAAGAGCTGCTCCGGAACTGACCGCCATCAAAACGGCCGCTGCGATTATACGTTTCATGCTGCACATTCTCTCTTTGTTGAGGTTGAGGGGGTTCGGTTTCTCATCCCTGCTTGGTGTGACCGCCGTGCGCTGCCGGGGCCATCGTTTTTGCGTCGCCTGATTTTGTCGGGGTTGGAACATCACCGGTCCATTCGTAGGCCACGGTTCCTTCCGGATGTTTGTACCATCCGGGATCGGCGTAATCGTTCGCGGACAGGCCTTCGCGCACCTTTACGACCGAGAACATGCTTCCCATTTCGATAGCGCCGAACTGACCCCAGCCCGTCATCATTGGAATTGTGTTGTCGGGAAGCGGCATTTCCATCTCGCCCATGTCAGCCATGCCTCGGTCACCCATCGCCATATATTCGGGCTGGACGCGGCGGATTTTTTCGGTGACCTTCGAGTTATCGACGCCGATTAGCGTAGGCACGTCATGGCCCATGGCGTTCATGGTGTGGTGCGACTTGTGGCAGTGGATCGCCCAGTCGCCCAAGTACTTGGCATCGAACTCGTAGGCCCGCATGGCGCCAACGGGAATGTCGATCGATACTTCCGGCCAGCGAGCCTCAGGGCGGGTCCAGCCGCCGTCGGTGCAGGTCACCTCGAAATCGTAGCCATGCATGTGGATCGGATGATTGGTCATGGTCAGGTTGCCGACCCGAACCCGCACTTTGTCGTTCTTGGACACGACAAGGTGGCTGATGCCGGGAAACAGGCGACTGTTCCAGCACCACAGGTTGAAATCGGTCATGGTCATGATTTTCGGAACGTACGATCCGGGCTCGATGTCGTAGGCGTTCAGCAGGAACACGAAGTCGCGGTCCACCCGCATGAATTTCGGATCCTTGGGGTGGATGACGAAGAAGCCCATCATGCCCATCGCCATCTGGACCATTTCATCGGCGTGCGGGTGGTACATGAACGTGCCGCTCTTCACGAGATCGAACTCGTAGACGAACGTCTTGCCGGGCGGGATGCCAGGTTGGGTTAGGCCGGTCACGCCGTCCATGCCAGAGGGCAGGATCATGCCGTGCCAGTGCACGGTGGTGTGCTCCGGCAGCTTGTTGGTCACGAAGATACGGACCCGATCGCCCTCGACTGCCTCGATGGTGGGACCGGGAGACTGGCCGTTATAACCCCAGAGATAGGCGGTCATGCCCGGCGCCAGCTCCCGCTCAACCGCCTCTGCGACGAGGTGGAATTCCTTCACGCCATTGTTCATGCGGTGGGGCAGCGTCCAGCCATTGAGTGTCACGACCGGCTGGTAGTCCGGGCCGCTCGTCGGAAATATCGGTGGCTGCATGTCCGGCGATTCCATGACTGCGGCGTCCGGCAAGCCCATCGCAGAGGTCTTGGTCCATGCCGTGGCGCCGGCGAGCAGAGCTCCCGCGCCGATTAGCTGACGTCTTGAAAGCATCTCTTCTTCTCCTTGAGTTCAGTGGCCTTGGGCGCCGGTTTCGGCTGCGGCCGGTGCGTCGCCGCCCGCGGACGAGCTTGCGCCGCCACCGTGGATGGCGGTTCCGAGATTGACGTCGGCCAGCCAGAAATTGCGCTTGGCGTTGAGGGAAAGCATGATCGAGCCGATCTTCGCGCGAGTGTCCGCAAGAAGCTCGAACGTGTTGGTAATCATGCCGTTGTAGGTGAGGATCGACTCCGCCTCGATCTTTGTTCGCAGCGGCACAACACTGTTCCGATAGTGCCGAGCAATGTCATAGGTCGAACGGTAGGCGTCGTAGGCGGACCTGGCCTCGGACCGAATGTTGACCGCCTTTTCCGCCATCCGGTTTGCGGCTTGCATGTAGGCAATCTCGGCCTTGCGCATGCGTGCCTTGCCGGTATCGAAAATCGGAATGACAAACTCGAGCTCCAGAGTGGGTGAGACGCTCGTCTCCGTTCCGCCCTCCTCCGACTCCTCCCGTTCCACCTCCACGCCGGACAGGAGTTCCAGGTCGCTGACGTAGCGGGTCGCCTCGGTAAGACCATAGGACTTCGCCAGCGCTTCCAGCTCAAGCTTCGCGATCTCAAGGTCGACACGATTTTTTAGCGCCTCTGCCTCGACGGTGCGTTTGGCCTTGGCGATCTTCGGCATGGCCGGAAGCGTGTTGGGGACCGAGTAATCGACGTCCGGCCCCCATAGACCCATCAGCCGGGTGAGCTCTTCCTTGGCGGTCCGGGCGGCGAGCCGCGCCTCCGCCGCCTGACCGGTGATCTCGGCGTAGAAGACGTGTTCGCGGGCCTGGCCGGTCTTTGTGAAGGCGCCCGTCTCCCCAAGTTTTTGAGCGAGTTCGGAGGCGGCGTCGGCGGCGACTTGCGCCTTGTTCAAATAAGAAACGCCTTCCCGGGCCGACACAGCATTGATCCACGCCCGCCGCGTGTCAGCAGCGAGCCGTAGCGTTTCCTCGGCGGCGCGGAGCTGGGCCTGGCGGAAGCGCGTATCCGCGACCGCGACGCGTCGCTGACGGGTCATCAGCGCGAGGATGTTACTGGTCACAGCCCCTTCGATCGTGCGTACGGGATCGATGCCGATCATACCGACCGAGATTGTCGGATTGACGAGCATCCCCTCCTGCCAGACATCGGCCGCCGACAGACCGATCTCGGCGTAGGCGGCCTGCAAGCCCTTGTTGTTGAGCAGGGCGACCTGCACCGCGACGTCCGGACCAATGGTCTTCTTCTGAACCAGGCTCTTTACTTGCGCGGAGAGAGCTTGCGCGGCCTCGCGAGACTGCACCCAAGCCGTTCTCTTGCCGGTCACAGCTCCGGCGCGTGCCGCGACTGTCGTGAAGCCCGCGATGGGGTCGGAAACGCCGTCAGGGCCAGCGGTGGTCGTACATCCGGCAGCAATTAGCGAGATGGCCATGGCCGCAGTTATGTTCAGGAACCGGCGCTTCATGATCCGGCTCCCGTTTTAGCAGGGGAGCGTTCTTGATTGAGACGCCGCCAATTCTGCGGATCCACCGGTTCCCTGTGGCTATAGTCGGCGACGATCGGGTGATAGTGCACATCACGGATGCCCAGCACAGGATCGGCCGGGTTGAACGATGGAAGCACGGTCGGTGGTGTGGTTACCGCGCATCCGGCAACCAATAGCGATGCGAGCATCGCGGAGCTTGCGATTTTCATTGTAGACCTGAAGCTTGACATATGCGTTTGGCCGCGCGGGAACGAATTCCCGACGTTGCGCGCGAACGCCCTCCGGAGAGGGCGCGTCAGTTCAGATGTGTTTGGGAGGTCTGATCAGGGTGGAATATGCACCGAGCGGCAGCACAGTGGCCACAATCACTGCAAAGCAGCGGCTTGCAGTGCGGTTGATATCGGGGCAGTCCACGGGTACAGCATGTGCCGGCGCGCAATGGACCTCGCAGTCGTCATTCGCCGATTTTTCGCCATCAGGATGTTTCTCATCCGCATCGCTTTCATCCGCGATGTTGTGATCGCCAACATCGCTGCCGCTATCGTGATGAGATTTCTCGACCTGAAGCGTCGCTCCGGAGTCGCTGTGAAAACCTGTGGCGTTGGCGCTTGCGAAGAGGCCCGGCTGGAGAGAAGACATGACCAGAAACACGACCGCCAGCATCGCGCGGAGCGACACAATTCGTGCGATCGAGATTTGGCCAAGGCATTTCATTGGAGCCCTTGGGACAATTGTTCGCTTGGTTTGTCAAGACCAATTGTCGTCAATTTGTTGCAGTGCAACCTAACATAGCCGCGAATAGCCAACTCCGAAGCCGCTCATGCTTGACATGAGAATGCACCGACGCGTCGCATCAGTCCGATGTGGTCATAGGCTAGTTTGCCAATAACAAGGCCGGACTGTGAGAGTCCGGCCAACTGTGAAGGTTGGAACCTTCATAGGGGAACGCGCCGGACGAATGGGAGGAGATATCCGACACGCTGCACATATGAGTCACACCGATGATGTTTCAATGACGCAGTTGTGGGCCACGACAGAGATGCTGCCCTTCGACGAGGATGACGACGTCGTGCAGCGGTGAGCCCACCTTACCCGGCTCTTTGGCCTCGGACCGGCATCTCATCCGCGAGAACATGCAGGGCAAGGCGCGGGCCAACGCGCGGGCCAACGTAGCGCCCGGGTCAGTGGCCTGTCGGTCATTTGGGACCTTCCTCCATTTTGATGTCTGTGCTGGCGGTGCACATGCGGACCAGGTCACCCAGATGCGCCCTCCATTCCGCAGTCTGATCGTTGTTGTTATAGAGGCGATCAATCGAGGCCTCGCCCTCCAGCGTATCGAGCATGCAGCCACAATAGCTGGAGCAGAATTTGCTTCCGCGCGACTGTTCGCACGATAGCTGGCAGGTTTTCAGGAAGTTAACCTGTGGGGTTTCAACCTTGGCCGGCATCACTTGCGAAAACAGCCAGACACAGCCGATCAGCAGCGGCTGGTGGATCAGGTAGAAGGCGAGGCTGTGGCGGCTGATGAAGACCAGCGGGTTGGCCCAGCGGCCGAGTGCGAGGCTTGCCAGGCGCGCCCGTACGCCGGAGGTGGAGGCAAACTTCGCGGTGGCGATCCCCGACAGCACCGCGCCGAACCACGGGAACAGCGGAACGTAATCGTTGGAACGCGGATTGATGGCGGAAAGGCCGACCCACCATAGCCAGGGACGGTCGAAGGCCTCGAAGCGCAGATAGACGGGCGCCGCGATGACAAGCGCGGCAACGGCAAGCGTCAGCAGCGCCGGAAGGCGTAGGAAGGCGAGACCTAGCAGGCTTGCCAGCGCGATCTCATGCAGTATGCCAAAGAAGATGAAGCCGTCCGGCATGGCGATGCGGGTGACGACCGAGATGGCGGTCGCGGCTCCGGCAACCATGGCGAAACGCTTCCAGAAGCCGCTCCAGCCTATTTGCTGGCCATGGGCGAGGTACAGGCTGACGCCGACCAGGAACAGGAAGGTCGAGGCGATGCAGCGCGCGTAGATCTTCCACCAGCCGAAGGCGGTCAGGCCCGGATCAGTGTAGCCGAAGAATTCCAGATCCCAGGTGAAATGGTAGCTCGCCATGGCGATGAACGCGATGCCGCGCAGGACGTCGATGGCGACGATTCGCTTCGACTGATCTCGAACGGATGCGGTCGGCGTAAGGATGCCCATGGTCTCGCGATCTGGTTCAACTCGGGCAGGACGACTATCACGGGTGCGCCGGGTGAAAAACGCTGGCCACCCGTGGCATCAGTAGCGGTTGCTCCGTTGCATCCTGCATCAGACCTTCCGTGTGTGAGCTTACATCACATCGAGGCCACTTTAGCTCAGCTCGATGTATCGCCGCCCCAGGCAGTCAACCGATCTCGCGGAGGAAACGAACCCCAAATCAATGTCGACCGAACACAGCTACCGACGCTCTTCGCGGGGCTCAGGCTTCTGCCCAGACATCAGCCTGCCTTGCTGAGACTGCCAGCAGATGATTTACCGGTACGGCGATCCTGCTCGACCTCATAGTTGATCTTCTGGCCATCAACCAGGGTTGAGAGGCCCGCGCGTTCGACTGCGGAAATATGAACGAACACATCTTGACCGCCGTTGTCGGGCTGAATGAATCCAAAGCCCTTAGTGCTGTTGAACCACTTCACGGTGCCAGTAGCCATATGCGTATCCCTTGTAAGCCAGACCGGTTGTGTCGAGATTGAGATAGAGGCAGAAACGCGAAAAATTGCAAGCAAGAGATCCTGCAGCCAGGAACCACAGCGATGGGGGGTCTCGATAGCCGCCAAGGTGTCCGCAGTTATCTTTCTCTACTGGACGACCTTCCTTGGAAATCGAACGTCGATTTATTCGAGCGTATACGACGGGAGGCTGGCCTCATGCTGATCCTGCGCCTTTTCGGAATTCTCGACAATCTGTTTGGCAGCGCGATTTAATGACCGCTCCAGAGCTGCACATGCTCCCGGGGCCGTGGCGCCGTGGGTCAACTTGCTAACCTGTTTAGCTGCCTCCAGGGCAATCGTTTTGTGGCCATCCTCATGGGCCTTCAGGTCCTGAAAGTAATTGTTCCAGGCCGTGCGCGTGGCTGGATCGGCGCGCGCATCGTCTACCCAGGTCGGGAGTAGAATTCTGAGCTTGAGTATGATTTCATCCGACGTGACCTGGCAGGAGTTTCCGGTCGCCGCAAACCTGAAATTCCAATCCCAGTGATCTGCGACCTCGCCCTCAATAATACCGTCTCCGTCCCTCTTGGCCACACGGTGCAGGTCGTCATGGATCGCTTGCCGGCTAAGGCCTCGCAATTGATAGGTCGAATAGGTGACGTCGAGTTTTACGTCAGATCGCGCCTCCCCTGCACTAAGCGTGAAGATGAGGCCGCAGAGAACCGCAACGTATCTGCTCATACTCGAGACCTGGGGTATCATGTTGGCACTCCTTCAATCGCGTCGGCCTGCTTATAGGCAAACAGTTGGGATGTATTACGGCCGCTGCTGCAGTCGTGATAAGGGTTACGATCGCCGATTGACCGCGTCACAAGGTTGTGAAGCCCTGCCGCACTGGCCATAGCCCCCATCCTACACTGCTTGACCGAATTTGGAGCACCGATCAGGAAAGATCGCGGCCACCACAACGATGATGCGCAATGGTGGGGTTCCGGATCTCTGCATCCTTAGATCACTAGCACCGGCGCAAACCCGCCGCCGGGTGTCCGGAAATTGGTTGTCTGGCCTTGGTATAAGCGCGCGGCTGCGAGCAGGATCCGGCCATCATACGTGTAAAGTCGCACGTCCATCTTGCGCGGCGTAGGCGCGCCATCGATCTCGATCATGCGCTGTCCGGGCGAGGCAAACGCCTGGGCCACATAGCCACCGCGGGCGATCTCGGCCCACACCCCTTTCGTCACCTTGTCGCCGCGGTAGACCGCCTTGCTGCCGTGGCCTGAGAGCGGCTTGAAGAACATGCCCCTACGGGATTGCCAGACGGCATCCGAGTTGTCAGGCGTGACAAGCGTGGTCCGCGGGACACCGGCAAGCCGCGAGTACATCTCCGCAGGAAGGCCGAATGCCTTGAGCGCCGCCGGATCGGACAACAGTGTAAGATTGCGCTTGCTTGCAAAGAGCGCATGGTTGTGCGGATTGGGTGTGACCACCACAGCGCCGTCCTGATAAGCCGTTCTGAGCGCGGCATGTTCCGGGCGATCAAGTGTGAAATCGACCAGGCGATTGTAGACGAGGTCAATCTCCTGTCCGTCGAGCCGAAGCTTGCCGCCATCATATTTCATCTCGCTCGCATCGCCGATCGCCGCCTCGAAGCCGTGCTTCAGCAACAACTGGCTGGCCAGCACGAATTCAGGATAGAGATACTGCTCCTCGGGCCGATCGTCGACGATCGCGATCATTCGCGGCGAACCGGCTCCGCGCTGGCGGTGCCATTCTTTCTCGAACATCGCAACGACGCTGGTTTCGAAGCGATCGTCCCTGGCGCCGATCAACGCCCGTTCGACTTCGGAGCAGCACGCCTTCTGTGCCTTGGCCAGCAAGGCGTTGAGGAAAGCACCGCCCGCGTTGGTGTTCACCTCTATCAGCTTGGGACCATCATCATCGAGATGGAAATCGTAACCCATCAGAGCGCCGACGGGTCCAAAATCCCGTTGCGCGATTTCGGGTGCCCAGGAAAGGACGGCATCACGGTAACCTTGCAGCCTGGCTGTCGCCTCGATGGCAACGACAATGCCTTGCATTTCGTCGAAGGCAGACGCAGCGAGGAAGACCGGAACATTCGAAAACAGATGCGTTCGCGACGCTATTAAGGCTTCGCTGAATCCTAGGTCGCCGGCCTCATGATTCAGCGCCGCCCAAAGTGCTGTCCGATCGAGCGTAATGCAGAAGCATTTGCGGTTAAGTCGTTCCGACAGGGACGTGTTGGCTTCCGCTGCGGCGGGGATCGTGAGCATGTCAGCGTCTCCTCGCCGATGGCAGCATCATGCGGGGTCTCGCCCTTGTCGACGAGGACGATGCGAGCAATTGGCTGCCGACGGCTCTCTCCTCATCCGTGGGAATGACAAGCACGTCGACGCCGGAACCGGCGAGGCTGACGAGCTCCTCGCCCTTGCGATTGAGCTCGTGGTCTATGCCAGCGCCAAGCCAGCCGGCCGCGGCGCCAATCTTCTCCCGGATCGGTGGCGCGTTTTCGCCGATTCCTGCCGTGAACACCAGCGTGTCCAGACCTCCGAGAGCGGCGGCCAGCGATCCGATCTCGCGCCCGATGCGATAGACGAAAAGGTCGATGGCGGCGGCGGCGGAGGGATCGTCCGAGCCGATCAGCGTTCGCATGTCACCGGACATTCCCGATACACCGAGCAGACCGGATTGGTCATACAAAAGCGTGACCAATTCGTCGGCCGAGAGGTTCTTCTCCTGCAGGAGATAGAGAATGATCCCCGGATCGAGCGCGCCGCTACGCGTGCTCATGACAAGGCCGTCCAATGTCGAAAATCCCATCGTCGTGGCAACACTTTTTCCGGCATTCATGGCGCACAGACTGGCACCGCTGCCGAGATGAGCAACAATGGCGCGGCCGCCGGCGCCGGCGCCATAACGGGCCCGCAGCCGCGATGCAATGTGGCTGTACGACAACCCGTGAAAGCCATAGGACACGATCCCCGCCTCGGTCATCGCACGCGGCAGGCCATAGATTTTGGCAATCCCTGGTCGGGCCGAATGGAATGCCGTGTCGAAGCATCCGACCTGAAGGGCCTGCGGCAGGAGGCCGGCTGCCAGTGTGACAATTTCGAGGTTGATCCGCTGATGGATAGGAGCCAGCGGTTCCAGCAGGCGCAGTGCCTCTATCGCGCGCGCGTCAAGCCGCGTGGCTTCCGTAAAATCATGGCCGCCATGGACGATCCTGTGCCCGACCCAGCCGATGCGGCGCAGTAGATCGCGATCGGCAAGCAAAGAGGCGACTGTCGCGAATGCCTCCCCGATATCGATCGGTCCGCCGCTCAAGCTCCTGTCTATTTCAGGCCATCCCGTCGCGGCCTCCACACGCAGCTGCGGATGTTGCCCGAGCGAGGCGATATTGCCGCGCAGCAGCAGGGGAAGTTCATCACGTCCCTCAAAGACAGCGAATTTCAGGCTCGAGGAACCGCCGTTCAGAACGAGGATGGCGTCAGTCATGGGGCGTCCGATTTGCTGTCGCGGCGAGTTCCGGAATAATGGGCATCGGCTCAACCCGAACGGGTGGTCTCCGCATCCGGATCCTGCCCCCACTTCCAGTCGAGTATTTCCGGCATGTCCTGGCCATGGGCGCGAATATAGGCTCGATGCTCAAGCAGCTTGCTGTCCATCTCCTGCTTCAGCCCAACCCGTACGCTCTTGAGCTCCGGAACCCGATCAAGCACGCTTTGGACGAGGTGGAACCGGTCGAGGCCGTTCAAAACCGTCATGTCGAAGGGCGTCGTGGTCGTGCCTTCCTCGTTAAAGCCACGAACATGGATGTTGTCGTGATTGGTGCGCCGATAGGTCAGGCGGTGAACGGTCCAGGGATAACCATGATAGGCGAAGATGACGGGTTTGCCGATGGTGAACAACGCGTCGAAATCTCGATCCGACAGGCCGTGCGGGTGATGCTCCTTCGGCTGAAGCGTCATCAGGTCCACGATGTTGACCACTCTGATCCTGAGCTCTGGAGCATGGTGCCTGAGGATCTGGACAGCGGCCAGCGTTTCGAGCGTCGGAACATCGCCGGCGCAAGCCATGACGACGTCCGGCTCGACGCCAGCGTCCGTCGACGCCCAGTCCCAGATACCGATGCCTGCCCTGCAGTGGACGATCGCCTTATCCATCGACAGCCACTGCCATGACGGCGGCTTGCCGGCGACGATGACATTGATCCGGTTCCAGGTCTGCAGCACATGGTCGGTGACACAAAGCAAGGTGTTGGCATCCGGCGGCAGATAGACGCGCACAATGTCTGCCTTCTTGTTGAGGGCGACGTCGATGAAACCCGGATCCTGATGACTGAACCCATTGTGTTCCTGATGCCAGACATGGCTCGACAAGAGATAGTTCAGCGACGCAATCGGACGACGCCATGGAATGTCGCGGCAGGCATCCAGCCATTTCGCATGCTGGTTGAACATGGAATCGACGATGTGGATGAACGCCTCGTAGCAGGAGAACAGACCATGCCGCCCGGTCAGCAGGTAGCCTTCGAGCCAGCCCTGGCAGGTGTGCTCGGAGAGGATTTCCATGACCCTGCCGTCACGGCCGAGATGAATGTCTTCGGGCAGGATCTTTTCCATCCAGGCCCGCTCCGTCACTTCGAACACGTCTTGAAGCCGGTTCGAGGCAGTTTCGTCGGGTCCAACGATGCGGAAGTTCTTCGTGGCCTGGTTCAACTGCATGACGTCTCGCAGGAAGGTCCCCATCACACGGGTAGACTCGGCCTTGACGGCGCCGGGCCGGGTAATGGCTACCGCATGGTCATGCAATCCGGGCAGATCGAGAGACCGGCGCAGCAGGCCGCCATTGGCATGCGGGTTAGCGCTCATGCGCCGTGTGGCTTGGGGCGCGGTGTCGCGGATCGAAGGGACCAGAGCACCAGCGGCGTCGAACAGCTCCTCGGGCCGATAGCTTTTCAGCCACTCCTCGAGCAGCTTCAGATGCGCCGGATTTTCAGCAAGACCCGACAAGGGAACCTGATGCGAACGCCAGAAGCCCTCGGTCTTCAGCCCGTCGACCTCCTTCGGTCCGGTCCAGCCTTTGGGGCTTCGAAGCACGATCATCGGCCATTTCGGTCGCGAAGTCGGCGCCGCTGAACCATTGCGCGCGGCGTGCTGAATGTCCCGGATGCGGTCGAGCGCATTGTCGAGCACGGCCGCCATTCGTTGATGCATAAGTGCCGGCTCGTGCCCCTCGACGAACAGCGGTTCATACCCGTAGCCGATAAACAGCGCGCGCAATTCATCTTCGGGAATGCGGCCCAGAATCGTCGGATTGGCGATCTTGTAGCCGTTCAAATGCAGGATCGGTAGAACCGCGCCGTCGCGCGCCGGATTGAGGAATTTGTTGGAGTGCCACGCCGCAGCCAGTGGTCCGGTTTCGGCCTCGCCATCGCCGACAACGCAAGCGACGACAAGGTCTGGGTTGTCGAAGGCCGCGCCGTAGGCATGAGAAAGCGCGTAGCCCAGTTCGCCGCCCTCATTGATCGAACCCGGCACGTCGGGCGCGGCATGGCTCGGGATTCCGCCTGGAAACGAGAACTGCCGGAACAGCTTTCGCATTCCCTGCTCATCCATTGTTATATCCGGATTGATCTCGGTATAGGTGCCCTCCAGGTAAGTGTTCGCCACCATTGCCGGGCCGCCGTGGCCGGGGCCGCAGACATAGATCACATCGGCATCCCGAAGCCGGATCGCGCGATTGAGATGGGCGTAGATAAAGCTCAGGCCCGGCGAAGTTCCCCAGTGGCCGAGCAGGCGCGGCTTGACGTGCTCCAGCCGCAAGGGCTCGCGCAGCAGCGGATTGTCGAGCAGGTAGATCTGGCCGATCGTCAGATAGTTGGCGGCGCGCCAATAGGCATCGATATCGCGCAACTGGCTTTCGGACAGCCGCCCACCGGGGACTGCTACTCTCGCGTGCTCAGTCATGTCAGCTCCGTTGCGTTGTTTGCAAATGCCGCCGGATGGCGACGCGCCTCTGCTTGTCGAGTCGTAGTGAATGGACACCAACGCATTCGCGCGCCATTCGGTCCGTCATTGCTCGGCTGACTTTCTAGTGCTCGAGCGTTCGGGCACCGCGACAGCCTCGGTTTTCTGGAAATAGCCGGCTGCGTCATTCGCCATCCGGCTGGTGCACCAACGCGCGTAGGCATTGGCCGAGATCGAGCCGAGCCAGCGGGCTGGCGGCGCTTCCGGTAGCGTATAGTCGATAAAGACTCGAAGCAGTGAGTCTCCAGCCTGCGGCATTATCTCAAAGCCCATTCGATAATGCCCGATCACCCAGAGATTTGGCACGCCGACAGTTTCCCAGACCTTCAATCTGGGAGGTGTCCGGATCGCAATCACTTGTCCCACCGACATTGGGATCCCCATTATTTTTCCATGGAAGCCGAACGTAGCGCCCACCGAACGAGCCTCAGCCGCATCGAACTCGTAGCTTATCGTCGAACCGAGCATCATAAATGAGGACTTGCTCATGTGAGCGCCCAGATGCCTGTGGTCGTCGAGGTGGGCGAAGATCGTTTCTACTGGAGCCCCTATCCTGACGCTTGCCTCGGTCGAAAGCGGCAGTGTTACCATCGATTCAATTCCAGTTTTTGTCGCTCCGACCACTAGACAGGCACTGAGCGAAACATCTCATCGTCCGCCGAAGATTGTTTGCCAACCTAAGGTGCTCCACTCGTTCTGGTGTTGATTTGCGTCAAAGCAGCAATAGGTAAATTGTATAACTTAAAAGCACGCCATTCGCGCTGACCCACCCACACCGGTGCGGGTCAATTTGGTAACGATGAACCCTAGCGAGGTCTCTGCGGCGCTATAGGCTCTGGTATCGTTGGGCTTATGGCGGGGGGTGCTTGGAGCCCAGTCATCAGCGCTGTTGTTGCAGGAAGCCGACAGGTTTTCCCCGGAGGTTCACCCGTGAAGTTTTTAGTTAACTTATGGCCAACCTCATCGGTACTTCTCACTGCGGCGGGAACGATAATCGCCGGTATCGGGGTCTATTTCATCTTCTTGCGCCCGTCATTGCTGCCTGAGGATGTGCGCTACATAGGCCTGTCGGCAGCAGAAGTCGAAACCATTGGACCGCGTCTCGCGACGTGGCTCACTCACGTTTTCACGGTGCTGGGCGGATACGCGCTCGCGACCGGTGTGCTCCTGATTACGCTGGCAGCGACGGCGTTCCGCGCACGTCACCCTGTCGCAGTGATCGGGGTTTTGGTCGGAGGAGCGTCATCCATCGGGCTGATGTCGATCGTCAACTTCATGATCAACTCCGACTTCAAATGGGCCCTGCTTGCATGCGCTCTGGTCTGGGCGCTGAGCCTCGTAGTCTTCTGGTTCGAGAGCAGGTCTCTTCCGGGCGCCACTTTCCAGTAGTGGCGGGCTTGCGATCTATATCAGCCAGCCGCCTTCGAACCCTGCCCGTTGCAGGCCGCTGCGGATGTGTGGACACGAGCGCATCAATTGCCACAACAAGCCGCTGCGATGGTTCTCGATCATCAGTACGATGGGTCCTTGGTTGAGCCCAAAGTGCCAAGGCGACACCCACCAGCCGTAGGGATTGCCGGGCTCGCCCGGATGGGTTGGATTGAAGGCCGCCTTGAAACCGTATTTGTTGAAGGCCTTCAACTTGGCTTGATGGATGCAGAAGTCGATCGCCTGGAGGACGATTTCGGGAGCGAACGGCAAGGAGGCGACGACTGCCCAAGGCGCGAGGGTGCCGTCATCAGGCCCGTAGGGCACGCCGCGTCCCACATAGTCTTCGAACTCTCGCTGAATGCCTTTCAGCTTGAACGTGGCAGGGCCAGGTCCCTCACTTGCGGTAATCCCCCAGCAGTGTTCCCCATACCCGTCGAACCCACGCGGGTTTTCAATAGCGTATCGCTGCTGGACGTAGGTGGCGCGCCGACTGTTCTCGAAATAGTCGCTTCCCTTACTGCGCATGAAGGAATCCTGCAGGCCCCGAAAGTCAATCCAGACATGGGAAAGCTGATGCGTAAACAAAGGGCCTGCGTAGAGGAACTCATAGCCGTAGCAACTCTCCCATCGATAGCTGGACGTCCAGGCGGTGTAGCTGCTTTCCGGAAGCGGGTGCGTGGGAGAGCCAAGACCCAGGATATAGAGCAGCAGAGCCTCATCGTACCCCTCCCATCGATACTCGAGAAACCCGCTCTCCGGTTTCCAGCCGTGCGTCACCGTCTCTCCCTGGTTTTGCGCCCACTGCCAGTCAGCGCGACGATAGAGTGCGTCGGCAAGCACGCGGATTTCCCGCTCGCCGGCTACGTCGGCAACGAAATAAGCCGCAGCTGCCAAGGCGCCTGCGAACAGGAAGGCGCTATCGACCGTCGACAGCTCGCAACGCCAGGCGCGGCGGCCGGTTTTGATATCCAGGAAGTGATAGTAGAAGCCGCGATACCCTGTTGCGTCCGGTTCCGGCCCCTGTGGGCTGTTCCAGAAGAAGCGCAGCGTGGCCAAGGTGCGTTCCATGGCAGCGCTCCGGCTCATGAACCCACGCTCGACACCGACGGGATAGCAGGCCAACGCAAGGCCTGTGGCGGCAATGCTTGCCGGCCAGTTCTCTGCTGTCTTATCAAGAACGAGGCCGTTAGCTTGGTTCGCTTCATGAACGAAATAATCGAATGTCTCTCGCTGCAACGTCGCTAGATCTTCATGACTAGCGAGAGGATTCACGATCTTGCCTGTGATTGGCTTCCAGCGGATGGCGCATGAATTGCGACGGGGACGGGTCGATCTGGTTTTTTGCGGCGCGCAAGCAGGTTCGACAGACCAAGGCTCAGGAGGAAACCAAACGCGACCAATAAAGCCATCAGCTTGAACGATGCGTTCGGCAGAAAGGCAACGTCGAACAGGAGCCCGCCGGCCGCCGCCCCGACGGCACCGCCGAGACTTGCAGCCGCTGTCTGGGTACCGAACGCCGCTCCCTGTGCCGTGCCGGCCTTGCTGGAAATCCAGAAGGTCAGGATCGGCGAGAGAATGCCGGCGCTCGCAGCAACCGTACCTACGCCCGCCAGCATCAACCGGAAATCATAGGCAAAGGGTATGAGGAACAGCGCAGCAGAAAGAACTGCCAAGGCGGGTGCGATGAGCCAGCGCGTGGTCTCAGGTTTAATCCAGGGCGAGAACACTATCGCCTGGACAATGATCATGACCAGACTGCATTCTGTAAACATCATGGCAATCTGGGTGCGCGTGAGGCCGAGTTCCTGCTTGCCGCGCAGCGCCAGTCCCACTTCGAACACTCCGACGCCGGCAGAAACCACAAACGCCAAAGCAAGCAGCCTCACCACAAGCCACTGGTGTGTCTTTCCCAGGTGATGCTCGTGCTGTTGAATGGCTGCTCCCCGCTTCGGACCCGGAACTATGAGGCCTGCGGCCGCCGCGGCAAGGAGAGCTAGAACCGCTGTTGCCGCGAGCGGAATGGCAAGCGATCCGGCACTGCTAGAAGTTGCCGGAGAACTGGTTGTTTCGCCGGCCAAGAGCACCCCGATCATGGGGCCGGAAAGAAAGCCGCTGATTCCTGCCAGGCTGACAAAGGTGAGGCGTCGCGCGCGGGCTTCCTCGTCCACCGCCAGGTCGGCAATCACCGCAAGAGCAACGGGCGTCACCGCTGCGGCAAACAGACCGCTCAAAAACCGCTCGGCATAGAGACCCAGGAGGTTCTCTATGCCTGAAAACACCAACATGGTGGCGCCGAACCCGACAAGACCCGACAACAGAATAACGCGGCGGCCGAACAGATCGGACATGCGCCCCCAAACGGGCGCAAACACAAACAGGGCCAACGTGTAAATTGCGGTCAAAAGCCCGGTTGCTCGCGATACCTGCGCCGCGTCGGCACCTGCCCCGAGCAGGCGTTCGATCAAGAACGGCAAAAGCGGCAGCACGATCCCGAATCCCATGGAGACGGTAAAGACTGCCAGCATCAGTACCGCCATCGTGGCGCGCGGGACTCCGGAAGGATTCGCGGCGTTGTTCATACTGCAGGAACCGGAAGGATCGGGAGCGCAGCGGGAACCGGCGCAGCTGTAGCGCTTTGGCGGCGAATGCCGGTCAGCTTGGTGCGCTTCAACATGAGAGCGTTGATTGCGACAAGAGCCGAGCTGCCCGACATTGCAATCGCAGCTATGCTGGGGCCGAGCAGGAACGGATATAGGACACCGGCGGCCAGCGGGAAGGCGATGACATTGTAGCCCACCGCCCACCAGAGGTTCTGGTGCATCTTGCCCAGGGTCGCGCGAGACAGTTCGATCGCACCCACCACATCGAATGGGTCGCTTTTCATGAGGACAATGTCAGCACTTTCCATTGCGACATCGGTACCAGCTCCGATCGCAAACCCTACGTCGGCCTGCACGAGAGCCGGAGCGTCATTCACGCCGTCCCCGACCATGCCGACCTTTTTGCCCTGACTCTGAAGCTCCTTGACCTTGCTTGCCTTGTCGCCCGGCAGCACGTCGGCGAAGACAACGCTAATTCCCAGTCCCTTGGCGATGCGTTCTGCAGTGCCCTTGTTGTCTCCGGTGAGCATGGCAACCTCGACGCCGCGAGCGCGAATTGCCCTGATCGCGTCGATCGCCGTTGGCCGCACCGCGTCAGCTATGGCGATCAGACCCGCAAGCTTACCGTCCAAAGCGAGATGAACAACCGTTCGCCCTGCACCCTGCAGTTCTTCGGCCTTCGCGGCGAGCACACCAAGATCGATCTTGTTGTCACTCATGAGGAGCTTATTGCCAAGCAGCGCGAGCTTGCCATTGATCTTCGCCTGCGCACCTTTGCCCTCGATGTTTTTGAAATCGCTTGCTTTGGGTGCTGTGATCTTCTCGGCACGGTGGAGGATGGCCTGCGCCAGGGGATGTTCTGATCCTGCCTCCACGGCAGCGGCATTCGACAGCAATTGCTCCTCCGATGTACCAGCGGCCATGATCAGATCCACAACCTCCGGCTTGCCCATGGTCAGTGTGCCGGTCTTGTCGAAAATGATGATGTTGAGCTTGGTTGCCTCCTCAAGTGCCGCCGCGTTCTTGAACAGGATGCCATTCATCGCGCCCAGTCCGGTGCCAACCATGATCGCCATTGGCGTAGCAAGGCCGAGTGCGTCAGGGCATGCGATGACAAAAACAGTGATCGTCAGCGTCAACGCGAACAGCAAGGTTTGTCCGAGGAACCAATACCAGACCGCAAACGTCAGCAAGCCAACGATGACTGCGGTATAAACCAGCCATTGCGCCGCGCGATCCGCTAGCAGCTGAGACGGCGCCTTTGAATTCTGGGCCTCCTGAACCAGCTTCACGATCTGGGCCAGTGCCGTGTCCGCGCCAACTTTTGTTGCCGTGTATTTGAACGAGCCGCTCTTGTTGATCGTCGCGCCGATGACATGGTCACCGGCCTTCTTGGCGACCGGCATGGACTCTCCGGTGAGCATCGATTCGTCAACCTGCGATGAGCCTTCAAGGATTGTGCCGTCGACTGGAATCTTGTTTCCAGGCCTGATGACGACGGTATCGTTCACTGCAACGTCAGCGGTTGAGACCTCGATTTCCTTTCCGTCACGCAGCACTTTGGCCATTGGCGGCGCCAAATCCATCAGTGCACGTATGGCTTCTGACGCACCCGCCCTGGCGCGCATTTCGAGCCAGTGGCCGAGCAGGATGAAAACGAGGAGGATTGCCGACGCCTCGTAAAACTGTTCCCCGCCATAGAAAAACGTCGATCCAACGCTGAAGAAATATCCAGTGCCGACACTGAGGACGATGAGCACCGCCATGTTGGCGACACCGCTCCTGATCGATCGATACGCGGCAACGACGAAGGGCCAGACCGGATAAAGGATCGCCAGGCTGGCGAAGGCGAATAGAACCAGGTCGAGGCGCAAGCCGAAGGGAGGCGGCACCTTAATGTAGTCGATGCCCATCGGCGAGAACAGGAAAATAGGCAGGCTGAAAACCAGGGCAATCCAGAACCGGATGCGCATGTCGCGGACCATTGCCTGCATGTCCATCCCAGCGCCGTGGCCCATTTCGTTTGCCATGACGTCGGTCTGCGCGCCGCTGTGATGCTTGTGCCCGGCTTTAGCGTCCGCCTTACTGACCGATTTCGTCACCGGCATGGCCATTCCGGCGTGCGCATCGACGGGCTTTGCTTTGTGCTCGATAGCGTTTTCTGAGACCGGACGATCCTCGCACAGGTGATTGGGGACAGCCTGCCCGGCACAATGATAGCCGCAGTCGTTGATCGCCGCCTGGATGGCCATCAAATCAGTTTTCGCCGGATCGAAATCGACCGTCGTCGTCCCCGAAACAGGGTTGACCGACGCACGGCGAACACCGGCGAGGTGCATCAGCTGTTTCTCAATCCCTTGAGCGCCAAGGATTGAAAATAAATCACCGACTTCGAGGTTGCTAATTGTCATGATGTGGGTCTCCGATCTGTACCCAACGAGGCCGACGGCTGCGCTTTGGTTTTTAATCTGGCGTCGACGCACGCGTACCCCAATATCTGAACGGAGGCCGATACGATCGGTTCCAGTGGCCTTGAGCCTTCTTTCACCGATCAGACCCTGTCGCCTGTCCAGTCCATCAACCTACTCCAAGGGAGACGCGAATTGCGAAAACGACTGTCAGTGACAATACGCGTTAAACCCAACCTCCTGCATTGATCTAAATCAGACAGCCTGCTGGAAGCCGGAGCAGTTCAACGACGGTAGGCTGCACGAGCGTCAAGCAAGAATCCCTGGCGTCGGAACAATCAGGCCTGCCGGCCAAGGCCATCCGCCATACGATGATCTCGGCCTCTAACCCCAACCTGGACAGACAAGCTGATGGAGATCGACAGGAAGATCGCGGAACTGGTCGGATTGCGCTGTCTGCTTCATCACCTGGTCGAGCATTGCCACGGCGATGAGCGGGCGGACAGCCAGATCACCGATGATCTGGCAGGAGAAGGCATGGTGCAGTGACGCGAGCCATTGCCGCCGCCTGTTAGGAAGCACCTTTCCAACGCAACAGTCGCATGGCGTTGGCCGTTACGAGCACCGTGACCCCAGTATCCGCCATGATGGCCGGCCACAGGCCGGTAATGCCGAGCACGGTTGTCACCAGGAACACCGCCCTTAGCCCGAGGGCCATTGTGACGTTCTGTTTGATATTGGCCATCGTAGCTTTTGAAAGGGCGATCATCGCCGCGATGTCACCCACCCGACCGTGCAACACCGCCGCATCGGCGGTTTCCAGCGCGACATCTGTGCCGCCGCCATGGCAATGCCAACGTCGGCCGCGGCGAGCGCTGGCGCATCGTTGATGCCGTCGCCGACCTTGGCGACGGTGAGCCCCTGCCCTTTCAGCTCGCCGATAATGCGCTGTTTATCCTCTGGCAGCAGTTCGGCGCGGACCTCGATACCCAGCTGCTTGCCGATCGCGGCCGCCGTGCGCTTGTTATCACCTGTCAGCATGACGGTCTTGATGCCAGAGTCCTCAGCGCCTTCAGACCCGCCAAGGCGGTCTTCCTGCGATGCACTGCGGCACGCCGTGATAGGGCGAGCGGGCCGTCAATTGTCAATGATGGTGGCCTTCCGGTTCGACCATCTTGAACGGCAGCACCTGTTCTCCGCCCTTTGCAGTCAGGATTAGCCTTGCCTCGAATTCGTCGGGAACGAGTTGGAATGCGGGGTGACCGAAGTGTTGGCCGACCTGGCGACCGCAGCCACGACCACGGAGGTAGCAATAAATATTGCTTGATGGTCGACCGCTGACGTGGCCTTCGGTGTGCCGACGTTTTAGTCATGCTTTCATGAGCGCAATTTTTCCCGCGACATCGATGCCCGATCGCGACTGGTGGGCGGCTTTATGGCCCGACCCCGCAAGCCTTTTGCTGTCCTTGGGTGTTAGCCCGGGTATGACGGTGCTCGATCTTTGCTGTGGAGACGGCTATTTCACCGCACCGCTTGCGAAGATTGTCGGCGGGTGTGTTTATGCGCTCGATCTCGACCCGCATATGATTGAACTGGCCCGGTTAGAAGCGTCGCGCCAAGGCGTGTCGGTGCTGAAATGGATCACCGCCGATGCCCGCGACATTGAGCAGCTGATTCCCGAGCAGGTCGATTTTGTGTTGATTGCCAATACCTTTCATGGAGTGCCTGACCAGGCTGGCCTTGTCCGGGCGGTTGCCAAGACACTCAAGCCGCACGGGCTGTTTGCTGTCGTCAACTGGCACCAGCTGCCGCGAGAACAGACGACCGTACTCGGTCAGCCTAGAGGGCCCAAAACAGATATGCGCATGCCACCCGAAGCCATACAGGCCGTTGTCGAGCGCGTCGGGTTCGGGTTCCGTCGCTTGGTCGATCTCCCGCCTTATCACTACGGCGTCGTGTTCGTGCTCAGCGCATAGCCTTGCCCATCCCTCGTCACCGCTGCTCAAGCTGGAGGACTATTCGGCCGTGTGTGTGGAGGCGCGCTGAAGCCGTGGGTGCTGACAGCCAATTGTCAGCCGCCTCGTGAGACATTGTCCACAAACTGCCGTCAAGCCGATCCGCCGGCGCGGGATTCAATGTGGGTGCAGCCTCCGATGAAACAGATTGCCCTTTCACTTTTCGTGGTTGCTACTTCCGGCGCCTATGTTTGGGGCTACTCGGGCAAGGCCTCAACTGACGAAATGCTTAAAGGCGGTAGTGCTCTTCCGCGTCGAACGCCCGGATACGGGCTCCGATCAAAGTCACAACACCACGAATCCAGACCGCCAATTTTTCCACCAGCTCGCAAAATCAGAGCAGGTTCAACGCGGAAAGGTCGAAAAGACAACCTGGTCAACACCCCTTAAAAACAGTAGAAGTTTAGTTATGGAACTAATGCTATGAAATTATCGGCGAACTTCTCATATAGCAGGCGTTCTGCACATCTTGGCCTCTATGATTGAAGTCGCGGTTGGTTGGCGTCGACCGTTGCAGCGTCGAACGCGACCGGGACTCCATGCACCGCGCATGCAGCTGCGAGGAGGACTTCCAATTCACGATCCGTTGCCCTGCAAGCCGGGATAAGCGTTCGAATGGCCCGGATCGCTTGCGCGACAGACACAAAGCGAGACTTGCCGCGAGACAGCCAATTAGCCTTGGCGGCTCTTTCCACCGTGACATGTTGAAAAGCCATTCAGAATTCCTCCCTGAATTCTCATCGAGCTATCGCGGTAGTTTGCCATTCGACTTTGACGCTGCAATGAATTGCTCGGATAAATCCTAGTGGCGACCAACCCGCCGTGCCACTCGCACGGATATGCCGATCCAATCTCACTATTTTTTGCGCCTGCCAACAGTGGGCCGTCTGCGCGAAGTCGGGTTTGCCCGTGCCCATGCAGTTTTATCAAACCGTGAAGATCCTGCCTTCGGTACACCCCCAATTGACACCTAGGGGCGCCGATTTCAGCCGCGAGACTCGACAGGGGTTATTGGCTCTTCCATTATAGACACTCACGCACACTGACCGCATTCCGGGAACATATATGAAGGGTTCTGCTATTTTCGAAGTGGGAGGACACTATGGTTGATCAACGGGCCGCAACGGTTGTGATTTTGGAAGATGAGGCCCTGATCGCGGTCGATGTTGAAGATCAATTGCACCAGGCAGGTTTCAATGTTGCAGGCATATTTTCAGCCTGCACTGACGCGCTGGAGTGGCTGGAAAGCAATTCTCCTGATGTGGTTGTCCTGGATATTGAACTTCGTGACGGGGCTTGTACGCCTGTCGCTGAACTACTTTTTGACCGCAAGATCCCATTTGTCGTACATTCGGCAAGCATCAGCGATTCCGGACATCATGACGATGTGTTTTTCAAAGGAATCTGGATCCCCAAGCCGTGTAGTCTGTCGGAGATGCATAACGCGGTTAGAGGCTCGCTGAAGACAGGCCAAGGTTCGGAAGCGGCACTAGCTTCGTCAAATCAAACCAGTTAACCTGGGGTGGTCGATCTGATCTTGAAAACCCAACGCAGTCAAAGACTTAGACCGCATAATACCCATTATGTTAAATTGCGACGCCACCAGCGGCCTCGACTTTGTGTCGATGTCAGGAATTTCGCTGCCTCGTGCCAAAGAATGATGCCAACCGCTTCCGGCTGCCTAACCGGTGGCTGGCCGGATAGGCAAAACCGTGAGACGGTTAGACATGGAATCTCACAGCGCTCTCCGCCGCGTCGTCCTGCTCGTAGCGATTCTCAATCTCGGTTATTTCGGCATTGAATTCACCGTGGCGCTCGCCATCGGCTCAGTGTCGCTCTTCGCCGATAGCATCGACTTTCTGGAGGATGCCTCGGTGAACCTCCTCATTCTGCTCTCGCTGGGCTGGTCCATGCGCGCCCGCTCGCGGGTCGGCATGGCGCTGGCGCTCATCTTGCTTGTGCCCGGCTTGGCGACCCTTTGGACGGCATGGGAAAAGTTCAACTCGCCGGTGCCGCCACAAGCCCTTGCTCTGACGCTGACGGGTCTCGGTGCGCTCGTAGTTAATCTCACTTGTGCCTACATGCTCGCAGCCTACCGCCACCACAGCGGCAGCCTCACCAAGGCGGCGTTCCTGTCGGCCCGGAATGACGCTTTCGCCAATGTCGCCATCATTGCTGCCGGGCTGGTGACGGCATTGGTGTGGCGCTCAGCATGGCCAGACCTAGTGGTGGGCTTAGGGATTGCAGCCTTGAATGCCGACGCAGCACGGGAAGTGTGGGAAGCTGCGCGCGAAGAACGCCGGGCTACCCCCTAATTGCCGTTTTGGCCAGGACATGCTTAAACTTACAGGAGGGCGCCCGCAGGGCGGACACCCTCCGTACGACCTTAATCCTTGTGCTCGGGCATCGCCTTGAGCTGGTCTTTGGTCCAACTGGTCGAGGCATGGATGTCACCATCCTCGTCCCGCATGAAATCGAGCTCGCTCGCCGCCACCGCGACGGGCTTTGCGCCGATACCGAGGAACCCGCCGACGTCGATAATGACCCGTGCTGCGGCTCCCGAGCCATGTACATGGTTGACGGAGCCGATCTTCTCATCATCAGGCCCGTAGATTGCTGCGCCGTCCAGGAGGTCGGGCGTGAGTTCCGCGCCGGTAAGGCGCACGTGATTTGTGTGGTCCATTGGGATCTCCGTGGTTTGTCTGGATCAATTCCCATGGGAGCATTCTGTTCCAACACCACGGCTGATAGTTGAAACGGTCGCAGGTTCAGGTGCGGAGCCACGCGAGCAGTTCAGGGCCGAGCAGACGTGCGTTAAGCTCGTCGTCGGAAAGTTCTACAAATCCGTCGAGGTCCCGCACGATGACGACGCCGGTGTTGTTGAAGCGCTTCGCGATCCGGTTGAGGAACTTGAAGTCGACACTGTGCTCGCAGGCGCCCATGAACAGGAAATAGACTTGGTCGCCGCGCCGTTCCGAGGCCTCGAGAATGCGAATCGTCCGCGCTTCGTCGGCCTCTTCGTTTTCACCATCGGTGACGAAAATGACGATGGAGCGCTTCTTGTCAGCGGCCGGCGCCTCCCGGTCCACGCCGAAGAAACGGCTGAAAAAACCGCCCGTTGCCGGCGCCGGCAGCCAGCCGAAATGCTGCAAGTTGCGCTCAAGCGCGTAGCTGTATGTCGTGCCGCCCTTCCAGCCGGGGACTTTGTCGATGACGTTGCGGACGATGTAGTTTTCACAGTCATCCGGCGTCACCGTGCCGACATGATGGACGCTGCGCTCGCCGTGGCTGAACGTAAACACGTCCATCCGGCCATCAGGATCAAGGACCATCCCATACGGCACCAGGCGTGCGATAAGCTTGCTGGTGGTGCCTTCCTCATGCTCGTGCTCGAAAGAGCCCGATACGTCCATGTCGAAAATCAGTTCCGCTTTGATCCCCGGGTTGACACCGGCCTTGTCCAGAGACAGGCGTAGTGTCTCCGCAGATTTATGGAGGTCGAGTTGCAGCGACATGGCGACTCCGTTCCGGATTGTTTGTTGCTTTGCTTAAAGGCGGCTTAGGAGAACCGCGCCAGCACGTCGTTGAAAGTGCCATTGAAGCCGCGGCCGGCCGCAACATATTCCCAGCCCTCCGGACCGAGCGCCACGCTGCCCAGTTGGACCACGTTGAACTCCTTGAACTCGTCCGACAGGCGGTAGACGCCCAACTCTTGGCCATCGTGGTCGGACAATGTGATCGTGCACACGTCGATGTCGCCAAAAGCGGCCTCTTCTTCCGCTTCATCCTCGCTGCCACCTTCGTGCCCGCTGCCGTGGTCGGCCTCGTGAATCGTGACGAAAATCGGAATTTCGGTGACGCCAACCGGCAGTCGCGAGCCATCGATAATGACGGTCTCGCTGTTGTTCTGGACACGTTTGTCACCGCTATGGCGCAGTCCGCCGCCCGGCGTCTCGAACGACCCATCTGTATTGGACGCCAATGCGCCACCCTTTGGGTTCATGCGCGTCGTATTGTAGGTCGAAAGCACGTTGGTCAGCTCAGTAACCTTGACTTCCGTGCCGATCCGGCGCGCCTCGAGCGCATGCACGTCAACGTCATCGGCATGGTCGGCGTCACATTGCCACTCGACCCGCACCGTGAAGCGTGCGCCTTTGTTCAGGGAAAGGCTCAGCTTGGGTGGTGCGGTCCCGGGCTTCTCCAGCGAGAGCGTGAGAACAGGAGCTTTCGAGGCTGGCAATGGCGATCCCGTCAGAAGGTCCGGGGACGCCCCCACGCGTGGCAATTTCATGAGCGCACCTCTCTGCAGTCCCAATAATCCGTTCCGACATTTACCATCAAAGCTGTGTCGGGAAAATGTTCGGGGGCGTAAGATCCGGCCCCCTGTTAAGGAGCTCCCTTCCATCTCAGCAGTCGCATGGCGTTGGCGGTCACCAGGACGGTTGCGCCGGTATCAGCCATGATTGCCGGCCATAGCCCTGTCAGGCCGATTACGGTGGTGACGAGGAACACCGCCTTGAGTCCGAGCGCCATGGTGATGTTCTGCTTGATGTTGGCCATCGTCGCTTTCGAGAGGGCTATCATCGCGGCAACATCGCCGACACGGCCATGTAACACCGCGGCGTCGGCGGTCTCGAGGGCGACATCGGTGCCGCCGCCCATGGCAATGCCAACGTCGGCCGCCGCCAGCGCTGGCGCGTCATTGATGCCATCGCCGACCTTGGCCACGACCATCCCCTGCCCTTTCAGTTCACCGACAATACGCTGCTTGTCTTCGGGCAGTAACTCGGCGCGGACCTCGATGCCGAGCTGCTTGCCGATCGCTGCCGCCGTCCGCTTGTTGTCACCTGTCAGCATGACGGTTTTGATGCCGGCATCCGTCAGAGCCTTGAGGCCCGCCAAAGCGTCCGGACGCGGTTCATCACGCATGGCGATGGCGCCGGCCACCTTGTTGCCGACCAGCACGATGGAAACGGTCTTGCCCTGGTCATTGAGCGCCGCAATCTTAGCCGACTGCTCAGCCGAGAGCTTGGCCGCTTCATTGGCCGCCTGCGGCGACGCCAGAAACACCTCATCGCCTTCCACGGTCGCCTTGACACCCTTGCCGCCGAGAGCCTGTGCCTTCGACGCAGCCGGGACGTTGACCTTGTCGGCGCCCGCCTTCGCGAGGATGGCGATGGCCAGCGGATGGCTCGACCCTGTCTCGAGGGCGGCAGCCAGGCGCAGCACGTCAGCCTCAGGACGGCCGAACGATATGACATCCGTCACCTGCGGCTTGCCTAGAGTGAGCGTGCCGGTCTTGTCGAGCGCCACGGCGGTAATCTTGCCGAGGCCCTCGAGTACCGCCCCACCCTTCATCAACAAGCCCCGCTTGGCACCGGCCGAGAGTGAAGCGGCGATCGCCGCAGGCACCGAAATCACCAGGGCGCAGGGGCAGCCGATCAGCAACAGCGCAAGGCCTTTGTAGATCCATTCGTTCCACGCCCCGCCAAGAAGCAGCGGCGGCACGACGGCGACAAGCGCTGCCACCACGACCACACCGGGCGTGTACCAGCGCGAAAACCGGTCGATGAAGCGTTCGGTCGGCGCCTTGCTCTCCTGCGCCTCCTCGACCAGCTTGACGACGCGGGCGATGGTGTTGTCAGCGGCTGCGGCCGTCACCTTGATGCGAAGGACCGCGTCGCCATTGATGGTGCCCGCGAAGACCTTGTCGGCAACACCTTTGCGCACCGGCACGCTTTCGCCCGAGACGGGGGATTCGTCGATCGCGCTTTCGCCTTCGGTAATCTCGCCATCCGCCGGAATCCGGTCACCCGGCCGGACGAGGATCATTGCCCCGACCTCAAGGCTTTCGGCCGGAACCTCGCGGGTCTTGCCGCCTTCCTCAATGAAGGCCGTTTTAGGGACCAGCGTGGTGAGTGCTTGAATGCTCGAGCGCGCCTTCCCGGCGGCTACCCCTTCGAGCAGTTCGCCGACCAGGAACAGGAACACCACGGTCGCCGCTTCCTCGCCGGCGCCGATGATGACGGCGCCGACGGCGGCGATGGTCATGAGCATTTCGATAGTGAACGGAATGCCCGCAAGCGCGGCCATGACGGCCCGCTTGGCGATCGGCACCAAGCCAACCAGCATCGCCGCGATAAAGATCCATACTCCGGACGGGGGCCACGCAAAGTGAATGGCAAACGCAACGACCAGCGCCGCACCGCTGGCGATGGTCAGCCGGCCTTTCGGGCTCTTCCACCATGGCCCCGAGGTCGGGGCGTGATCGTGCCCGTGCAGGCCCTCAACGCCCTCGTCGTGGTCATGGTGATCCTCGCTGCCGCGGTCGTGGCCGGCGTGATCGTGATCATGGTCCGCGTGATCATGGCCAGCATGGTCTTGGTCATGGTCATCGCTGTCGTGAGCCGTTACAGGCGCGGCTACCTTTGCTGCCGCGACCCCCCTGCCCTTGAGCTGGGCCACCGTGTAGCCGAGGCCGGTGACTTTCTTTTCAATTGCCGCGAGATCGCTATCCGGCTTGTGGTCGACGGTCATGGTCCCCGCCGTGACCGAGACGCTAACATCTTCGACGCCCGGGATGCGGCGCACGGCCGTGTCGATTTTGGACGCGCAGCTGGCGCAGTCCATTCCCCCGACGCGATAACGGGTCTTCTCCTCGGATGTTGCCATGATGAGTGCTCCTTTAGTTGGAAGCACGTTACACTCTCTAGCCGCTAGAGGAGCAAGAACAAAAAACGGGCTAAGCGGCCCCGCAGCTCATAGATCGAGTTGGTGACATCCAGCTTCACATCTGCCGACGCCGGCGTGGCGACGAGTGCGCACAGCAGACAAAGTCCCACTGGACCTAGTGTCGAAACTCGCATCCTCAGGCTCCCTTGCGTGCAGCTACATGAACAGTTGGACAATCATTACCAGTGCCGCTGCTGCCATCACGGCTGTGGCAATCCAGCCAATGATACGCATGACCAGAGGAACAGTCACCTCGCCCATGACGTCGCTTCGCGCCGTCATCAGCATCATCACCGCCATGACCGGCACCGCAACGACGCCGTTGATCACGGCGCTCCAGTAGAGCGCTTTGAACGGGTTTATCGGTGTGAAATTGAGGCACACGCCAATGATGGTTGCGAGGGCAATCGTCGCATAAAACGCCTTGGCTGCGAGCGGCTTTCGTTCTAGGCCGACGGGCCACTTCCGCGCCTCGCCGAGCGCGTAGCCTGCCGAACCGGCAAGGACCGGGATGGCGAGCAGTCCCGTCCCGATGACACCGAGGGCGAAAATGGCGAACGCGAATACTCCGGCGACCGGCCGGAGGGCTTCGGCCGCCTGGCTGGTGGACTCGATATCGGTAATGCCCTTGGCGTGGAGGGTGGCGCCAGCCGTGATCATGATCGCGAGGGCGACGATGTTGGAAAATGCCATGCCGACATAGGTGTCAAGGCGGATGCGCTCGATGGCATTCTGCGCTTGCTCCGGCGCCTTTTTCAACGGCTCGCGCTTGGGCTTGGCCTTCTGGTCTTCGACCTCCTGAGAGGCCTGCCAAAAGAAAAGGTAGGGGCTAATGGTGGTGCCGAAAATGGCGACCACCGCTGTCCAGAACGATGCATCAAGCTTGAATTTCGGAATGAACAGGCCTTGGGCGACCTCGCCCCACGGCACATGCACGAACAGGACCGTACCGAAATAGGCGAACAGCGCCAGGGTCAACCACTTCAGTATGGAGACGTAACGGCTATATTTCAGGAACACCTGCAGCGCGACGGAAACGGCGCCAAACAGGATGACATAGACAAGCGCGGGTCCCCCGACAATGAGTTTCAGGGCATCGCCCATGGCACCAAGATCGGCGCCGATGTTGATGGTGTTGGCGATGAGCAGCAGCACGACGACCGACTGCAGCAGCCAGTTGGGGTAATACTCGCGCATGTTGCCGGCGATTCCGCGCCCGGTGGTGCGGCCGATGCGCGCGCTGATTTCCTGTACCACGGACATCAGCGGATAGCTGAACAGCATTGTCCAAGTCAGGCCGAACCCGAACTGGGCGCCAGCCTGAGAATAGGTGGCGATGCCGCTCGGATCATCGTCAGACGCACCGGTAATAAGGCCGGGACCAAGGACCCCGAGCAGCCGTGGCTTTAACGGCCCAACGACCGACTTGCTTGATTTCGTGCCCATGACGCCTCCCCTGCCCCAATTGCGTTAGTAACTCCGCATGTTGGGAAAAGCTCCCCGCATGATGGGAAAAGCTTCACTCACAGCCTGCCGTAGTACCATCTGCAAAAAATCAGGGCGGAACCGGCGCAAAGCAAGGGTCCGGCAATGGTCAGGCTGGGATAGCCGGGAAATGCCCGCTCCAAGACCAGGACGCTCACCGTGCTGCCCAGCGCAATTGCGGCGGCAGCCCCGGTCACAAAAATCACTTTCTGCAGCGGGGTCATGACTCCTCCAAAATGCTTGACGTCCCGCAGAGGGAGGTACAATCTATAGTGACTAGAGGAGCAAGCACAAAATGCCAGGCGATGTGACGATCGGTGAAGCGGCTCGCTATAGCGGCGTGAAAATTCCCACCATCCGCTACTATGAGCAAATTGGACTCCTGTCGGCGCCAAGCCGGTCCGAGAGCCAGCGTCGCCTGTATGGCGACGCCGATCTGAGGCGCCTGGCATTCATCCGGCACGCCCGCGAACTGGGCTTTGAAGTCGAGGCCATCCGCACCTTGCTGGCGTTGCAAGACACCCCAGATCAATCCTGTGCCGCGGCCGACGAAACCGCCAAGGCGCGGCTCGTGGAAGTCGAGCGGCGTATCGCCAGTCTGACCGCCCTGCGCACGGAGTTACAGCGCATGGTCGACGGCTGTGCCAAAGGCCAGATATGCGATTGCAGGGTCATCGAGACGTTGGCCGACCATACACACAACCACGGCCGGCTAGCCTAGAGCCGGATCCTCGGGCGGGGTGACCACTGCAGGACCGAAAGGCCGTCCGCTAGCCGATTGCCTCTTCCAGGAGAAGCAACGCCAGGAAGCCGACGAAGAACATCGCGGTAACCCACGGCCGATCCGGGATTTCGTGGGCCTCGACTAGGAGCTCCTCCGTGACCAAGTAGAGCAGCGCGATAAGCCCGAACGCAAAAAAGCCGGTCAGGATTGGGGTGGGGAGGCCGGCAATCGGCACGGCGATCAACGCTCCAATAGGCAGCAACAGTGCCAAGGCCCCGGTAAGCAGGATGATTTGCCAACGAGAGCGCTCGGTCTCACCGATTTCCGCTGCGACCGTAAGGCTGAGAAACATGATCTCTATCGTGAGGGCTATGGTGAGAAGTAGGCCAACCTTGGCGCCTGCGGCAAACCCGATGCCAAGAACCAGGCCATCAATCAGGATATCGATGCCGACCAGAGCGATCAGGCCGGTGGCCCCGCCGACGCGCTCTTCCAGCCGTTTCAGACCGAGCATCAGGGCGATACCGGCCGCACCTCCCAAGGCGATAGGCCAAAGCGAACCGGCGTGCTTCAGGTCCGGCAAGATCTCGCCGGCCGCCGCCGCGAAGACCACGCCGGCGGCAAAGTGCTGGATGGCACTGACCAGGACAGGGCCGGGGCGTCGGTATGCGGCAACCGTAGCCCCCGCTACCGCGGCGATCACCGGAATGATCGTGTAGAGGAACCACGACATGTCGGCCAATGCGGGGTTCATCGCGCCGCCTCGATTGCCCGCCAAGCCTTGCACAGCGTCCGACACTTCATGCTTCACCATCCTCGTTTGATGAACCTACGACATCTATCCGCTGGAGGAGCAAGCGGAATCTCTGACGGCCGCCGCCAAAGCCCGTCGACCAGAAATGCCCTGCGCATCAACGCAGGCGGATCCACCGCATGTCCGCTAAACGACCGTTTTCCGGACATCGCCGTGGGTTGGGCCGGATAGCGATCAGAGAATGGTTTTGTGTACGGAAACCATGTGCAGAATTCTATTGTGCAGATAACGCTCCACCAGCCAAACCGAACAGACCCTCATATGACCATTAACTCCACCCCGTCGGATTCGTACGTGGACCTTCTGGGGCGACGCAGACAATGTTGGTTCCATGCCGCGATGTCTCGTCAAATTTTTCCTAAAGCCGATTGCGATATCCGATTTCTCCCTTAGCGCATGTAGCTCGGACCGGGACACTACCCAAAAAGTTCGAAAGGCTTCCAGGAAGCCCAGGCAAATTAGACGTCGCATCGGACAATAAGGGGCACGGATATTGCAGCGAACGTCCGAGAGGGAACGGTCAATATCGTCGGCGAAAAGAGCTCCAATAGAGCTGTGGGCGGCTCATTCGTGGGAACGAAAAAAGAAGAGAAGCAGAACCTTCGTGTGCGATTTTTGCACACGATCTTCCGTAACTATCTGATTTTTATGGACGATCTGCCCCATCCATCATTGGGGCCACGGCCACTCTATTATTTTGATTTTTCAGCATTTTTCTTTAATATCAAATCGTTAGTATCTGCCGAGTGCACGCGAATTTACGCCAGAATACGACCCTTTTCGCCACGTTTCGATCTCTCAGCGCACACAGAGCGCACACGAAAAAATGGCCACCTTCACACACGAAGCTCTCATCCGGTTCCTGGCGCGTCCAAGTCCGTCGCAAAGGTCGCTACGTCAGCGAGACCTTCCTGCGCCGAGACGACGCCTCGCGCTGGGTCACCGAAACCGAGCGCCAAGTCGATCGCGGTGAGACGCCGACCAAGCCCCGTATAGCGCGCCTGAAAACATTCGGCGAACTCATCGACCTCCATATCGACGACATGTGCGATGTAGGCAAGTCCCCTCGCCGCTCCAAGACCGCGGCCCCCGCTATGCTCCAAAGACATCTCGGCAAATGCAGCATCGTGACTCTCGATCGCGAACGGCTCATTCGATTCGGTGTGACCGGGCCGCCTCGGCCTCGTCGAAAGAGATCGCGGCGGGTACTGGACAAGATAAAAGCCCGTTCTCGGCCGAGCGGCTCTGGGCGCGCTGGGCGGAAATAGCACATGACAACGGAAGCATTTTGCAAGGCGCGCGAGAAATTACGAAAGTCGCAATTCGGGCTGGAACGCGACCCAGAAAGTTCGAAAAGCTTCCAGGAACCCCAGTCGATGGCCGACTGTAGAACCGGCTGACGTCCGTTTTGGGGCCTGAAGGGGACTGTCCGTTTTTGGAGTGGCCGGGACTGGAAGCGGACGGATGCCTCCAGCACTCCATCAACATCTTCAAGCCATGGCGATTGCGCAAGCCACGCGGCGGATCGTCAATGGTAGTAGATACCGCCGTCGACGTTGAGCGACTGGCCGGTGACGAAAGCCGACAGGTCCGAGGCGAAGAACAGCACCGGCCCGACGACGTCCTCAGGCGCGCCGAGGCGCTTCAGCGCCGCGACATCTTCCCAATGGTGGATCGCCGCTTCGCTGCCGAGATTGTTCTTGCCCATCTCGGTCAGGATGATGCCGGGGCAGATGGCGTTGACGGTAACGCCGTCCATGCCGACTTCCTGCGCCAGCACGCGGGTCAGCGTGATCACCACCGATTTCGTCGCCGCGTAATGGCCTTGCGTCGGCACCCCCTGGCGGCCGGCGATCGAGGCTATGTTGATCACCCTGCCCGATTTCCTGGCGCGCATATGCGGCAGCACGGCCTGGCACATCATCAGCACGCCCTTGGCGTTGACATCGAAATGCGCGTCCCAATTGGCTTCGTCCAAATCCTGTAGCAGGCTTGGCTTCAGGATGCCGGCATTGTTGACCAGTACGTCGATGCTACCAGCCTCCGCAAGCAGCGCCTGCGCCGTCGCTTCGATCTCGCGCTTCTTGCTGACATCCATTGTGTAGACATAGGCCCTGCGGCCCGCCGCCTCGATCTCGGCCTTGGTGACGGCAAGCTCCGCGGCCTGCGACGGCAGGTCGGTGACGGCGACGTCGAAGCCCGCCTCGGCCAGCCCCTTGGCGAGCGCCCTGCCGATACCGCGGCTGGCGCCGGTGACGAGAGCCGTCTTGCCCTTGGCCTCAGGAAGAATGGTCATGCTGCTTGCACCTTTGATGTCCTGACCGGGAGCGAATTCATCGCCACGATCGTGTCGTCGAATGAAACGAGTTTGCCGTCGGAGCCGAGCCCCATCGCCACCTTGGCGGCGACGGCGGTTGCGAAGCGGGCAGACTGTTTGAGTTCCCAGCCCTTGACGATGCCGACGATGATGCCGGCGGTGAAGGAGTCACCGCAGCCCGTGGTGTCGAAGACCTCGACGTCGAAGGCCGGCAGGTGGAAATCCTCGCCATGCTGCGGCGAGACATGCACGCCATCGGCGCCGAGTGTCAGGATGCAGTTCTTCACGCCCCTCGACTTGAAGAAGGCGGCAACGCGAGCCGGATCCCGGTCGTGCGCCATCTCGCCCGCCTCGTCGATGCTCGGCACGAAATAGTCGATATAGGGCAGGCACGGCTCAACCAGCTTCCAGGTTTCCGGCGTCGCCTGGATCAGATCGAAGGTCGTGATGCGGCCAAGTTCCTTGGCGCGCTTCAACAGCTTGACCGTCGGCACGCCATCAAAACGCTTCAACAGCCCGGTGCCGCCGACATGGACGACCGTGGCGTCAAGGGCGGCGTCGAGATCGGCGTCCGCGACCTCGAAAACGGCAGCCGTCCCCGGCACATGCAATGCCGGACGCTCGCCATTTGGCCGTACCGGCAGAATGGTGGAGGAGGTCTGGACGCTGCCGTCGCGGCGCACCAGGCCACACTCCAGGCCATATTTCTTCAGCTTGGCCAGGAACCAATCGCCCATGTCGTCGGTGCCGAGCGTGGTGACGGCCCGCGTCTTCAACCCGAGGATGGCGCAGTCCATGCCGGTCGCGCCTGCCGTACCGGCGACAGTCATGCGGATCTCCTCGATATAGTCGGCGCGGCCGCCCTCGGGGATGCGCGACACCGGCCGCCCCAGGATATCCAGGACGTAGAAGCCGATCGAGCTGACGTCGAATTGTGGCATGGTTGGCTGACCTTTCGAACTCAATGGGTGGCGCGGCGCAGGCCGAAGCTCACGGCCAGCACCAGGAAGACCAACACGCCGATGCCGACCTGCTGCCAGTAGAAGTTCCAGCCAACGAGCAGCAGCCCGTTCTTGACGATGGCAAGCAGCAGGACACCGAGCAGCGTGCCGATCACCGAAGGCTTGCGCTCGCGGCTCAGCGTCGTGCCGATGAAGGTGGCGCCGATGGCGTCGAGCAGGAAGGCGTTGCCGGACAGCGGCACGTAGGACTTGACCGTTGCCGACAGCAGGATGCCGGTGACGCCCGCCAGCAGCGCGCACAGCACATGCACCATCGACAACTCGCGCGGCACGCGGATGCCGGAATACCAGGCGACGCCCGGCTGCGCGCCCATCGCCTGCACATAGCGACCGAAGACAGAGCGGTGCAGCAGGACGTGGACCGCGATGGCCGAGACGACCAGCACGATCACCGGCGTCGGCACGCCGAACAAAGCGGTGCGGGCAATGGCGTTGAACTGGTCGCTGGCATAGCCGCTGGTGAGGTAGATTGGCTGGCCGCCGCTGGTGGCGAGCTGTTGTGTGCTCTGGCCGATGAACAGCACGCCAAGCGTTGCCAGAAACGGGCTGATGTTGAGCCTGGTGATGAGGATGGCGTTGAGGATACCGACGACCAGGGCAGCACCCAGGCCGCCACCGACGCCGACCACGCCGCTGTAACCGGCAGCCAAGAGCATCACGAAGACCATGCTGGCCATGTCAACGGACACGCCGACGGAAAGATCGATGCCGCCGGACGAGATGACGATGGTGAGCCCGAGCGCCACGATCGCCAGCATGACGACATTGTTGACCAGCACGTTGAAGAGGTTCGCCGGCGTCAGGAAGGTCGGGCTCGCCACCGCGAAGAAGATGACGATCGCCGCGAAGGCGATGAGCACGCTGTATTTGGCAAGGAAGGCGCGCAGGCTCATCTTGGGACTGTCATTTGCCGAGACGCTCATCGTGAACCCTCCGAGCCGCGGGCAAAGGATGTGATGGCCACCACCAGCAGGATCAGCGCGCCCTGCACGCCGTTGACCCAGTAGCTGGAGACGTTGAGCAACTGGAAGCCGTTGGCGAGCAGGCCGATGAACAGCACGCTGAGCAGCGTGCCGCCCATGGTCGGAACGAAGCGGCGGGAAAAGACGGTGCCGAGTAACGCCGCCGCCAGCACCGACAAAAGCAGTTCGCCGGAACCGGGCGTGCTGGCCGAGAGCCGCGAAACGGTGAGGACGCTTGCCACCGCCGCGCAGAAGCCGCTCAGCACATAGGTGAAGGACACGTAGAAGGGCACGCTGAGACCGGCCGCGCGCGCTGCTTCCGGATGGCCACCAACCGCGTAAAGCCTGAGCCCGAACGAGGTGTAGTGAAAGATGGCGATGACGAGGGCGGAGAACAGGATCAGCGCCCAGGCCAGCGCCGAGATGCCAAGAAAGGCCCCGGAAACCAGGAAGCCGAGCAGCGGGGAGGATGCGCCGACGACCGTGTTCTGGGTGAGCGTGAGTTCCATGCCGGCGGCTACGTTGAGCACGGCAAGTGTCGCCAGCAGCGGCAGGATGCCGAGACCGACCACGGCAAGGGCGTTCAGCACGCCAACCGCCATGCCGACGGCGATGGCCGCCAGCGCCGAAAGGACGTCGCCATAGCCCATCGACAGCAGCGTGGCGTAGACGGCGGCGCACAGCCCCATATTGGCGGCGATCGACAGGTCGATGCCGCCTTCGGTGACATCGGAGCCGCCGCCGATGATGACGGAAGTCATGCCATAGGCGAGCACACCCAGGATCGCCGACTGCTCGACGACGTTGATCAGGTTGAAGGTCGATGTGAAGCCCGGCGCAAAGACGACGAAATAGGCCATGATCGCGGCGAAGGCGGCAATCGCGCCGAGCCGCACGACGAGGGTGGCGAAGCGCCGTCCGGCACTTTTGCCCGTGGCGCTGGTTTGGTCGGACACGTCGGCTTGGGCGTGGACAGTTGTCGCGCTCATGCTGCCACCCCGTCAGCGTTGGAGCGCGCGCCCGATGACGCCGCGAGCAACGCATCGCTGTTCATCGCCGCACCGGAGAAGGTACCGGCCAGCCGGCCGCGATAGACGACCAGCACCCGGTCGCAGACGCCGACCAGTTCGAGCAGGTCCGACGACAGAAGCAGGATCGCCGCCCCCTCGCCCGCCAGCCGGTTCAATAGATTGTAGATCTCGACCTTGGCGCCGACATCGACGGCCACCGTGGGCTCGTCCAGCACATAGACCCGCGACCGGCAGCTCAACCATTTGGCGATCGCCACCTTCTGCTGGTTGCCGCCGGAGAGTTCGCGCACCAGCGCGTCGCGATGCGGCGTCTTGATCGACAATTCCTTGATCAGTCCGTCGACCGCCTGGTTCTCACTGTTGCGGCTGACCAGTCCGCTTCTGGAATAACGGCGCAGGCTCGCCAGCGAAATGTTCTCGCGCACCGACAGGCCGAGCGCCACGCCGTGCGCGCGACGATCCTCCGGCAGCATGGCGATGCCGTCACGCACGGCCTTGACCGGCGTCGACAGCGACAGCTGCTTGCCCTCGACCTTGACCTGGCCGCCATCGGCGGTCTTGAGGCCGAACAGACACTGCACGATTTCCTTGGCGCCCGAGCCGAGCAGGCCCGTGAGGCCGACGATCTCGCCGGCGCGAATGTTGAAGCCGATGTTTTCGAAGCTGCCGCCGAGCCGCAGATTGGCGACTTCGAGCACCGGCGCGCCCAGCGTGACCGAACGCTTGGGAAACATCTCGCCGACATCGCGGGCGATCATCATCGATATGATCTCGTCGATCGATGTCTCACGCGGATCGACCGTACCGACATCGGTGCCGTTGCGCATCACGGTGACGCGGTCACACAGCTTTTCGATTTCCTGCATGTAGTGGGAAATGAAGACCACGGCGATGCCGTCGTCGCGCAGTCGGCGCAGCACATCGAACAGGCTGTCGACCTCGCGTTTGACCAGCGCCGCGGTCGGCTCGTCGAGCACCAGCACGGACGCTTTCTGCGCCAGCGCCCGCGTGATCTGCACCACTTTCTGCTGTGCCGTGGTCAGGTCCTTGACCAGGGTTCCCGCCGGCAATTCCATGCCGAAGAAGCGCTTCAACAGATCGGCCGCCTTGCGCTCCATGGCGCGGCGGCTGACGAACGGGCCGAGACCGATTTCATGGCCGAGGAACACCGCCTCGCCGACAGTCGCGGTCGGCACCAGCAGCCTGTCCTGATGGATGAAATGCACGCCGAGCTTTTCCACCGCTGCCGGCGACAGCGAGGTCACGGTCTCGCCATTGATGACGATGGTGCCGCTGTCCGGTCGGATGATGCCGGCCAGCACCTTGATGATCGTCGACTTGCCGGCGCCGTTCTGGCCGACAAGGCCGAGGATCGAGCCGCGCGCGATCTCGAGGTTCGCGTTCTCCAGCGCCCGCACTGGACCGAACCGCTTCGATATGTCCGTCATCGATACAGCAATTTCACGCTTTGCTGTCTGCATGGCCGTCAATCCTGGTTGATGGTGGCGGGCGGCCATTTCCCTGGAGATGGCTGCCCGCCGTTTCGTTCCGCCTATTTAACGCCTGCTTTTTCGGCGGCGTCGAGGAACGGCTTTCCTTTTTCGGCGGCATTTTCCTTGTTGATCAGCACCGCCGGTACGAAGGTGAAGGGCGCAACCTTCTGGCCGGCAAGATATTTGGCGGCATTGTCAACCGATGTCTTGCCGATCTCATAGGGCTGCTGCGCGGCCACCGCGCCTGCCGACGACTTCGGATCCATCACCATCTTGATGACTTCCGGGCTGCCGTCGATGCCGTAGGTCTTGACCTCGTTACGGCCGGCGGCCTCCACCGCCTGCGTGGCGCCGATCTGCGGTACGTCCCAGCAGGCCCACACCGCGCCGATCGAGCCCTTCTCGGGCGACTTGGTCAGCATATCGGTGACGTTGGAATAGGCGCTCTGCACGGTGTTCGGGATGACGTCGCGCAGTTCCGGCTCGACGATCTTCACATCGGGGAACGAGGTCAGCACATATTTCAGCTGGTCGTAGCGGATCTTGCAGACCGGCACGCTGTAGAAGCCGTTGAAGACCAGCACATTGCCCTTGCCGCCCATGTCGGCGACCATCTGCAGCGCGATCTCGGCGCCGATGTTGTAGTTGTTGGACGTGGTGTTGTTGATGGCGTGCGGCGTCGCGGTGTCGACCGTGAACAGCGGGATGCCGGCATCGCGGATCTTCTGCAGCCACGGGTTCAGCACTTCCAGATTGCCGAGCTGCTCGATGATGGCGTCGGGCTTCTGAGCGATGAGCGTCTGCAACTGCGCGATCTGCTGCTGGTCCTTGCGGCCGGCGTCGAGCGCGATCACTTCGCCGCCGAGCTCCTTCACGCGGTCCTGGATGCCGCGGAACGCCATCAGGTCCCAATAGTGATCCGTTCCGATGGCGGAGACGCCGATGCGCTTGCCCTTGAGCGACAGTTCCTCGGCACTCGCGCCCGAGATGGCGGCCAGGCTGCAAGCCGCCGCCAATCCCAAAGCGAGCGCCTTGACGAGGCCTTTCATGGATCCGGTCATTTCATTTCCTCCCTTGTTGATCGCTCCGGGCCTTCCCGAAGGATTGTGCCAGATGGCCGCCGCTCAGGCAGCAGCCTCCTTGTCGCGCAGGCCGTAGCTGGCCATGCGCTTGATGACGTTTTCGATCTCCTCCTCGGACAGGATCGGCGGCTCGCCGATCTGCAGGGCGCCGTGATACTGCCGCGCCAGCGTTTCCACCTCCACCGCCAGCCACATCGCCTGGCTGAGGCTGGAACCGACCGCGATCATGCCGTGCTGTGCGAGCAGGCAGGCCTTGCGGTCGCGCAGCGCCTCCACCGCATGCGCCGAAAGCTCGGCCGTGCCGAAGGTGGCGTAAGGGGCGCAGCGAATGTCGCTGCCGCCGGCGACCGCCACCATGTAATGGATCGCCGGTATCTTCCTGCCCATGATGGCGATGGTCGTGCAAAAGGTTGGATGCGCATGGACGACCGCGTTGACCTCGGGCCGCGCCTTCATGATGTCGAGATGGAAACGCCATTCGCTCGACGGCGGCAGGCGCCCGTCGACCTCGCCGTCCCAGGCCATGAAGACGATGTCCTCGGGCACCAGCGTCTCGTAAGGCGTGCTGGTCGGCGAGATCAGCATGCCCTCGCCATGGCGTCGGCTGACATTGCCTGAGGTGCCCTGGTTGATGCCCAGCGCGTTCATCTTGAGGCAGGCATCGATGATTGCCTGGCGTGCCTCTAGGTCCGAAACGGTCATGCGATATTCCAATCCTTGCTCGGCCCGTCACCAGGCCGTGTAGCCGCCATCGATCGACAGGATCGCGCCAGTGACGTAGCTCGACGCAGGCGAGGCGAGAAACAGGATCGCCGAGGCGATCTCGTGCGGCTCGCCGAGCCGGCCCATCGGCGTCATGTCGATCCAGGTGTTGAAGAGTTCCGGGCGCTCGCGCATTTTCAGCGTCATCTCGGTGCCGACATAGCCCGGCGCCAGGGCGTTGACGCGAACGCCCGATTTCGCCCATTCGACGGCCAGCGCCTTGGTCATCATGTGCACGGCGCCCTTGCTCACCATGTAGGAGGGCGCGGTCTGCGGACGGTTGATGATCAGGCCCGACATCGAACCGAGATTGACGATCGAGCCCTTGTTGCGTGCGACCATCGAGCGGCCGAAGGCGCGCGAGACCCAGTAGACGCCGTTGACGTTGACGTCCATCACCAGGCGCCATTCTTCGTCCGATGTGTCGAGCGCGGCGTTGAGGCGGGCGATGCCGGCGCTGTTGACCAGTATGTCGACCTGGCCGAAATCGCTGACGATTCGAGCGGCCATCGCTTCGACGGCTTGCGGATCGGTGACGTCCAGCACGCGGCCGTCGACGCTGGCGACACCGGCCGCCATGAGTTCGTCGGCGGCGGCTTTCAGCCCTTGCGTATTCATGTCGAGAAGGACGATGCGCGCGCCGCAAGTACCAAGCGCCTTGGCGGCTTCCAAGCCGATGCCGCTGGCGCCGCCGGTGACGACGGCAACCTCGCCCGTCAGGTCGAATTGCGACCGGTAATCCACGCAAATCCTCCATCGGACCAGGCTTGCACGCGGGCAAAATCTTCCCCTCGCCGCCAAGGCGGCGTCGCAAGCCGATCGATCCTGATAATGCCTCCAGGGTCAGGCTCCTCCCGGCCCCACGACAAGGACGTTACAGAAGCTTCCCGGGTCCGTCAATCTGGTTATAACCAGAAAACGGATTCTTTTTCATGGGCGTGATTCAGGTGCGATCGACACCGTTCACCGTCGCCGACGGCTGCTCGACCGCCATGTGGATGCGGGCGACGGAAGAGTTGTAGAAGGCCTCGTAATATTCGAGCGCCGCGCCATCCGCGTCATAGGCAATCGACTCGATCTCGATCAGCGGGGTGTTGGCGGCAACGCCCATCTGCTCGGCCTCTTCCTTGGTGGGCAAGGCCGCGCGCAGCCAGCGGTCGGCGCGCTTCACCGTCAGGCCGAACACCGCGCGGATGGTGCCGAAAATCGACTGGTTCTCCGACAGGATGTTTTCGAGACCGGGCACCCGGTGCCCCGGCAGGCTGATGCGCGTCATGGTGATCGGCGCGCCGTCGGTCATGTAGACGCGGCTGATGCGGACCACGCTGCCATTGGCGGGAATGCCGAAGACGCTGGATTCCTTCTCGTTCGGCGGGCAGCGGTAGATTTCGAGCGTGCGCGTCGAGACCTTGTGGCCTTTCGCCGTCAGGTCGTCGAACACGCCGAGATTGGCCGTCATGAAGTCGACATGCTCGCGCGGTGCGGCGACGAACATGCCCTTGCGCGGCATCTTGATGATGCGGCCCTCGCTGGATAGCGAGCCGATCGCGGCGCGCACGACCGGACGCGAGACGCCGAAGAAATCGCACAGGGCCTGCTCGGAAGGGATGCGCGAATTGGCCGCCAGCAGGCCGGTGTTGATGGCTTCCTCGACCTGGTTGCGCAATTGCACCCACAGCGGTGCCGCCTCGTCGCGGTTGAGCTCGACCTTGGAGCCGATCGAGCGGAACGCCTCGGCGGCTCCGGCATCTTCCTGGTCGTAGCGAGGACGCCCACGCATTCTGGTCGTTTGTTCCATTCGGTCCCGCCGCAAAATCATTTGCCGCGACTCAAGGAGCGGCAGCATCCTCCCTAACGGAGGCCGCCAGCCATATTCACGCTCTCCGGCAAGTTTCGCAACCACAGCATGGCCGCGGCCCCGAGAAGCGGCCCGGGAACGAGCAGCAGGAAGGCCCAGCGCCAGCCGCCGATGAGGTCGGCAAAGTGCGGTGTCAGCCAGATGGCGAGCACTGTCAGCGCGAAACCGGCGCCGAGTTGCACCGAGAGCGCCGTGCCGACAAAGCGGCGGTCGGCAAGCTCGGTGATGGCGGCGGAGAACTGCGCGGAATCACCTATCACCGAAATGCCCCAGACGACGGCCACCAGCATGAACAGCCAAGGCGGCCCGGTGAACAGAAACCCCATCAGCAGGGCGCAGCTTCCCGAGACGATCATCATGCCGGCTGTGGTCGCCGTTCGGCCGATGCGGTCCGACAGATAGCCGCCGAGCAGGCAGCCGAGCATGCCGGAGGCGACGACGAAGAAGGTCGACAGCGAAGCGGCGGCGGCTGTTCCGATCGCCTGCGCTTCGAAAGCGGCGCGCGTGTAAGCAAGCAGCCACGCCCACATGGCGTAGAGTTCCCACATATGGCCGAGATAGCCGAGATTGGCCAGCAGCAGCGGCTTTTCACGAAACACCTGGCCGATGCGCGCCGGCTCGAACACCGCCTTGCCGAAGGGATAGGGCCCTTCCTTGGCAAACAGCAGGAACAGCAGCGCGCCGATGGCCGTCGCCAGGCTGGCGGCGGCGACCACCGGCCGCCAGTCGAGCGCGCTTGAGGCGGCGCGGAAGAGATGCGGCAGCGCCGAGCCGATGGTCAGCGCGCCGATGACCGCGCCGAGCGCCAGTCCCCTGTCGCGCGTGAACCAGGTCGCGACAAGCTTCAGGGCCGGGGGATAGACGCCGGCGAGTGCCGCGCCGGTAACGATGCGCGCGGCGATGGCGCCGCCCGGATCGGGGTGGAACAGCAGGCTGGCGTTGGCGAGCGCGGCAACCATTGCCGCCGCCGCCATGAGACGACCGAGCCGCACCAGGTCGGGAAGGTTGACCAGGCTCGCCGCCAGCGCGCCGATCACGAAGCCGACCTGAACGCCATTGGTCAACCAGGCCTCGGCGCCAGGGCCGAGCGCAAGCTCCTGCTTCAGCTCGGGCAGGATGGCGGTCGCCGAAAACCAGGTGGTCAGCGACAGGACGACCGCCAGGCAAAGCAGCGACAGAACGCGCCAGCGTTCGCGGTCGGCCGCCACGCCAAGCCGGCTGTCGCCCACCGTGTTCATACGCCTTGCAGCGGCACGGTGAACACCGTCGCCGTGCCGGTGAGACAAAGCTCGCCCTGGCCGTTGCGCACGCTGGTCTCGATCTTGCAGATCGGCTTGTCGGGGCGGACCTCCTTGACCTCGACCCGTCCGGTGATCTCCTCGTCGACGCCAACCGCCTTGACGAACTTCCAGGCGACCTCGAGGAACACCGTGCCGGGTCCCGGCAGATCCTCGGCGACCAGCGCATTGAGGATGCCCGAGGTGACGCCGCCTTGGACGATCAGCTTGCCGAACACCGATTTCTCGGCCAGCGCGCGGTCATAGTGCAGCGGATTGCGGTCGCCGGTGATGTCGGTGAAGGCTTCGATGTCGCTGATGCGCGTGCGGCGCGTGCGTTCGGCAAAGGCGCCGACCTGCGGACGGCCCTTCACCACGCCTGCCCAGCCGTCTTTCGTCTCGGTGCTCATTTCGGCTTCTCCTCTGTTGCGGTTTCGACTGGTTTGAAGGCCGGCAGGACACGGCCGCCTATGGCTGTCGGCGCGAGCAAGAGCGCGTCCCCAACCCCAGGCGATCGCATGCCCGGCAAGATGAAACTCAGCATGGTCGGGCCCTCGGCCAGTTCGACCAGCCCAACCACATAAGGTGCCACCGGCAGCCAGCCGGGATGCCCCGGCTTGTGTACTAGGGAAAAGGATTTCAGCTGGCCCCTGCCCGACGCCTCCTTCCAGACGAGGCGCTTGCTCCAACAAGGCGGGCACATCGGGCGCGGGTAGAACACCGCCTTGCCGCAGTCCTCGCAGTGCTGGATTTTCAGCCGCCCTTGCGCCGCCGCGTCCCAGAATGGCTGGGTCAGCGCGGTGATCGTCGGAGCGGGGGTTTTCAATGTGTTGAGATCGACGGACATCAGGCGGCTCCCAGCACGAGCGCGGTCGCCTCGCTCATCGTCGCGCCGTTCCCGGTGACCAGTGCCAGCTCGGCCTTGTCGATCTGGCGCTCGCCCGCCTTGCCGCGCAATTGGCGCACCGCCTCGACGACATGCGTCATGCCGCCGGCAAGATCCGGCTGGCCGAAGCCGAGCTGACCGCCGTGGGTGTTGAGCGGCTTGTCGCCTTGGTGCGAAAGATTATGGTCGCGCAGCCACGCGCCGAACTGGCCGGGGGCGCAGAGGCCGGCATCCTCGATCGTCGTGGCGACCATGATCGTGTAGCAGTCGTAGAGCGAGAGAAGATTCATCTGATTGGCGTCGGTGCCGGACTGCGCGAAGGCCCGGGCCATGGCGCTCTTCAGCGGACCGGAGGTGAGACTGGGCGCCTGGCTGACCGCGCGATGCGTGACCTTCTCGCCGGCGCCGAGCAGATGCACGGGTCTCCCGGGCAGCGTGCGCGCACGTTCGGCCGAGGTGACGATCACCGCCTCGCCGCCGGCGACCGGCATGACGATCTCGTATAGATGCAATGGCGAGGCGACCATCGGCGACGCCAGCACGGCGTCCACATCCGCCGGCTTGCCGAAGAAGATGGCGTCGGGGTTGAGCTGCGCATTGGCGCGCGCCGCGGCGGCGATCAGCGCGAAATCCCTGGCGGTCGAGCCATGCTCTGCCATATGCGCCTGCATCAGCAGCGCATAGGAGATGTTGGCGCCCGAGGCGCCGAACGGCACGTCGAACTCGCGGATCGGATTGCGGTTGGGCGAGCGGGGTGCCGCCGCCTCGCGGTTGTTGGCGAGCACGCACAGCACTGTCTCGCACATGCCGGCCTCGATCGCCGCAGCCGCGCGCCAGACCATCCCTGCTCCCGAAGCGCCGCCCAGGTCGACGACATTGGCCATGGTCGGCGCCAGGCCGAGATATTCGGCGATCGTTGCCGGAACATGCTGCGGCGTCTCGCCGACCTGCGGCCCGACCAGCAGCCCATCGATCGCAGCCGGCTCCAGCCCGGCATCGAACACTGCCAGGCGCGAGACCTCGGCGATCATCTCCAGCGTCGTCACGCCGCTGGTCAGGCGCTGCGGTTTCAACTCGCCGATGCCGACGATCGCTCCCTTGGCCCGGCTCATGCCGCCTTGCTCCTGTCGAGCGCACGGTATTCCTCGAGGCATGCGGGATTGGCGAGCGAAGCTATGTTTTTCACCGGCTTGCCTTCGAGCGTGGTGCGGGCGGCCCCTTCCACTCGCTTGCCATTGAGCGTGTAAGGCACGGCCTGCACCGCATGGATGCGATGCGGGACGTGACGCGGCGATGCGCCCTCGCGGATGGCGCGGCGGATCCGCGCGGCAAGCTCGGGCGTGAGGCCAAGACCCGTGTTCAGCTTGACGCAAAGCACGATCTCTTCGTCGCCTTCGACCGGCGCGCCGAACACCAGGCAATCTTCGATCTCGGCGAAGGTCTCGCAGGCGGCATAGATCTCGGCCGTGCCGATGCGCACGCCGCCGGGCTTCAGCGTCGTGTCCGATCGGCCATGGATGATCCCCGAGCCATGCGCGGTCATCTCCGCGACATCGCCATGCGTCCAGATTTCCGGGCGTGCCGCGAAATAGGTGGCGTGGTAGCGCGTGTCGCCTTCCTTGCCCCAGAAGGTCAGCGGCATGGACGGGAACGGTTCGGTGCAGACCAGATCGCCTTGCCGGCCGATGACCGGCGCGTTGCGCTCGTCCATGACAGCCACCGCAAGGCCCAGCCCCTTCACAGTCAGTTCGCCACGGCGAACCGGATGGATCGGCGAACCGAGCAGGAAACAGCCGATGATCTCGGTGCCGCCCGAGATCGAGGCAAAGATCATGTCCTGCTTCACCTGCGCGTAGACCCAGTCGAACTGGCCGGGCGAGACCGGCGCACCGGCCGAGAGCAAGGAGCGTAGCGAGGACAGGTCGTGCAGACGTCCCGGCGCGTAGCCTTCGGCGGCCAGCGTCGCCAGATATTTCGGGCTGGTGCCGAAATGCGTGACGCGTGCACGCTCCGCCATTGTCCACAGCGGACTGGGGTCGAGGCCCTCGGCGGTCTTCAGGATCGGTGCGCCGTCATAGAGCACCACGGTCGCGCCGCAGGCGAGGCCCGAGATCAGCCAGTGATACATCATCCAGGCCGTGTTGGTGTACCAGCTCATCACGTCGCCGGGGCGGACATCGCCATGCAGCAGATGCTCCTTCAGATGCTGGAGCAGCACGCCGCCGGTGCGGTGGACGATCGCCTTCGGCGCACCCGTGGTACCCGAGGTGTAGAGCACATAGGCCGGATGGTCGAAGGGCACGCGTTCAAAGGCGAGCGTACCGTCGCTGCCGAAATCGTCGAAGTCGAGACAGGCCGCCGTGCAGTCGGGCTTAGCGCCCGGCTCACCGGTCAACACCAGCGTGGTCACAGTCGGCATCGCGACGACGATCTCGGCCAACCGCTCGGAGATGTCGTGTTCCTTGCCCGCGTAATGATAGCGCGGCGCGGCAAACAGCACCTTGACGCCGATCTGGCCGAGGCGGTCGACGATCGCCGCGGCGCCGAAATCCGGAGAGCAGGACGACCAGACAGCGCCGATCGACAGCGTCGCCAGCAGCGCCACGAGACCTTCGACACGGTTGGGCAGGATGCCGCCGACGCTGTCGCCCCTCGCCACGCCGGCCGCGCGCAGGCCTTGCGCCGTCCTGGCGACGCGCCGGCGCAGCTCGCCAAGGGTGAAGGTGCGGAAATGGCCGCTCTCGTCGGCCTCGATGATCGCGGCCCGATCACCGTCGCCCCGCAGCAGGTTTTCCGCGAGATTGAGTGATGCGTCGGGGAAGAATCGGCTCTGCGTCATCGGCGCCTGACCGTCGCGCAGGAAAGAGATCGCGCCGGGATCGCCGATCACGCGGCCAAAGTCCCACACCGCCCGCCAGAACGCGCCGGGGTCGCTGACCGACCAGCGATGCAGCGTTTCGTAGTCGCGCGGGTCGAAGCCGTTGGCCCGGCAAAAGCGCGCAAGATTGGACGATTCGAACGCGGCCGGCGCCGGCGCCCAAAGCACGGATGACATGAATTTCCTCCCGGAATGCAGGCCGGCACGAAGCCATCATCTTGTCTGCATGTTGCTTTCAGATTATTGGTTATAACCAGAATGTCAAGCGGCGTACACAGCCTTCTGTGCCGCACAAAATGGAGGACAGGAAATTGCAGGATGCGGTGTATATCGTCGCGGCCAAACGCACGCCGATCGGCAAGCTGAATGGCGCGCTCGCCAGCCTCTCGGCGGCGGAATTGGGCGGGCAGCTCATTCAGGCGATGCTGGCCGGAACCGGGCTTGCGCCAAGAGCCGTCAGCGAAGTGATCATGGGCCAGGTGCTGACCGGCGGCGCCGGGCAGAACCCGGCAAGACAGGCATCGCTCAAGGCCGGCCTGCCGGTTAACGTCCCCGCCATGACGGTCAACAAGGTGTGTGGCGCCGGCCAGAAGTCGATCCATCTCGCCGCGCAGGCAATTCGCTGCGGCGACGCCGATTGCGTGATTGCCGGCGGACAGGATTCGATGACATCGGCGCCGCACTTCATTCCAGGCGTTCGCGGCGGCGTGCGCATGGGCGACCGGGTCGTCAAGGATTCGATGGTAACCGACGGGCTGTGGGACGCCTTCCATCAGGTCCATATGGGCGTCACGGTCGAGTCGCTGGCGCGGCGCTACCAGATCACGCGCGATGAGCAGGACCGCTTCGCGCTGCGTTCACAGGAGAAAGCCGACGCCGCCATCCGTTCGGCAAGGTTCGACGATGAGATTGTGCCAGTCTCCGTAAAGACCAGGCAAGGCGATGTCGTCGTCGACCGCGACGAGCATCCAAACCCCTCGACCACCCTCGAAGGGCTTGGCCGGCTTAAGCCGGTCTTCGAGCTAGAGGGGACAATCACGGCCGGCAACTCCTCCGGCCTCAACGATGGTGCCGCCGCCGTGCTGGTGATGGCGGAGACACGGATGAACGAACTCGGGCTAAAGCCCCTCGCCCGCATCGCGTCCTATGCCTCGGCGGGTGTCGAGCCGATGGATATGGGGCTGGGCCCCGTCGCGGCGTCACGCCTTGCGCTGCAGAAGGCCGGCTGGCGGACGTCCGACCTCGACGTCATGGAGATCAACGAAGCCTTCGCCGCGCAGGCGATCGCGGTCAATCGCGAGATGGGCTGGAACGAGGAGATCATCAACATCAGTGGCGGCGCCATCGCTCTCGGCCATCCGCTGGCCGGATCCGGCTGCCGCATCGTGGTGACGCTGCTCCACGAGATGACGAGGTGCAACGCCCGCAAAGGCCTGGCCTCACTCTGCATCGGCGGCGGCCAGGGCGTGGCGATCTGCCTCGAACGATGAGGCTGAACCTCTGCGCAGTTTTTGCCTGAGAAGAACTGGGCATGGTCTGGCCTCGCCGCCTACTAATCTCATGAGCCGACGAACGGCAGCCACCTCAACCCGTCTTCCCGATGGGGACTTAACCGGCGAAGTTGGACGGCGGCAAAGCGACGGTTTGTGGCTCTGGGTGATCGACCGTTATTCCGTCGCTTGAGCATACAGATAAACCGCCGCTATGGGCTCGGCCCATGACGTTCAGCAATGACGTCCAGCAGTCCGACGCGTCTATCGCCGCAGCGCGTATACGCTTGCCATGGTTTCGCCGGCGACAGGCAACGCCATGTCATCGTCTAGAAGCCGCGTGATCCGGGCAAAGCCCGTGAATGCCTTCCTCGCCTCTTCAGCCGACATTTGCCCCGACAGGGCGGCCGAGCAGCAATTCAGCGCGCACTGATACACAGGTCCACGTCGTCCCGTTGGCCACTTACGCAAGAAAACCATCGCCTCGGCGACACTATCCACTTCTTCTACAGGGTGCCCCTGCCCGCGCGAGATCCGCACGGGCGAAAAGAAATGCAGGTAGTCCATCGTTTCCTCCCGGTCGATCGCGATGCGCCCGATCGAACCAAATGTAACGCCCCGCCTCGCCGTCGGTTCCACGCAAAAAACGGAATCTTTAAAAATCTTTTGGCCGAATGCGATCGCCGATACGAGGATGACGGCTCGGCTACACCGTCGGGAAGTGGCAGGCAACTTTCCGGCCGGGCCGATACTCCCTCAGCTCCGGCCGCTCCGTGCGGCAGCGCTCGGCCGCGATCGGGCATCGAGGGTGGAAACGGCAGCCGGATGGCGGCTTGAGCGGGCTCGGCACATCGCCGGTGAGGATAATGCGCTTGCGCGTCCCACTCGGCGTTGTCTCGACCACGGGGACTGCCGAGATCAGCGCCTGGCTGTAAGGGTGGGCCGGGGCCGCGAACACCTCCTCCGCCGGCCCTTCCTCGACGATCGAGCCGAGATACATCACGGCAATGCGGGTCGACACCTGGCGCACCACCGAGAGATCGTGGGCGATGAAGATGTAGGTTAGGTTGAGCTTCTCCTGCAGGTCGGCGAGCAGGTTCACGATCTGCGCCTGCACCGACACGTCGAGCGCGGAGACCGGCTCGTCCAGCACGACAAGATCGGGGTTCAACGCGATGGCCCGCGCGATACCGACGCGCTGGCGCTGCCCGCCCGAGAATTCGTGCGGATACCGCATGACATGATCCGGCAACAGCCCGACGAGTTCGAACAGTTCCGCGACGCGCGCGGTGATCTCGCGTGACGAAAGCTTGCCATGGATGCGCAAAGGCTCGGCCACCAGGTCTCCGACACGCCGGCGTGGATTGAGCGAGGCAGACGGATCCTGGAAGACCATTTGCAGGCGGCGCCGCAGCGGCCTCAGTTCTGACAGCGATTTTGTGGTGATGTCGTCGCCTTCGAAGAGAAGCTTGCCGTCCGTAATGTCGTAGAGCCTCACCAGGCAGCGCGCCAGAGTGGACTTGCCGCACCCGGACTCGCCGACCAGCCCGACCGTCTCGCCGCGCCGCACGCTCAGCGAAACATTGTCGACCGCATGCACGGTTCGCCTGCCTTCGGCGGAAAAGCGGGAGCCGATCGAAAAACGCTTTCCCAGCGAACGCGTCTCGAGAATCGGGCGATCCTTGTCGGTCATGGGTCCGCTCATGCCTGTGCCACCCGAAAGCATGCCGCGGCGTGGGTACCCGCCCCAAGGTCGGGCTTGCCGGTCACGCAGGGCTCGTAATGCACCGGGCAACGCGGGCCGAACGCACAGCCCTGCGGCAATCGAAGCAGCGATGGCGGCGAGCCGGGGATGGCCGGCAGGCGGCGCGGCTTGTCGCCGGTCAGCGGCGGGATCGAACCGAGCAGCGCCCGCGTATAGGGGTGTCGCGGGTTGGAAAACAGCTCCATCCGACTGCCGCGTTCAACCACGCGGCCCGCATACATGACCATCACCCGGTCGGCAAGTTCGGAGACCACGCCCATGTCGTGCGTGATGAAGACGACCGCTGATTTGTGGGTCGCGCGCAGCTTGCGCACCAGGTCGAGAATGCCGGCCTGCACCGTGACGTCGAGCGCCGTGGTCGGCTCGTCCGCCACCAGCAGTGCCGGATTGCAGGACAAGGCCATTGCAATCACCGCCCGCTGCCGCATGCCGCCCGAAAGCTGATGCGGGTAGCGCGACATCGCCTCGTGCGGGTTGGGAAAATTCACCTCGGCCAGCAGTTCTTCCACGCGCTCCATCGCCTTGGCCTTGCTGATGGTGCGATGCGCGCGGATCTGTTCGGCGATCTGCCAGCCAATCGTGTAGACAGGCGTCAGCGCCGTCATTGGATCCTGGAAGATCATCGCGATCTCATTGCCGCGCAGGCGTCTCAGTTCGCGCGCGGGCAGCCCCACCAACTCGCGTCCCTTGTAGCGGATCGAGCCTTCGATGGTGGCATTGGGATCGGTGATGAGGCCCATCACGGCCAGCAGCGATACCGTCTTGCCGGACCCGGACTCGCCGACGACACCGAGGATCTCGCTTTCCGCGAGGTCGAAGGAAACGCCATCGATCGCCCGCACCAGGCCGTCATTGGTACGGAAGGATACTTTGAGGTCGCGCACCGACAGTATCATGATGTCCTCAGGCGCGGATCGAGAAGGATGTAGACGAAATCGACGACCGCGTTGGCGATCACCACGAACATGGAAGCATACATCACCGTTGCCATGATCATCGGCAGATCGAGGTTCTGCAGCGCGTCATAGGTGAGCTTGCCGATACCGTGCAGCCCGAACACCACCTCGGTCAGCAACGCCGAACCTCCCACCAGTGCGCCGAAGTCGAGACCGAACAAGGTGACGAAGGCAATGAGCGACGTGCGCAAGGCATGGCGCAACAGGATACGGGTCTCCGACAGCCCCTTGGCCCGGGCCGTGCGGATATAGTCTTCCTGCAGGGATTCGATGATCGCCGCACGCAGCACGCGTCCATAGATGCCGATGTAGAGGATGGCCAGCGTGATCCATGGAATGATCAGCGTCAGGAACCAGCCCTTCGGATCGTCGGAGAAATTCTTGTAGCCGAGCGGCGGCACCCAGGAGAACGCCCAACTGTCATGGTAACGGCTCTGGGTGATCAGGTTCATCACCTCGCCCAGCCAGTAGACCGGCATGGAGATGCCGAGCAGCCCCAGCGCCATCAGAAGCTTGTCCAGCCAGCTGTCGCGGGTGGCGGCGGCGACGATGCCGATGATGATGGAGACAACCACCCACAGGACCGCAGCCCCGAACACCAGCGAGAGTGTGACCGGAATGGAATCCATGACCGCCGGCACCACCTTCCAGCCACGGTTGACGAACGAGGTCAGGTCGCCGGTGACGAAGATCTTCTCCATCATTTTCACATATTGCACGTAGAGTGGCCGGTCGAAGCCAAAACTGTGGCGCACCGCCTCCAGCACTTCGGGCGACGCATTGCGGCCGGCGATGCGCGCGGCCGGGTCGGCGCCCGGCGTCGCGAAAAAGATCAGGAAGACAATGACCGAGATGCCGAACATGACGAACAGCATCTGACCGAAACGGCGCAGGATGGCGTAGATCATCAGTCGCGCCCCAGCCGAACCTTGGAGCGCGGATCGAGCGCGTCGCGCAGCCCGTCGCCGAAGACATTGAGCGCCATGACCGAAACCGCGATCGCCAGGCCCGGAACCAGCGCCACCAGCGGCCTGGTGTAAAGCAGCGCCTGTCCGTCCTGGATGATGGTGCCCCAGCTCGCAGCCGGCGGCTGCACGCCGATCGACAGGAAGGAGAGCGCCGATTCCGTCAACATGTTCAACGCCATCATCAGCGGCACGAAAACGATGAGCGTGGTTGTAATGTTGGGCAGGATATCGCGCCACAGGATGCGCCATCCCGGCACGCCCAGATTGATCGCGGCGAGCACGAACTCGCTGTGGCGCAGCGACAGGACCTGACCGCGTATCGGTCGAGCCACATAGGGCACGTAGACGATGCCGATGATGATGACCGGCAGCCACAGGCTGCCGGACTCGATATCTATCGGCCCGATCCTGATCCCTTGCGCGATGGTGACGATGGAAAGCGAAATCGCCAGCAGGTAGATCGGAAACGCCCACAGGACATCCAGCAAGCGCGACAGCACCGTGTCGGTGACGCCGCCGAAATAGCCGGCTACCAATCCCGCCGCCGTGCCGATGATCAGCGTGAAGATGGTGGCCGCCCCGGAGATCAGCAGCGAGCTCAGCCCGCCATAGAGCATCCGGGCCATGACATCGCGCCCCTGGCTGTCGGCGCCGAGGAAATAATTGCCGAGCCGCCAGGTTGGACCGAGGGGCGTGTAGCCGAGCCCGAGCCCCTCGGTCGATTGTTCCATCACCGGGACGTCGGTGCCGTCGATCTGGATGACGGCGTCGAGCGTCGAGGCGAATGGGTCCACGCCGGCCCATTGCGCGTAGAGAGGCGCACTGAGGCAGGCAAGGACGATGAGGAGGAACACGGCCAGGGACGCCATCGCGGCCCTGTCCCTTGCCAGCTTCGCGAACGCGACGGCCCAGGGCCCTCGCGTCTTGCGCGGCACGGCGACAGCTTGGTTCGACACGGACGTGTCCCTCCGCAGTTCGTTACTGCACCCAGGACTGGGTGATCATCCAGTTGAACTGCCGGTTGAACTTGAAATTGCCGACCCGTTTGCTGACGAAGTCAAGCCGCTTCGGCGTGAAGAGGCCGACGGCCGGTGCCTTGTCGGTGACTTGCTTGTCGATTTCGGCCCACAATTTGTCGGCGGCTTTCTGGTCCGTCACGCCAAGGTCCAGCGCCTTTTGCATCTTGGCATCGATGTCCTTGTCGCAGAAGCCGGCGATGTTGATCGAGGCATCCGAACCTTCACGGAAGGAGGCGCAGCTGAACAGGATGTTCAGGAAGTCCGAAGCCGCCGGATAGTCCTTGTACCATTGGGTGACGGACATCTGCACTTTGTTGTTGGTGTTCTGGATGTAGGTGAACTGGATATTGGACGAGATCGGCTTGACGTCGGCCACATAGCCGATGGTCGTCAGCACGCTCTGCAGATAGACGCCGATCGACCGGGAAATGGCGGTATCCTCGACGATGATGGTCACCTTCTGGCCCTTGGTTCCCGATTCCTCGACGAGCTGCTTGGCCTTGTCGAGATCAGGCGCCGACCATTTGGCGCCGGGGTCCTTGGTGAAGGGGCAATAGTCTTCATGGCCGGGGAAGTCCGGCGGCAGGACCTGGCAGACCGGCGAGGCCAGCACCTTGCCGCCGAAAAGCTTGACCAGTGTGTTGCGGTCGATCGCATAGGCAACGGCCTGGCGCGCCTTTTCATTGTCGAATGGAGCGAGGCGGTTGTTAAGCGGGGCATACCACCAGGCTGAAAGCGGCGAGATGTGCAACTGGTCCATGGATTTGCTGCCAAGTTCGCCCAGGCGGTCGCTCGGCAATGCGTCGAACATCCAGTCCGCTTCGCCGTTCTGGATCGCGGTGACGGCCGCTTCCTCGGACAGGCCGAAATCATATTGGACAACGTCCGGATAGCCGTCCGGCTGCGCTTCCTCGCTCCACTGCTTGAAATTGGGATTGCGCGAAACCGTCATGCCTTTGTTGGGGTCGAAGGCGGAGATCATGTATGGACCGGTGCTGGGGATGGGTTTGGAGCCCATGTCTTCGGCTGGCGTGTCCGCCGGCAGGACCACGGCATGCGGCAGGGCAAGCTTGTAGAGGATTTCGGCGTCGGGCTTGGTGAGGTTGACGGTGATGGTGCCGGCCGCTTCATCGCCGACAACGCCGCCTTCCAGCGTGCAGCCCTTGGTATCGGCCAGGCATTTGTCGGCGCCGACGATGCCGGCATAGAACGTGCCGGAGGTCGGCCCTGAAACCTTGAAGATGCGCTGGAACGAGGCGACGACATCCTTCACGCCAAGATCCTGGCCGCTGGAAAACTTGATGCCCTTGCGTAACCTGAAGGTGAAGGTCTTGCCGTCATTGGTAACCTCGGGCAGTGCCTCGGCCAGGTCGGGAACGATGGTGAAGCCGTCCATGCCCTCGGCCTTGCGGAAGGCCACGAGCCCGTCATAGATCGGCTGGTACACCTGCCAGCCCTGGTCGGTGTAATTGATGTGCGGGTCGAGCGTTCCCGCCGCGGAGCGGGCCAGAAGGCGGATGGTGCCGCCTCGGTGCTCCTTGAGATATTCAGCCTGTGCCGGGGCCAACCAGGTGCCGGCCAGCAATGCGGCTGCTGATGCCGCCAGGAGCAGTTTCTTCATGTCTTGATTCCCCTTTTCTCAGTTGTCGTTGTGGTCCAGGAAGTCTCCCACCGCCCGCATGCACGCATCCTGTTCTTCGACATGCGGCATGTGGCTGGAGTGCTCGAATATCTCCCAGCGCGATCCTCGGATGCCGTCCTTGAAGGGCTGCACGGTCGCGGGCGTGGCCTCGTCGTGACGTCCGGAGATGATCAGCGTGGGAACATCGATGGCCGGCAGGCGGTCGATGATGCTCCAATTCTTCAGGGTTCCGATGACGTGGAACTCGTTCGGCCCATTCATCAAATTATAGACGGTGGGATTGCGCACAACCTGGGCGAAGGTCTCCGTCACCTCTGGCGGAAACGGCACGACCCGGCAGACATGCCGCTCGTAGAAAGCCATCGTCGCCGCCTGGTAGGCCGGATCGTCCGTCGTGCCGGCCTGCTCGTGGCGGGTCAGTGTCTCCTGCACGTCCTCGGGCAGATCGGCGCGCAACCGGTTGGCCTCTTCGACCCACAGCTTCATCGAAGCCGGCGAGTTGGCGATGGTCAGCGACTTCAGACCTTTCGGCCGCGTGACCGCATATTCGGCGCCCAGCATGCCACCCCAGCTCTGGCCAAGCACATGGAAGCCCGCGCGAATGCCAAGACGGTCGACGAGGTTTTCAAGCTCGTCGATGAAAAGCCGAGGTGTCCAGAAGTCGGCGCCTTTCTCGGGCAGCAATGTGGAATTGCCGCAGCCCAACTGGTCATAGTGGATGACGGCGCGATCTCTTCGGGCAAGAAGCTTGTAGGCATCGACATAGTTGTGGGCGGCGCCTGGTCCACCATGCAGGATCACCACCGGGGCCTTCGCGGCGTCGATGTCGCCAGAGATCCGATACCAGGTTTTGTAGTTGCGGAAGGCGGCCCGCCCTTCCCTGTCAATGATCCCAGACGACATTCCGTTTCCCATCACGTTCGAACGCATCTCGCTCCTGTCCCTGACGGCAGGCGCCTAGTTTACCTTGCGGCCGGCCTGCACCCACTCTTCCAGCATCTGCACGCCGAAGGCGGTGGCACCTTGCCTGCCCAAGGGCCGATCGGTGTCGGTCAATTCCTTGCTGGCGATGTCGAGATGCACCCACGGGCGGTCTTCCGTGAAATGGCGCAGGAAAGCAGCCGCATAGGGAGCATCGCCATCCTCCATGTCCTTGGCATGGTGGCGGAGGTCGGCGAATGGCGATTGCAGTCCCTCGTCATAGGCACGGTCGAGAGGCAGCCGCCAGAACCGCTCGCCGACGGTTTCGCCGGCCGCGATCATCTGCGAGGCGATGGCATCGTCGGTGCTGAACAGGCCGGCGAATATCGATCCCAGGCCGCGCGTCACCGAATAGGTCAGCGTCGCCAGATCGACGATCACCGACGGATTGAAGCGTGTTGCCGCGTAGTGGAGACAATCGGCCAGGAGCAGGCGCCCTTCGGCGTCGGTGTCGAACACTTCCACGGTCTGTCCCGAGGCTGTCGTGATGATGTCGCGCGGTTTGAGAGCGGTGCCGGACGGCATGTTCTCGGCAATACCGAGGACGCCGACGGCGTGTACCGGGCTGCCTTGCCGGGCGAGCGCGATCAGCAGGCCGACCACCGCCGCCGCCCCGCCCATATCGGCCTTCATGTCGAACATCTGCTCGCCGCGCTTGATGCAGAGGCCTCCGGAATCGAAACAGACGCCCTTGCCGACGAATGCCAGCGGTTGCGAGGGAGCACCCTTGCCGCGATAACGCAGCACGGCCACCCGTGGCGGCCGCGCCGAGCCGGAGCCGACCGCCAGCAGCGCGTTCATGCCGAGCTCTTTCAGTTGCGCGGCATCGAGTATTTCGATGTCGATGCCGGCCTCGCGCAGTGGCTCCAGATGATCGTGGAAATTGTCGGGGTGGAGATGGTTCGGCGGCAGGTTGACCAGCGTGCGCGCGTATTCGACGCCATCGGCGATTGCATTGACCCGGGCCAGCGCCGGGGTCAGCTCCGCGCTGCTTGCTCCGACCAGTTGCACCCGCAGGGTTCGATCCGCTCCCGCCCCCTGGCGCCGGTTGCGCATGTCGAAACGATAGCGCCGCAGCCGCATGCCAAGCGCGACGCGCGCCAGGATCTCGGCTCCGGGCAAGCCGACATCGGCAATAGGGTCGAGGACAAGCGTGGCCGCGCATTCGCCCTTGCTTTCCAAATGAGCGGCAAGCAGACCGCCGGCGCGCGCCAATGACAGGGCGCTCACGGCTTCCGCCTTGCCCAGGGCGAGGACGATTACGCGCCGGACCGATACGGCCTGGGGGGCGATGAGATCGATGCAGGTCCCGGATTCGGCCAATGCGGCCGGGTCGGAGCAGGCGCGGGACAGAACCCCGCCCATTTCAGCATCCAGCGCCGCTGCCCGGGGGCCAAAGCCTGTCTGGGCGGTTTGCAAGATCACGACGACAGAGGCTTCCGCGGAAATCTCGTCCACCGTTTCGAAGACCGGCACTGGCGATTGAGGCATATGCGGTGGTTCTCCCATTTGCTGATGTGCGCAATGCTTCCACCGCGGCGGTGGAACCGATCAGGCCGGCCTCCGCCATTGGTTGAACGGTGCCGGAGGCCCCAAATAATTGTTTTTGGACGGCGACTTAGTCGCTCTTGTCCTTGGGTATCCCCGAACAGGCCAGGCGATCAAACGCCAATTTTGCCCAAGTCGATTGACAAAAACTCAACTGACAATTCATGATTGGCCCATGGCCTTACCGTCACTCAATGGCATGCGCGCTTTCGAGGCCGCCGCACGTCTCGGCAGCATCAAGGATGCGGCCGAAGAACTGCACCTGACGCCCTCGGCCATAAGCCGCCACATCCGTGCGCTTGAAAGGAATCTCGGCCAGGATCTGTTCGAGCGCGGATTTCGCCAGATAACGCCGACCATCAGGGGCTCTTATTATGCGCGCAGCCTCTCCGAGGCATTCGAGGCCATCTGGCGCGCCACCGACGATGTCAGCCTCACCGATGGTCCGGGTCACGGCAGGACCCAACGTGTCCGGGTGTTGTGCGTGCCGGTCGTTCTGAACCTTTGGCTGGCGGACCGCTTGCCGAACTTTCGCCGGCTGCACCCGACGGTGGAGCTGGAGATCTCGACATCAGGCAAGCCTGCCAACTTCGATTTGGCCATTGTCGACGAGTTCGTCTACAAGGCCGGCCCGGCTCTGACGTTGCTCATTCCGGTGGTACTGACGCCTGTCTGCGCGCCCTCATTGCTCGATGGGCCCGTGCCGCTGCGATCGCCCGCTGACCTGGTCAATCACCACCTGATCCATGAATGCGAGACCATGCGATGGAAGCGGTGGCTGGAGCAGGAAGGTGTTTCGGATACGACGCCCAAATCCAGCACGACGCTGGATGATTGCACGCTGATCATGCGCGAGGCGATCAATGGCGCCGGAATAGCGCTTGCCGACACGATGATGGCACAGGATTTTCTTGAGCAAGGCAAGCTTGTCGCCCCGTTTCGTGCCCGCCACACCTACCCGGCAGGCATCTATCTGCACCGGCCTCGCAGCATCGGCAACAAGCCAGGCACCAGCCTGTTTCAGGATTGGCTATTGTCCGAAGTCGAGGACCACAAGCGGGTAATGGCCATCACCTAGGGCGAACCGTTGTTGCCGAATCCGAATCACCGGACCGCCCTGTTCAACAACGGCCCACCAATGCGATCCGTCGATAATCGCGGTTCATATTGAATATCTTTAAGGTCAAAGCCGGCAAATGGATTGCTTGTCGGTTCCCCAGCGTCAGGCGTAACCTCTTAGCTCCACGCGTGAGGGCGCGTGCTGCAAGAAGGGGATATTGCAATGACGATACAAGGCGCATCGCCTGGCCTGTACAATGAGGACCTCGCTCCCGCCAAAGTTCGAAACTGGGGAGCGTTTTCGATCTTCAACGTCTGGACGTCGGACGTCCATAGTCTGTGGGGTTATTATCTCGCCGCCAGCCTGTTTCTGTTCTGCGGCGGCTTCGTCAATTTCATCATAGCCATCGGCATCGGGTCTCTGATCATCTACGCGCTGATGAACATGGTCGGCTATGCCGGCGTGAAGACCGGCGTGCCCTACCCCGTGCTTGCTCGCGCCTCCTTCGGGGTGTGGGGAGCCAACATACCGGCGCTGGTGCGCGCCATCGTCGCCTGCTTCTGGTACGGCGCGCAAACGGCGGCCGCATCCGGCGCGATCGTGGCCTTGCTGACCCGCATGCAATGGTTCGACGAGTTCAACAAGACTTCGCATCTTCTCGGCCATTCCACGCTGGAAGTGATCTGCTTCGTCATCATCTGGGCGCTGCAGTTGCTGATCATCCAGAAAGGCATGGAAACGGTACGCCGCTTCCAGGATTGGGCCGGGCCCGCGGTCTGGGTGATGATGCTGCTCCTTGCCATCTATCTCTGCGTCAAGTCAGGGACCTTCGCCTTCACCAGCGATATTCCAATGGATGTGCTGCGCGAAAAGACCGCCGATGCCGGCATTCCGGGCGACCCCGGATCGTGGACGGCACTCTTCGGGGTTGCCGCGATCTGGGTGACCTATTTCTCGGCGCTTTATCTCAATTTCTGCGACTTCGCCCGCTACGCGCCGGATAAGGCCGCGCTGCGCAAGGGCAACATCTGGGGCCTGCCGGTCAACCTGATCCTGTTCTCGCTGGTCGCTGGCGTCACCACCATTGCCGCCTACGACGTCTATCACGAAGTACTGCTGCATCCCGACCAGATCTCGGCCAAGTTCGACAGCTGGTTCCTGGCGGCCCTTGCCGCGCTGACCTTCGCGGTGGCGACGCTCGGCATCAACGTCGTCGCCAACTTCGTCTCGCCGGCCTTCGACTTCTCCAACGTCTTCCCGCGCCAGATCGACTTCAAGAAGGGCGGCTACATCGCGGCGCTGATCGCGCTCGTGCTCTATCCCTTCGCACCGTGGGAAGGCGGCGCGGCGCATTTTGTCGGCGTCATCGGCGCGACGATGGGACCGATCTTCGGAGTCATGATGGTCGACTACTATCTGATCCGCAAAGGCGAGGTCGACGTCGAGGCGCTTTATCGCGAGGATGGCGAGTTCCGTTTCCAGGGCGGCTGGCATGTCAATGCCTTCATCGCCGCCGGCATTGGTGCCGTCTTCTCGTCGATCCTGCCGAACTTCACCAACTGGCTGCCTGCCTGGTGGGGCGTCTACGGCTGGTTCTTCGGTGTCGCCATCGCCGGCGTCATCTACTACGTGCTGCGCACCGCCGCCGTGGGTGCGGGCGCCAGGACGGCGAAGGCCTGAACAAGGGAATAACACAGTAGGGCAGTAAGCGAGCAGGGAATAGGTCCCTACTGCCCTACTGCCCTACTGCCCTACCATGTCGGCCAGCTTGCGCACTGTGTTCCAGTTGCGCGTGGTGCCGGTGCCGAGACGCTTGTGGTTCATCGCCGCGAGCAGCCGTGAACTCGGCCTCTCGCGCGAAAAGACGACCCAGATGTCGCCGCCGACTGAAAATACCTTTTCATCCTCGGCGGCATAGGCCTGGAGTGCGGCGACAGCATTGGCGGGCGCAGGGTTGCGCATCACCCTTACGGCCACCTGGTCGCCTGCCGCGGCTGAGTCCGCCGGGAATGGATTGCCGGCAGCAAGTTTCAGCCATCCCTCGCCGACGCGCACGATGATGTCGACATGGCGGCCGAAGGTTTTTTCGAAGGCCGTTTCCAGCCGCTGTTCCAACTTGCCGATATCGGTCGCCCGCGCGTCGAAAACCAGATTGCCCGTCGCTGCCAGCGTGCGGGCATTCCTCAGGCCAAGGCCTTCCGCCATTGCCTTGAGGTCGGCCATGACGACCCGGCGCCCCTCGCCCAGAATGATGCTGTAGAGGAGCGCGACATAGGTCTGCATGAGATGAGGCCGTTTCGAGGACGCCTAGACCAGGCGCGACTGTTCCACCGCTGCCTCGATGAAGCTGGCGAACAGCGGATGCGGATCGAGCGGCCGGCTCTTCAGCTCGGGGTGATACTGCACACCGATGAACCAGGGATGATCTGGATATTCCACCGTTTCCGGCAGCACGCCATCCGGCGACATGCCGGCAAACACCAGACCGCAATCCTCAAGCCGCTCCTTGTAGTCGATATTGACCTCGTAGCGGTGGCGATGGCGCTCGGAAATCTGCGTGTCGCCATAGATATCGGCGATTTTGGACCCCTTGGCGAGATCGGCCTGGTAGGCGCCGAGCCTCATGGTGCCGCCGAGGTCGCCGGTCTCGCGGCGTTTCTCCAGCATGTTGCCTTTCAGCCATTCCGTCATCAGGCCGACGACCGGTTCGTTGGTCGGGCCGAACTCGGTCGAGGACGCATGCTCGACGCCGGCCAGCGACCGCGCCGCCTCGATGCAAGCCATCTGCATGCCGAAGCAGATGCCGAAATACGGTACCTTGCGCTCGCGCGCGAACTTCGCCGCCAGGATCTTGCCTTCGGAGCCACGTTCGCCAAAGCCGCCTGGAACCAGGATGCCATGCACCTTTTCCAGCCACGGCGTCGGATCCTCCTTTTCGAAGATCTCCGATTCGATCCAGTCGAGCTTGACCTTGACGTGGTTGGCGAGCCCGCCATGCGACAGCGCCTCGATCAGCGATTTGTAGGCGTCCTTGAGGCCGGTATACTTGCCGACGATGGCAATGGTCACCTCGCCTTCCGGGCTGTGGATCCGGTCGGAGACCTTCTGCCAGGGCTCCATGCGCGGCTTCGGCGCAGGATCGATGCCAAAGGCGGCCAGCACTTCCGAATCAAGCCCTTCCTTGTGGTAGGCCATCGGCACGTCGTAGATGTGCGGCACGTCGAGCGCCTGGATGACCGCGCTTTCCCTGACATTGCAAAACAGCGACAGTTTCCTGCGCTCTTCCTTGGGAATGGCACGGTCGGCGCGCACCAGCAAAATGTCGGGCGCGATGCCGATGCCGCGCAATTCCTTGACCGAATGCTGGGTCGGCTTGGTTTTCAGCTCACCCGCCGTCGGAATGTAGGGCATCAAGGTCAGATGCACATAGACGGCATTGTTGCGCGGCAGATCGTTTCCGAGTTGGCGGATCGCCTCGAGGAACGGCATCGCCTCGATGTCGCCCACCGTGCCGCCGATCTCGCACAGCACGAAATCATAGTCGTCATTGCCGTTGAGGACGAAATTCTTGATCTCGTCGGTGACGTGCGGGATGACCTGGACGGTGGCGCCGAGATAGTCACCGCGCCGCTCACGCTCGATGATGTTTTTGTAGATCCGGCCGGTGGTGATGTTGTCCTGCTGATTGGCCGAGCGGCCGGTGAAGCGCTCGTAATGGCCAAGATCGAGGTCGGTCTCCGCACCATCGTCGGTGACGAACACCTCGCCATGCTGGTAAGGCGACATCGTGCCGGGATCGACATTGAGGTAAGGGTCGAGTTTTTTGATGCGTGCGCGATAACCTCGCGCCTGCAGGAGAGCCCCTAGGGCCGCTGCGGCAATGCCTTTTCCAAGTGAGGAAACCACGCCGCCTGTGATGAATACATATCGCGCCATGGGAGTCATCGCTTAACGCGGCCGGATTGATTCCGCCAGAGAAAAAACCACCGCGAAGGCTTTTTCCCAAAAAGGCGCTTGGACCATGATCCCGAAAATTGGAATCCGGTTTTCTCGGACAAACGATTTCCATTTGTCCAGGGATCACGACCGAACAGGCTTGATCGTGAACGAGGCAAAACAAAAGGGCCGGCTGGGCCGGCCCTTCGGCATGATGGTGAAAACGTCAGATGATGACGACTTTGGTGCCGACCCTGACGCGGCTGTACAGATCCATGACGTGCTCGTTCATCATGCGGAAGCAGCCATTGGAGGCACTGGTGCCGATCGACTGCGGCGCGATGGTGCCGTGGATACGCAGATGCGTGTCCTTCTTGCCGTCATAGAGATAGATGGCGCGCGCGCCGAGCGGGTTCTGGCCACCGCCGGGCATGCCGTCCTTGTACTGGGCGTAATGCTTCGGTTCGCGCTTCTGCATGTCGAGCGTCGGGATCCAGCGCGGCCATTCCTGCTTGTCGCCAACGGCGACCGTGCCTTTGAACTGCAGTCCCTCACGGCCGACCGCGATCGCGTAGCGGCGCGCTGTCGTCGATGATTCGACGAGATAAAGGCGCCGCGCGCTGGTGTCGATGACGATTGTGCCGGCATCGTAGCCGGTGAACTCCACGTCCTGCGGCACGAATTCCGGCTTCACCTTGAACGGCTTCTTGGCATCCTTCCTGGCAAGTGCGGCGTCAAGCGCGCGCGTCTCGGGCAGGTAGCTGATCGACGAGCCGGACGAGGTGCCGCCGAACAGGCCGGCGAACAGGCCACCGCTGCTCGGCCGCGTCTGGCCGACGACCTCGCTGCGCAGTTCGCCATTGTTGCCGGTCAAGGCGACGTTCATCGCCTCGGCCGGGAGCGGCTCGGCCGACTGGATTGGCGTAATCGGTTCAATCGGCTCGATCACCTTGGTGGTCTTCTTGGCAGGCTTGGCCTCGGCCACTTCGGTTGCCGGAGCAGTCTTGCCCTTCTGGGCCAGGAAGGCCTGCCGGTCCGCGTCGGCCCTGGCCTTGGCTGCTTCACGCATCGCCAGCTTCCTGGCCTCGAGCGCCTTGGCCTTGGCGTCTTCCTTGTCGGCAACGATCTTGGCCTCGATCTTCTTGATCTGGGCGAGATCGTCCGGTGTCGGGTTTTTCTTCTTCTTGAGAAGCTTCAGTTGCGCCGCATCGCTCTTGGCTGCGACGTTGATGGCGTCGGTTTTGTCGACCGACTGGTTGGCGGCCAAATTGGCCGGCACGCCGGCGGAAGCCGGGGAACTCAGGCCGAGTGCGGCGCAAAGTCCCAGGAAAATGAAGCTGCGAAGCTGCATGGCGAAGATCCGATCGTTCAATGCTTGTTGCCCACGGCGTCGCCCGGCGCCCCCCAAGGACACCGAAAATGCCGCGTGCAATCTATAGTCGAATAAGCGCGTATGCCTCAAGCGCGCGACCACGCTGCTGCCCGTCGAATCTTCGTGATCACGCAGCATTTGCCGCGACTGTGTTCAAACGATCACAGATCGCGGCTTGGACCAGGTGGAGCTTACTGGTTGGGGACTTGCGGTGTCGCCGGCGCGGTGTTGGTGGTGCCGTTGCTTGCTGGCGGCGTCGCGCCGCCAGCGGGCGCAGTCGCCGGGGCCGTTGCCGGAGGCTTCGCCGCTGCGTCATTGCCGGATGGCGGCGTCGGCGTGGCATTGCCGGCGGGCGCTGGGGTCGTCGTGCCGGGCAATTGATTGAGTACGCCCTTGCCAGCACCATCCGAAGTCGCGGGAACGCGGTCGAGAATGTCGATCGGCTTCTCACCGTAGCGGGCAATGATCGACAACGTCAGCGACGTAACGAAAAAAGCCGCAGCCAGGATCGCCGTCGCCCGCGTCAACGCATTGGCGGCGCCACGCGCCGTCATGAAGCCCGATCCGCCACCAATGCCAAGGCCGCCACCTTCGGAGCGTTGCAGCAGCACCACGCCGACCAGGGCGAGCACGACCATGAGATGGATGACGATCAGTACGGTTTGCATAGTTTATCCTGGCAAGGCCTTGCCCGGCCGCGGACACGACCGGTGAATTGGAGGCGGCTCAATACAATGCTTTCACGGCATTTCCAAGCCCGTGGCCGGAATATGGGAAGCAACGCGCCCTTTGCAACGAATTTGGACGGGACGAGCCCCGTCCAGCGTCATGGATCTCAGCCGGGAATGCTGCGATAGGCTTCAGCGATACCCAGGAAATCAGCTGCTTTCAGGCTGGCGCCGCCGACCAGGGCGCCGTCGACATTCCTGACACCCAGCAGTTCCACCGCATTGGACGGCTTGACCGAGCCGCCATAGAGGATGCGTATCCTGGCAGCGGCGGCGCCAAGCTTTTCCGACAGCTTTTCGCGGATATGCGCATGCGCTTCGGCCACATCGGCCGCGGTCGGCGTCAGGCCGGTGCCTATCGCCCATACCGGCTCATAGGCAACGACGGTGTTCGATGGCGTGGCACTCGGCGGCACCGAGCCGGCGACCTGGCGCGACAGCACGTCGAGCGTGGCGCCCGCTTCGCGCTGTTGCTGCGTCTCGCCGATGCAAACGATGGCCACCAATCCGGCGCGCCACGCCGCGGTTGCCTTGGCCTGGACCGTCGCATCGTCCTCGCCGCGTTGTTCGCGGCATTCGGAATGGCCGACAATGACATGGCTCGCGCCCGCGTCTTTCAGCATCTCCGCCGAGATGCAGCCGGTGTAGGCGCCGCTTTCCTTGGTGTGGCAGTCTTCACCGCCTGCATGGACGGGCGTGCGCGACAGAATCTCCGCTGCATGGGAAAGCAGCGTCGCGGGAACGCAGACCAGCGCCTCGGTCTCGGCGTCGAGCCCGCTCATGAACCCGTTGCCGATCATCCTGAGCTCGTTCAGCGAGGCGCTGGTGCCGTTCATTTTCCAGTTGCCGGCGACGAGCGGGCGAATTCCTGGCGTCATGGTCTGCTTCTCCGGGCGATATCAGGCTCTGGCCCTCACTACCAAAATCAGGCCACAAAGCAATCGACAGTGGACCGGAAGGGCGCTATTGCGCTTGTTTCAGACTCGGCGCCCGCGAAAAAGGCGCACAAATCGGAAGTAACGATGCTTGGTATATTGAGAAACGCGGCGGGTACCTGGGTCGCGAAAGGTCTACTGGTGTTGCTGGTGCTCAGCTTTTTGGTCTGGGGCATCTCCGGGCGGCTGATGGGCGGCTTTGCCGGCCACGATTCGGTGATAACTGCGGGTGGCACCAAGGTATCGATCAACGAATATCGCCTCGCCTATGACCGCCAGTTGGCCGTCATGTCGCAGCAATTCGGTCAGCGCCTCACCCATGAACAGGCAAAGGCGCTCGGCATCGACAACCAGGTGCTGGCGCAGCTCGTTTCCGGCGCCGTTCTCGATGAACAGGCACGCAAGCTGGGCCTCGGCCTGTCCAAGGACCGGCTGGCCGAGTTGACGCGCGAGGATCCGGCCTTCAAGGGGCCGAGCGGTGAGTTCGACAGGAGGACGTTCGAGTACCTGCTGCGCGAAGTCGGCATGCGGCCCGAGGATTATCTGAAGAACCGCGCCCAGGTTGCGGTGCGCCAGCAGATCGTCGAGGCGGTCTCGGACGGCCTCAAGGCGCCGGACGCATTCTTCAAGGCGGTGGCGCTCTACCGCGGCGAGGACCGCACCGTCGACTATCTGACATTGCCGAAGACGCTCGTCGAGCCGATCGAGGCACCGGGCGACAGCGTGCTTCAGGCCTATTTCGAAGCCAACAAGAAGGCCTACGCCGCACCCGAGTATCGCAAATTCTCTTATGTCCGCCTGGAGCCGGTGGACATCATGGACACGACCGCGGTCACCGACCAACAAGTCAGCGACGATTACAACAAGAACAAGGCGCGCTACACAACGCCTGAGATGCGTACCATCGAGCAGCTTGTGTTCAAGACGCCGGACGCGGCCAAGGCCGCGCTCGATTCGCTCAAGGCCGGCGCCACTTTCGAGAAGCTGGTGACCGCCGAAGGCAAGACTCCGGCAGACACGCTGCTTGGCACGCTCGCCAAGGACAAGATCGCCGACAAGGCGGTTGCCGATGCCGCGTTCACGCTCAATGCCAATGAAGTCAGCCAGGTCGTCCAGGGCGCCTTTGGTCCGGTGCTGCTGCGCGTTACCGAGATCAAGCCCGAGGTGGTGAAGCCGCTCGCCGAAGTCTCCGACCAGATCCGCAAGGACCTGGCGCTGGGCGAGGCAAGCCGCATCCTGCTGGATGTCCACGACAATTACGAAGACACCCGCGCCTCCGGCAGTTCCCTGGCCGAAGCGGCCGCCAAGCTGAAGCTGAAGGACGTCACCATCGACGCCATCGATCGCAACGGCCTCAGGCCGGACGGCTCGGTCGTCAAGGACCTGCCGGAATCGCCGGCGTTGATCAAGGCGGTCTTTGACGCCGAACCCAACACCGAAAACGAGGCGCTGACCACGGCCGACAACGGCTTCGTCTTCTATGAGGTCGGTTCGATCACGCCGGCTCGCGACCGCACTCTCGATGAGGTCCGCCAGAAGGTCGTCGCGGACTGGACGGCGGCGGAGACCACCAAGCGGCTCGCCGCCAAGGCGGCCGAACTCGAAAAGCGGCTCAAGGCTGGCGCCACGCTCGACGTCATCGCCAACGAGCTCAAGCTGGAGAAGCAGACCAAGCGCGGCCTGAAGCGCGAAGCCGACGATGCCGATTTCGGCAAGGAGGGCGCCGCCGTGATGTTCGGCGTCGGCGAAGGCGGCACCGGGTTGATCCCCTCGCCCACCGGTGACGGACAAATCCTGTTCAAGGTCGCCGAAGTGTTCGAACCCGCCGGGGCCGATGCCAGCTCGGTGCCGGAGGACGCACAGAAATCCTTCACCTCCGGCATGTCGGACGATCTGCTCGACCAGTTGGTGGCGCAGTTGCAGACGCAGTATGACGTCCGCATCGACCAGGCCGCCGTTGCCCAAGCCTCGACAAGATGAGCGCGTTGAAAACCCATATCGCCAAGGTCGCGGGCGGCAACGCGCTTTCCTTCGAGGAGGCGCGCGAGGCCTTCGACATCATCATGTCGGGCGACGCGACCCCCGGGCAGATCGGCGGCTTCCTGATGGCGCTGCGCGTGCGCGGTGAAACGGTGAGTGAGATTTCGGGCGCTGTCGCCACCATGCGGGCCAAGATGCTCCGCGTCGAAGCGCCCGCCGGGGCCATCGACATCGTCGGCACCGGCGGCGACAATTCCCACAGCGTCAACATTTCGACGGCATCGGCGTTCGTCATCGCCGGCAGCGGCGTTCCTGTCGCCAAGCACGGCAATCGTGGCCTGTCCTCGCTGACCGGCGCCGCCGACGTCCTGATCGCCCTTGGACTCAAGATCGATATCTCACCGGAAACGATCGGCGGCTGCATCCGGGAGACCGGACTGGGCTTCATGTTCGCGCCCGCGCACCATCCGGCGATGAAGCATGTCGGCCCGACACGCGTCGAGCTCGGCACCCGCACCATCTTCAACCTGCTCGGGCCGCTCTCCAATCCGGCCGGCGTCGTTAGGCAGATGGTCGGGGTGTTCCTGCCGGAATGGATCCTGCCAATCGCTGAAACGTTGAAGGCGCTAGGTACCGAGCATGCCTGGGTCGTTCACGGCGACGGCTATGACGAAATCACCACCACAGGTGAGACGCAGGTGGCGGAACTGATCGGCGGCGAGATCCGCAGCTTCACGCTGACCCCGGAAGAATTTGGGCTGAAGCGCCATACCAAGGACGAGCTGCGCGGCGGCGACGCCGCCTACAATGCCAAGGCATTGCGCGATATGCTGGGCGGCGCTGCAGGCGCCTATCGCGACACCGTGCTGATGAATGCCGGCGCCGGACTGGTGATCGCGGGCAAGGCAACGACACTTGGCGATGGCATCGCGCTCGCCGCGCAAGCCATCGACAGCGGCCGGGCGCTGCAGGTCCTCGACCGTTTGGTCGAAGTTTCGAACGGGTGAACCGTGTCTGATATTCTGCGCAAGATCGAGGCCTACAAACGCGAGGAGATCGCCGCCGCCAAGGCACGCGTGCCGCTGGCCGAGATCAAGGCGCGCGCAAGAGATGCGGACGCGCCGCGCGGCTTTCTCGCGGCCCTCGAGGCGAAGCGCGGATCAGGCGGCTTCGCCCTGATTGCCGAAATCAAGAAGGCAAGCCCTTCCAAAGGGCTGATCCGGGCCGATTTCGATCCACCGGCATTGGCCCGGGCCTACGAGAAAGGCGGTGCCGCCTGTCTTTCGGTCCTGACCGACGCACCGTCCTTCCAGGGCGCTCCGGAGTTCCTCACCAGTGCACGGGCTGCAGTCGCCCTGCCCGCGCTGCGCAAGGATTTCCTGTTTGATCCCTATCAAGTGTACGAGGCGCGCGCCTGGGGCGCCGATGCCATCCTGATCATCATGGCCAGTGTCGACGATGCCTTGGCAAGCGAATTGGAAGCGACCGCATTCGAACTCGGCATGGATGCGCTGATCGAGGTGCATGACGAGGCCGAAACACAGCGTGCGGTAAAACTGTCGTCGCGGTTGATCGGCATCAACAACCGCAATCTGAGAACATTCGAAACCAGTCTTCAGACTTCCGAGCGGCTGGCGACAATGGTGCCGGGCGACCGCCTGCTGGTCAGCGAGAGCGGGATTTTTACCCATGACGATTGCCTCAGGATGCAGAAAAGCGGCATCGGCACCTTCCTCGTCGGCGAGAGCCTGATGCGGCAACAGGATGTCACCGCGGCGACCCACCTGCTTTTGACGGGCAAGGCGGCGGTAGAGGCCGCCTGACCATGACATCGGCCCTCACCCATCTCGGCGCCCAGGGCGAGGCCAACATGGTCGATGTCGGCGACAAGGACGAGACAACGCGCACCGCGATCGCTGAAGGGTTCGTCTCGATGCGAGCCGAGACGCTGGCAACCATCCTCGCCGGCAATGCCAAGAAAGGCGATGTGCTCGGTACCGCGCGCATCGCCGGCATCATGGCGGCGAAGAAGACGCATGAGCTGATCCCGCTCTGCCATCCGCTGCTCCTGACCAAGGTTTCCGTCGACATCGAGCCCGACCATGCGCTGCCCGGCCTGAAAGTGACCGCATTGGCGCGCGTCACCGGCAAGACGGGCGTCGAGATGGAAGCACTGACCGCCGCTTCCGTGGCCTGCCTGACCATTTACGACATGGCCAAGGCGGTGGACCGCGCCATGGTCATCTCGGGCATTCGGCTGGTCGAGAAGACCGGCGGCAAGTCCGGCGACTACAAGGCCGACGCCTGATGGCGCTGGTCCCGGTCGCGGAGGCGCTCGAACGCCTTCTTGATGGTGCCGCGCCGCTGACCGGCGAAAGCGTTCCCCTCATCGAGGCGGTCGATCGCGTGCTGGCCGAACCGGTCGTGGCGCTTCGCACCCAGCCGCCTTTCAATGCCTCGGCCATGGATGGTTATGCCGCGCGAGCGGCCGATGTGGCGTCAGTGCCATCGAAACTCTCGGTGATCGGCATGGCGCCGGCCGGCCGTGGCTTTGACGGCACGGTCGGCGAACACCAGGCGGTGCGCATCTTCACCGGCGCCCCGCTGCCTGAGGGCGCCGACACCATCGTCATCCAGGAAAATGTCCGGGATCTTGGCGGTGGCAACATCGAAGTGATCGAGCCCACCGCCGAATGGCGCAACATCCGCCGCGTCGGGCTCGACTTTTCCAAAGGCGACGTCTTGCTGGAAAGAGGCCGGATGCTGGATCCGGCGGCGCTTTCGCTGACGGCATCAGCCAATCATCCGCGGGTGAGCGTGGTCAAACGGCCACTGGTCGCCATCATCGCCACCGGTGACGAGTTGTTACCGCCCGGCAGCGAACTCGGGCCGGACCAGATCATCTCGTCCAACGCCTATGGCGTTGCTGCCGCCGCGCAATCGGTCGGCGCCCGCGCGCTCGATCTCGGCATCGCCGCTGACCGCCAGGAGACCATTGTCGCGCTGGTCAGGAAGGCGGTCGCGGCCGGTGCGGATGTCATCGTCACCCTTGGCGGCGCGTCGGTCGGCGACCACGACTTGATCCATGACGTGCTGACCGGCGAAGGCATGACGCTCGGCTTCTGGAAAATAGCCATGCGCCCCGGCAAACCGCTGATGTTCGGGCGCCTCGGCGACATCAGGTGCATCGGGCTGCCTGGCAACCCCGTGGCAAGCCTGGTCTGCTCGCAATTGTTCCTGAAACCGCTTCTGGCAAGGCTCGGCGGCCGCAACCATCGGCAGGACATTCGTCAGGCACGGCTGGGCGTCGGGATGCCGGCCAATGACCTGCGCCAGGATTATGTGCGGGCGGTGGTCAAGGAGGAGGATGGCGGACTGGTGGCGACGCCGTTCGGCATCCAGGATTCCTCCATGCTGAGGATGCTCTCCGACGCCAACGGTTTGATCGTGCGGGCTCCTTTTGCTTCCGCATCCGCTGCGGGAGACTCCTGCAGCGTGCTTATGTTACGCTGAAGAACCGTCTCATAAATCGCTGATAATATGTAAAAATCATCTCGGCTATTCCGAGATCAAGGTTCGCGTCAGCCCATGCGCTGGATCGGCTAGGCCATCGAGGACGTCGTAATGATGCCGGTCGGGCTCAACCACGGTGCTGGTAACGGCGCCAAGCCCGGTCCAGATGTTGGCCAGCAGCGCATTCTGGCGCAGGAACTCGGACCGTTCCCCGCCGCCGGCCCAGCAGGTGATGCGAACGCCATCCATGGGGCGCAGCAACGCCGGGCTTTCGGCCTGGGCTTCGGCTTCGTCGATTGCCAGGGACTCGTTCATGCTGGTGCGCATGAGCGGGCGCAGGTCATGGAGGCCCGAAATCGAAACGACATGGCGTATGCGCTTTGCCACATTGGCGGCCAAAGGCGTTGATATTGTCACCATGCGGCTGGCGAGATGTCCGCCGGCCGAATGCCCGGTCAGCATCAGCGGTCCGTCCACCATTGCCGCCGCCGTGCCGATCGCCACGCCGATCTCACGTACGATGCCGGTGATGCGTATGTCTGGGCATTGCGTGTAGGACGGCATCGCCACGGCGAAACCGCTGCTGACCGAGCCCTTGGCCAGGTGCGACCAGGTGCTCTTGTCGGACTCCATCCAGTAACCGCCATGGATGAACACGACGAGGCCCCTGGGCGAAGCCTCTGGAAGGAAAAGATCGAACCGATTGCGTGGTTGCTCACCATAGGCGATGTCGATGCGTGCCCGGCCTTGCGCCGACATAGCGTCGCGAAAGGCTTGCGCGGGCTCCGTCCACGCGGCCGGCCAGCGGTCACTGCGGGCAATATTCGCGCCGTTGGCGTAGGCGTTGTCCCAATCTTCGACGCGATGTCCAAGCATCCGCACCCTCCCCCAAGCACTTCGGTTTTCGCGCTAGCAATGGCCACCACCATGCCATGCGTCAATGCTTCAGCGCAAAACATTTTAGGCTTGAAACAAATTTCGACTGGTGCGATCCTGCTTCACGAACAGCCGACAATGGGAGGTCTGCTGTGCTGTCCAAACCTGCGGATGTTCACCCCTCCCGGTGGCGTCGCCGAACAGGTGTAGCTGGCTGCACGAAGCCTCTCGCGAATAGACGGGAACTTCAGATCCACCACCTCGGACAGGTGCTTCGCGCACTGGCCAGGCAGCAAATGGGATGGCGGCGACATGCTTGGGCCTTCAGCGCATATCGACACGTTCACGCGCGATCACCTGCCGCCGCCGGATCAGTGGCCGGACTTCCTGCTCGATGGCTTCGACTATCCCGACCGCCTCAACGCCGGCGTCGAATTGACCGACAGGCTGGTCGAGAAGGGCCTCGGCGACCACACCGCGCTGATCGGCAATGGCCGCCGCCGCACCTACAAGGAACTGTCCGACTGGACGAACCGGCTGGCCCATGCGCTGGTCGAGAATTATGGCGTCAAACCGGGCAACCGGGTGCTGATCCGCTCCGCCAACAACCCCGCAATGGTCGCCTGCTGGTTGGCCGCCACCAAGGTCGGCGCCGTCGTCGTCAACACCATGCCGATGCTGCGCTCCGGCGAACTCACCAAGATCGTCGACAAGGCTGAGATCACCACCGCGCTCTGCGACTCCAGGCTGATGGACGAGATGACCGCCTGCGCCAAGGACAGTGCGTTCCTCAAGCAGGTGATCGGCTTCGATGGCACCGCCAATCATGATGCCGAGCTCGATCGCGCCGCCCTCGACAAGCCGGTCACCTTCACTGCCGTCGAAACCGGCCGCGACGACGTCGCCCTGCTCGGCTTCACCTCGGGCACGACGGGCGTGCCGAAGGCAACGATGCATTTCCACCGCGACCTCCTGATCATCGCCGACGCCTATGCGCGCGAAATCCTCCAGGTCACGCCGGACGACATCTTTGTCGGCTCGCCGCCACTCGCCTTCACCTTCGGCCTTGGCGGCCTCGCCATCTTCCCCTTGCGCTTCGGCGCGGCGGCGACACTGCTGGAACAGGCGACGCCGCCCAACATGATCCACATCATCGAGACCTACAAGGCGACCATCTCCTTCACTGCGCCGACCGCCTATCGCGCCATGCTGAAGGCCATGGATGAGGGCGCCGACCTTTCATCGCTGCGCGTCGCCGTTTCGGCCGGCGAGACCCTGCCGGCTCCTGTCTTCGAGGAATGGACGAGGAAGACCGGCAAGCCTATCCTCGACGGCATCGGCGCCACCGAAATGCTGCACATCTTCATCTCCAACCGTTTTGACGACATGAAGCCCGCGTCCACCGGCAAGCCGGTAGCCGGCTACGAAGCGCGCATCGTCGACGACGCGATGCGCGAGGTGCCGCGCGGCGAGCCCGGACGGCTGGCGGTGCGCGGGCCGACCGGCTGCCGCTACATGGCCGATGACAGGCAGAAGGACTATGTGCGCGACGGCTGGAACCTTACCGGCGACACGTTTACCCAGGACGAGAACGGCTTCTTCCACTTCGCCGCGCGCTCCGACGACATGATCGTCAGCGCCGGCTACAACATCGCCGGCCCCGAGGTCGAGGCGGCGTTGCTGTCGCATCCCGATGTCGCCGAATGCGCCGTGATTGGCGCCGAGGATGGCGAGCGCGGCCAGATCGTCGAGGCTCATGTTGTGCTGGTGCAAGGCGTGGCAGCAGATGCATTGACCGTCAAGCGCCTGCAGGACCACGTCAAGGCGACGATCGCACCTTACAAATATCCACGATCGGTCAAGTTCATCGCCGCGCTGCCCAAGACACAGACCGGCAAGATCCAGCGCTTCCGGCTGCGCACGGAGAAAATCCATTGAGCGAGCCATACGATCCGGCGTCCGAAGGCGCGCAGATGTCGTTCAAGGAACGCATGTCCTACAGCGACTATCTGCACCTGGAAAAAGTGCTGGAGGCACAGACGCCGCTGTCGTCGGCGCATGACGAGATGCTGTTCATCATCCAGCACCAGACCTCGGAACTGTGGATGAAACTCGCTCTGCATGAGATCGGCGCCGCGATCCGCTCCATCCGCGCTGATCGGCTTGAGCCGAGCTTCAAGATGCTGTCGCGCGTCGCGCGCATTTTCGAGCAGCTGAACAACGCCTGGGACGTGCTGCGGACCATGACGCCAAGCGAATACACCGAATTCCGCGATGCGCTCGGCCAATCCTCAGGCTTCCAGTCCTGGCAGTATCGCGCCATCGAGTTCATGGCCGGCAACCGCAACCTCGCAATGCTCGGCCCACACAAGCATCGACCGGACCTGAGCGGCAAGTTGGAAGCGATCCTGGCCGAGCCGTCGCTCTACGACGAAGCGCTGCTCCTGTTGGCGCGCAACGGGTTCGACATCGGCGCCGATGCCAAGCGCACGGACTGGCGTGAAACACGGACCGAGAATGAAGAGGTCCTGGTCGCCTGGCAGACCGTCTACCGCGATCCGCAGCGCTACTGGATGTTCTACGAACTGGCTGAAAAGCTGGTCGATTTCGAGGATTATTTCCGCCGCTGGCGTTTCAACCACGTCACCACGGTGGAGCGCATCATCGGCCTGAAGCGCGGCACCGGCGGCACCTCAGGCGCTTCCTACCTCAAGAAGATGCTCGAGGTCGTGCTGTTTCCCGAACTGTGGACGGTCCGCACCCGGCTCTGAGGTCTCAAGTCACCGCCGTCTTGACCGCGAAACGCGCTTCCTGCCAGGCGCCGGTGCGCAGTATGTCCTCCAGCACCTCGACCGCCCGCCACACGTCCCTGTAGCCGACATAAAGCGGCGTGAAGCCGAAACGGATGGTCGACGGCGCGCGAAAATCGCCGATCACGCCGCGCTCGATCAGGGCCCGCATCACCTGGTAGCCATGCGCATGGAGGAACGACACCTGGCTGCCGCGCGCATTGCCGTCGCGTGGGCTTTCCAGTTCGAGCCCATAGGCGCCGCATCTGGCTTCGACGAGCCGGATGAACAGCTCAGTCAAGGCAATGCTCTTCTTGCGCACCGCCGCCATGTCGACCTCGTCCCAGATATCCAGCGCGCCCTTCAGCGCCCGCATCGACAGCACCGGCTGCGTGCCGCACAGGAACCGGCGGATGCCGCTGCCGGCGGCAAAACCCTGCTCGAAGGCGAACGGCCGCGCATGGCCCCACCAGCCGCTGAGCGGCTGATGGACATGGTCATGATGGCGTGTCGCGGCATAGATGAAGGCCGGCGCGCCGGGGCCGCCATTCAGATATTTGTAGGTGCAGCCGATGGCGAAATCGGCATTGGCGGCATCGAGTTCGACCGGCAAGGCTCCCGCGGTGTGGCAGAGATCCCAGACGATCAGCGCGCCGGCCTGGTGGGCCTTGCGCGTCAGGGCCGCCATCTCGCGCAGCTGTCCGGATTTGTAATTGACGTGGTTGACCAGGATCACCGCGACGCGCTCGTCGATCAGCTCTTCAATGGTCGGAGCATCGACGCCCTCGAGCCGCAGCACCGTGCCCGGCCGCGTCGAGGCGACCCCTTCGGCCATGTAGAGATCGGTCGGAAAGCTGTCGCCCTCGGCGACGATCACCGTGCGGTCCGGCCGCATGGCAAGGGCGGCATGCAGCACCTTGTAGATGTTGATCGACGTCGTGTCGCAGACCACCGTCTGGCCGGCCGCAGCGCCGATCAGGCGCCCCAGCTGGTCGCCAAGCGCGACCGGCATATCGAACCAGCCGGCGGTGTTCCAGGCGCGGATGAGGTCCTGCGCCCACTCCTGCGTCGCGGCCTTCTGCAGCTCATTGAACACGCATGGCGCCGCGGCGCCCAGCGAATTGCCGTCGAGATAGATCACGCCTTCCGGCAAAATGAACCGGTCGCGCATGGCACGCAGCGGATCCGCCGCATCCATGGCTTCCACTGCCGCGAGATCGAGCGTTGCACGCATGATTTGTGACGTCCCTGGGGTTATTCACGTCTGATTATTCACGGATCGCTTCGCGCGCCGGTGCCGGGCCCCTGCCGCGCTTGAGGCTGGGCAGGGCAAGCATGGCGAGCACGAACAGGCCCGTGGCAAGCTTCAGGTCGGGAGGCGGCATGCCTGCGGCAAGGCAGAACGACACCAGTTGGTAGTAGATGATCGCGCCGGCGAAGGGCGCCACCAGTTGGCGCCAAACCGTCTGCTTGCCGACGACGGCCTCGCCGATCATCAGCGCGGCAAGGCCGTTGATGAGAATCCCCAGCCCCATATTGACGTCGGCGAAGCCCTGCGACTGCACCATCAGTGCGCCGCTCGAGGCCGAAAATGCACTCGCCAGTCCGACACCGCCAATGGTCGCCGCCCAGACATTGATGCCTTGAGCCTCGGCCATATCGGGATTGGCGCCCACGGCACGCACAGCGGTCCCCTTCTCGGTCCTGAAAAACATATAGAGCGCCATGAAGACGATGAGCGCGAGGAGGCCGGCGACAACGATCTTGCTGGCCGGAAAACCCGGCCGCGCGAACGGCACCCAGTCGAACACGGTGGGCGAGCCGAAGACGGAGAGGTTGGACTTGCCCATGATGCGAAGGTTGATGCTGTAGAGCATCGTCATCATCAGGATGCCCGCAAGAAGTGTGTGGATGCGGAAACGCAGATGGATGAAGGCGGTGCAGCAGCCCGCCGCGAAGCCCGCCGCGAATGCAACCGCGATGGCCGCCAGCGGCGATACGCCGGCAGCCAGCAGCACGCCGCAGACGCAGCCACCCAGCGGAAACGCGCCTTCGCTGGTCAGATCGGGAAAATTCAACATGCGAAACGGGATCATGATCCCGAGCACGACAAAGGCCAGGATCAGGCTTTGCGCCAGCGTGACCGGTATGATCGCGACGAAGCTGGTGAGAACCTCCTGAACAAAACCCATGATGATCAGCTCGCCAACAACATGCGGTCGGTCTTGACCGAAAAATGGCCGATGAGGTCGATGACCGTGACCCTCGCCTTCTCTTCCCCGGTGACTTCAAGCAGGACCCGGCCCGCATCGAGCATGATCACCCGGCTGCCATAGTCGACGGCGTGCTGCATGTTGTGGGTCACCATCAGGGTCGTCAGCTTCAGCGCGTTGACGGCCCGCACCGTCGCCTGCATGACGATCTCGGCCGTGCGCGGGTCGAGCGCGGCCGTATGTTCGTCGAGCAACAGCAAGTCCGGCGATCCGCCCACGGCCATGATCAGCGAGAGCGACTGTCGCTGCCCGCCCGAGAGCAGGTCGACACGGGTATCGAGGCGATTTTCAAGGCCGAGGCCCAATATCGACAGGCGCTCCTTGTAGGATGCAAGCCGCGTAGCGTTCAGCCCTTGCCGCAGCGTGCGTTTTTGGCTGCGCAGGTCGGCCAGCAGCATGTTCTCCGCCACCGTCATGCTGGCGGCTGTGCCGCGCATCGGATCCTGGAAGACGCGTGCCAATCTTGCGGCACGTTTGTACACCGGCATGGCCGTGACGTCGGCGCCATTGATCAGGATCCTGCCGGAATCCAGGACAAGAGCTCCGGAAATGGCATTGAGCATGCTGCTCTTGCCGGCTCCGTTGGAGCCGATGACGATGCCGAACTCGCCCGTGGCCAGCGACAGGCTGAGACCGTCCAGCGCGATCTTCTCATCGGCCTGGCCCTTGTAGAATACTTTGCGCGCGGATCGGATCTCGAGCATCGTTCCTCCCTGACCTCAGGATGACGGCGCCGACGCCGTCATCCTTCAGTGCCGATGTCAGTCGACGATGCAGCCGCAGTCGGCCATCGACGCCGGTATCTCCATGCCGAACGCGGCCATCGCCTTGCGGGAAATCGTTGCCATGTGATCCTTGTAGGCAGGGCGCGACGGCGCGATCGTCTTGGGATCCTTGCCCTTGAGGATTTCGGCGGCGATGTTGCCGGCGTTGACGCCGACCTGGGTGTAATTGACCGCGAAGCTTGCCGGCACCGTGCCGTTGCGGACCGCGCTGTCATCGGAGTTGACGATTGGGATTCCGGCCTGGCGAGCGGCCGCGGAGACAGCGGCGATCGCCGGCTGGATCAGGTTTGAAGCCGGGCCGTAGATCACGTCTGCCTTGCCGGCGAGCGCGGCGATGCGCTGCTGGATGTCATTGACGTTGTCGATGCCGACTTCCACGACCTCGAAACCGGCCGCCGGTGCGGCCGCCTTGATCTTCTCGACCAAGGCAACGTCATTGGCCTCGCCCGGATTGTAAGGGACGCCGAAGCGCTTGGCATTCGGCAGCAGCTTCTTGGTGAAGGCCATGACAGCGGCGACATCCTGCAGATCGCTGGCGCCCGTCATGCCTTCGTCTCCGGCGTCCCACGACGGCACCAGCTTGGCCGCGACCGGATCGGTGACAGCGGCAAAGACGATCGGAATACCGGAACCGGCAAGCGCCTTCTTGGCGATCTGCGAGACCGGGGTGGTGATGGTGTAGATCAGCTTGGGCTGCTCCGCCTGCAGCTTGGCGATCATCTGCGGGACTAGCGATGCATCGAAATTGGTATGGCTCTCCGTGTAGACGACATCCTTGCCCTCGACAAAGCCATTGTCCGTCAGCGCTTTCTTGAACCCGGCTATGGCGGCGTTGAGCTGCGGATGCTCGCCGAAATTGGCGATGCCGATGCGAATCTGGTCGGCGGCGGCACTCCCCGCGCTGACCATCAATGCGCCTGCCAGGGCCAATCCCGACAGCCAAGCGGATTTCGACTTCAACATCATTTCCTCCCAGATTTGATCAGCGCCGCTCATCGGGACGGCAACTGCGGCGATCATGGTCAGTCCGTCGTCACCTGTCAAACATTATATATAATTCTTGCCATGGGCCACCATCATATATAATTTCCACATGCCCGACGATGGACGGATCGCGATGCAGGATCAGAACAACTCCACGAAAACCGAGGCTGCCTATCAGTTGCTGCGGCGCGATATCCTGACCACACGCCTCATGCCGGGCGCGCCGCTCAAGCTGAGCGCGCTGCGCGGTCAATACGGCGTCGGCTGGACACCGCTGCGTGAAGCCTTGTCTCGGCTTGAGGCTGAGCGCCTGGTTACGGCCATCAGCAATCGCGGCTTTGCCGTGGCTCCGGTGTCGCGGGCCGAACTCGAGGACCTGGCTCGCGCAAGGATGGTTGTGGAGATGCCGCTGTTCCTGGAATCGATCGGGAAAGGCGGCAGGGAATGGGAGGACGCGGTTGTCACCGCTCACTACCGCCTCTCCCGCTGCAAGACCGCGGTCGACGACCCCTCTGATGACGCGGTCGACCAATGGGACGAGAGCCACGAGGCCTTTCACGCGGCATTGCTGAGTGCCGCGACGTCCAACTGGCTGTTGCGCTTCCGCTCGACAATCGCCGATCAGTTGCGGCGGCATCATCGTTTTCTCGGACTGGCGCCGACATTGCGGGCGGCGGCCGGCCTCAAGCATGGCTATGGCGAGGCAATGGACGCCCTGCGCGAGGCGATCGCGATCGAGCATCACACCGCGATCATGGAAGCGGCCCTCGATCGCGATGTCGAGCGGGCGAAAGCGCTGATGACGGCGCATATCGGCTACACGCTGCATGTCTACGTTCACAGCGAGGACAGCGGCGCGAACAATTATACCGCACGCGCCGGCAGCCTGAAGGCAATTTCGGGATGACTTCATCGTTCTTTCTCTTGAGGCATGATCGTTGGCGTTTTGATTTCGTTTCGTTCCGCCAGGAAGGGATCGACCAACGACGCAAATCCAGCCTCTGGACGCCCTTGAGAAACCGATGCCAAGGTCCATCAAGAGGTAGGCCACAGGCGATTAACCAAAATGATTTCAATGCTCGCGTTGGCGGCGAAGGCGGTCGATCGCTGCGCACTGCCGGCGGCGGATAATTTCAGATGTCTTAACAAGTTCACTAAACTTTAAACAGTTGCGGAACACAACTGGAACAGATAGTGTTTGTTCTGGGTTTGTTTTTCGATTCCGATTCACACCCTTCGTTCAATGCCTGGGGGGCGCCATGCTGACGCGCAAGCAACATGAACTTCTGATGTTCATTCATGAACGGCTGAAGGAAAGCGGTATCCCACCCTCCTTTGACGAGATGAAGGAAGCGCTCGATCTCGCCTCCAAGTCAGGGATCCATCGCCTGATCACGGCGCTCGAGGAACGCGGCTTCATCCGCCGGCTGCCCAACCGGGCGCGGGCATTGGAAGTGCTGCGGCTGCCGGATTCGATCGCGCCAGGCCTCAACGCGGCAAAGAAATTCTCGCCTAGCGTCATTCAAGGCAGTCTTGGTCAGGGCGGCGTTGGCCGCCAGATCAAGCCGGCGCCGTCACGCTTGCCCTTTGCCGGGAATGACGACGACGCGGTCGCCGCCGTGTCGATCCCGGTGATGGGCCGTATCGCCGCCGGTGTGCCGATCGATGCCATCCAGCATCAGACGCATTCGATCTCAGTGCCGCCGGACATGATCATGGGTGGCGAACACTATGCGCTGGAGGTCAAGGGCGATTCGATGATCGAGGCCGGCATCTTCGATGGCGACACGGTCATTATCCGCAACGCCGATACGGCGAGCCCGGGCGAGATCGTCGTGGCGCTGGTCGACGAGGAGGAAGCGACCTTGAAGCGATTCCGCCGCAAGGGCGCTTCGATTGCCCTTGAAGCCGCCAACCCGGCCTACGAGACGCGCATTTTCGGGCCGGACAGGGTCAAGGTGCAAGGCAAGCTGGTCGGGCTGATCAGGCGCTACTGAGCAGGAGCGGCCGGCGTTTCGGGTTTTTGATAGGGCGGCAGTCCCCTCGCCTCACGCGAAAACTTTCGTTGTGCGTGCCAAGGCCGATACGGTCCGTCCACGGCGAAGCTGATGATTGGCGGACTGGTCGCCGATTGGCGGTCGAAGAAGACGGCGGCACTGCCCTTGCGTGCAAGTTGCCGTTTGGTGACGACGAGAACCAGCGGGTTGTGGCAGGCATCGTAGCCCGTCGCGTCATTGACAACGATCAGGTCGGCGAAGCCGCAGGCCTTCCAGGTAGCCTTGCGGTCTTCGACATGCGCGATGATCGCGCCAGACGGATGCCGGGCGAGACAGATGCCCTCCGTGCAATAAAACGGCGCCCCTGGCGGCAGATTGACGGCATCGGCAATATCGAATTGTCCCTCTGCCTTGTTGAACATCTCCGGTGCGACAATTGTTTCGGAGACCAGCGCGCGTTTCCAATTGTCGACGGTGAATTCGTTCGGGCGAGCCCGGCTGACCGCGAGTTCGCCACCGCCGATCGGCACCGCGACCAGGCGCGCGTCTTCCGAGATCAGCACATCCGGCGTGCGCGTATCCGACACCGTCAACAGGCCGGCGAGCGCGAATGGCACTGCCGCGAGCCGCAGCCATGTCGTCGCCATCGTTGCGATGACCAGTGCGATCGTCACCAGCAGCACCGAGTGCTGTGAAATCAGCCCGATCGCATCGACGGGGGAGCGTTCCGATATCCACGCCGATATGGCGATCATGGCCGTCAGCCCCTTGCCCATCACGTAGAGAAAGGGACCATCGGCACCAAAGGGCATCGCAAGAGAACTGAGAACAGCGAAAGGCATGACAATCAGAGAAACGATCGGCATGACGGCGAGATTGGCGAACAGGCTGAGCGGTGACACACGCTGGAAATGCCAGATGGCAAACAGCGCCGTGGCGCAGCCGGCAGTGATGGAGGTCATCGCCAACCCGCCCGTCGCCAGCAGGAATTTTCGCGTGAGAAAGCCCGGCAGGGACCGCTTTGGCGGCGGCGGTCTTGCCTTTCCCGCACGGTGATCCGCCCAGCCGGCATAGGCGCCGACCAGCGCGGCGGTCGCGGCGAAAGACATCTGGAAACTTGGACCGACCACCTCGTGCGGCGACACCACGATGACGGCGATTGCCGAGATGGCGAGGTTGCGCATGGTCAGCGCGGCGCGATCGAACAATACGGCAATCAACATTACCGCCAGCATGATGAAGCTGCGCTCGGCGGCAACGACCACGCCTGAGATGATGAGGTAGGCGGCGATCGACAACAGTGCCACGGCGGCCGCGTATTTCTTCACCGACCGACGCGCGGAAAAATCCGGGAACAGCGCGAAGGCACCGCGCAACAGCCCCATGATGGTGCCGGCGACCAGCGCCATATGCAGTCCGGAAATGGAGATGATGTGATAGATGCCGGTGCGCCGCATTGATTCGTTGATTTCATCGGGAATGCCGGCGCGCACGCCAACGATCAGCGCTGCCGCGATCTCGCCTTCGGCGCCGCCAACAACGCCCCTGATGTGGTCGGCGATGGCTTCGCGCGCATTTTCTATCCCTGAAAACAGGCGGGCCGACAGGGGCATCTCATTGTCGTCGGCGGAGATGATTCTTGGATTGCCAAGGAAGAAGCCGCTGCCACCGATGCCGGCAAAGTAGCTGTCGAACGAGAAATCGTAGCTGTCCGGCCGCACCGGACCTGTCGGCGGCAGCAGCTTCGCATAGCCCGATATCAGCGAGCCGGCTGTCATGTCGTCAGGTATCTTGCGCGCCGAGAGCCGCACCCTTTCCGGCGCGTAACGCAGTTTTGGCCGGGCCGTCGACGTCACATCTATGGTCAATCGGATGCGGCCGGTCTCCATGCGGTCGAGCGAGACGACACGGCCGGTCACTTGCGTCGAGATTTCCGAACCCAGCATCCGGGTGCCGGCCCGCCAGGTCTCGACCTTGGCGGCAAGCAGGCCCAACGCGCACATCAATGCCGCCATGAAGGCCAGATGGGTTTTCGGCCAGGAGCGCGAGACAAGCGCACAGATCACCATCAGCACGACGATCGCCACAGGCTTTGCAAAGTCAGGCTCCGCCGCCAGCGCGTAATAGCCGATCGCACCAGCGGCCAGGCAGACCGGCACCAGCAGGAAGGCGATGCCTCGGTCAAGTTCCAGCTCCGCTGCCGTCGTCACACTGTGGCGCAGGCGAGGCAAGGAGGCCTGGCCAATTTGCCGCCCGATACGCGCAATCCTGCCAGTGGCGGGCGGAATTTGTGCTGGGGTACCCCCTGGCAAAGGTTGGCTGCCGGAGCCGGGAACGAGAGGTGATGGCGGCAGCGAGGCCGGCGGCGGGATTGCAAACAGGGACCGTTCGCTGACGCCAACCACAGCGTCCTCGCCCTGATCCGAGCCCCGGCCACGTCCAGCCATCGGGTCTGCCCCTTGCACCCCTGACGCCCTATGCTACATGAACGCGCAACGCGCGAAAGTCCGCGCCGCCGCGCCCCGCTTCAGATGGTTTCCGAGAGTTTCATGTCCGACAAGGTCGTCACCCGTTTTGCCCCCTCGCCCACCGGTTACCTGCATATCGGAGGCGCGCGCACGGCACTGTTCAACTGGCTCTATGCCAAACATACCGCCGGCACGATGCTGCTGCGCATCGAGGACACCGATCGCGAGCGTTCGACCGATGCCGCGACGGCCGCCATCCTGGACGGCCTCACCTGGCTCGGTCTTGGCTGGGACGGCGATGCGGTTTCGCAATTCGAGCGCGCCCCGCGCCACCGCGAGGTCGCGGAGGAGCTCGTGCGCATGGGCAAGGCCTATTACAGCTACGAGACGCCTGCCGAACTGGAGGCGATGCGCGAGGCGGCTCGCGCCAAGGGTCTGCCGCCGCGCTACAATGGCCAGTGGCGCGATCGCGATCCGTCCGAGGCGCCAGCCGGCGTCAAGGGCGCAATCCGCATCAAAGCGCCGACCGAGGGCGAGACGATCGTCCAGGATCGCGTCCAGGGCGAGGTGCGCTTCCCCAACAAGGATCTCGACGACTTCATCATCCTGCGTTCGGACGGCAACCCCACCTACATGCATGCCGTCGTCGTCGACGACCACGACATGGGTGTCACGCACATCATCCGCGGCGACGACCACCTGACGAATGCCGCCCGCCAGACGGTGATCTACAATGCCATGGGTTGGGACGTGCCGTCGATGTCGCATATCCCGCTGATCCACGGCGCCGACGGCGCCAAGCTTTCGAAGCGTCACGGCGCGCTCGGCGTCGAGGCCTATCGGGCCATGGGCTACCTGCCGGAGGCGCTGCTCAACTACCTGGCGCGCCTGGGCTGGAGCCACGGCGACGACGAGATCATGTCGATCAAGGACATGATCTCCTGGTTCGACATTGGCGACGTCAACAAGGGCGCGGCCCGCTTCGATTTCGCCAAGCTGGAAGCGATCAATGGCGCGCATATGCGCCGCATGGCCGATGCCGAACTGTTCGACATCTTCATCGCCACCCTGCCCTATCTCGAGGGCGGCCCGGCGATGGCCGCGCGCCTTGACGACACGAAGAAGGCGCAGTTGCTGGCAGCCCTTCCGGGGCTGAAGGAGCGTGCCAAGACGCTGGTCGAGCTTGTCGATGGCGCGGCCTTCCTGTTCGCCACGCGCCCGCTGCCGCTCGACGACAAGGCCACGCTCTTGCTCAACGACGAAGCGCGCAAGATCCTGCGTGGCGCTCACGAAGCTTTGAACGCGGTTTCGGGCGACTGGACGGCTGCCGCGGCGGAGGCCGCGATCCGCGATTATGCGCTGGCCGGCGGCCACAAGCTTGGCGCCGTGGCCCAGCCCCTGCGGGCCGCGCTGACTGGCAAAAGCACCTCGCCGGGTGTGTTCGACGTGCTTGCCGTGCTTGGGCGCGAGGAGAGCCTGGCGCGCATAGCGGATCAAATCGATTAGGAGCAAACTGGCCCAAGAAGATTGGCATTGAAAGGCGCGTTTCGCAGTGCAACATTAGGTCTTGGCCCAATCTGGCACGCACCTCCTAAAATGCGGTGGCGAATACGCGCATTGCGGTGATTTCGACGTGTCGCTCTGCAGAAATTTGCCTTTGCCGGCATGAGGAAACAAGAAGGAGTTTGCAATGACCGAAGCTGCGAAAAAACTGGATGTGGGCGGCAAGAACCAAGAAGCTACGGCAACGCTTGAATTCGCCGGCAAGACCCATGAATTCAAGGTGCGAAGCGGCTCCGTCGGGCCTGACGTCATCGACATCGCTTCGCTCTACAGCACCACCGGCGCGTTCACCTACGACCCCGGTTTCACCTCGACCGCAAGCTGCGAGTCCGAAATCACCTTCATCGACGGCGATGCCGGCATCCTCTTGCATCGTGGCTATCCGATCGACCAGTTGGCTGAACACGGCGACTTCCTCGAAGTCTGCTATCTCCTGCTCTACGGTGAACTGCCGACCAAGGCGCAGAAGGACGATTTCGATTACCGCGTAACGCGCCACACCATGGTGCACGAGCAGATGTCGCGCTTCTTCACCGGCTTTCGCCGCGATGCGCACCCGATGGCGGTGATGTGCGGCGTGGTCGGCGCGCTGTCGGCCTTCTATCACGACTCCACCGACATCTCCGACCCGTACCAGCGCATGGTCGCTTCCATGCGGCTGATCGCCAAGATGCCGACGATCGCGGCCATGGCCTACAAGTACCACATCGGCCAGCCCTTTATTTACCCGAAGAACGATCTCGGTTTCGCGGCAAACTTCCTGCATATGTGCTTTGCGGTGCCGTGCGAGGAGTACAAGATCAACCCGGTACTGGCGCGCGCCATGGAGCGCATCTTCATCCTGCACGCCGATCACGAGCAGAATGCCTCGACCTCTACGGTTCGCCTCGCCGGCTCTTCCGGCGCCAACCCGTTCGCCTGCATCGCCGCCGGCATCGCCTGCCTGTGGGGCCCGGCCCATGGCGGCGCCAATGAAGCGGCGCTCAACATGTTGGGCGAGATCGGCCATGTCGATCACATCCCGGAATTCATCGCCCGCGCCAAGGACAAGAACGATCCGTTCCGGCTGATGGGTTTCGGCCACCGCGTCTACAAGAACTACGATCCTCGTGCGAAAATCATGCAGAAGACGGCGCACGAGGTCTTGGGCGAACTCGGCATCAAGGACGATCCGCTGCTCGACATCGCCATGGAACTGGAAAAGATCGCGCTGACCGATCCCTATTTCATCGAGAAGAAGCTCTATCCGAATGTCGACTTCTATTCCGGCATCACGCTCAAGGCGCTGGGCTTCCCCACCACCATGTTCACCGTGCTGTTCGCGGTCGCCCGCACCGTGGGCTGGATCGCGCAGTGGAAGGAGATGATCGAGGATCCGCGCCAGAAGATCGGCCGCCCGCGTCAGCTCTACACCGGCGCGCCGGAGCGTGACTACGTGCCGATCGCCAAGCGCTGATGAGAAGAAGTGAGTAGTCAGTAGTCAGTAGTCAGTAGTGATGGTCAACTTCACTACCCACTACCCACTACCCACTACCCACTACTCACTACTCGCTATCTCGCCCTCTTGACGTACCCCATCACCACCTGCGCCGCTATCTCGCCCGACGGCCTGTCCGTCGCCATGCGCCGCGCGATCTCGGCAAAACCATCTTTCTGCCAGGCGCGCATGCCGCTGTCGGCGAACAGCGCTTCCATCTGCCGGGCCAGGTTGTTCGGCTTGACGTACTCGTTGTAGAACTCCGGAATAAGCGCACGATCCGCAATCAGGTTGGGCAGCAGCGCCGACCAGACGGAAACGAAATAGGGCGCAATGGCACGTGCTATGGGATCGAGCCTGTAGCACGAGACCATCGGCACACCCGACAGCGCCAGCTCCAGCGATACGGTTCCCGATGCGATCAGCGCGGCATCGGCCTTGCCGAAAGCCTGCCATTTGCGTTGGGGATCAACAATGATCTCTGGCTTTTCATCCCAACGATTGACCGAGGATTTGACGAGGTCGGCGACATGGGGAACCGTCGGCAGCAACAGCCGCAGCCTATGCCCGCGCGCGCGCAGCATCGACACCGTCTCGCCGAATGGTTCGATCAGCCGGCGCACCTCGCCGCGCCGCGAGCCGGGCAGCACCAGCAATGTCTTGATGCGGTCCTGGGCAAGATCGCGCGGCAATTCCTGCGCCTTCGCGGCGGCAAGCACGCCCGCCTCATGCGTGAGGCGATGCCCGACATAGGTGCCGGGCGGGCCACCCAGCCGCTCGAGTTCCTTCACCTCGAAAGGCAGGATGCAAAGGATATGGTCGACGTAAGGCTTCATCGCCACCGCCCTGCCCGGCCGCCACGCCCAGACGCTTGGACAGACATAGTGGATGATGGGAATCGACGGATTGGCCGCACGCACCTTCCTGGCGACACGCAAGGAAAAGTCGGGGCTGTCGATGGTGACCAGACAGTCCGGCTTCTCGTCCGCGATGGTTTTGGCCAGTTGGCCGATCCGCCTTATGAGGCGCGGCAGATCGCGCAGGACGGCGCTGAAACCCATCAGTGCGATCTCGCCGGCATCGAAGGGCGACACCAGGCCCAATTCGCCGAGGTGCCGGCCTCCCAAGCCGACGAGTTGCACCTCTCGGCCCGTCATATGGCGGAGAGAACGGACGATGTCGGCGCCAAGCAGATCGCCTGATTCCTCACCCGCGACGATCGCGACCTTCAGCGCCTTGTCAGCCATGCGCCGGCTCCGCTGCGGCCAGGCCGACGATGAACAGACCGAGTTCATTGGCGCGCGACAGGGTTGCGGGGCCCTCGAGGATCAGTGAGCGTCCCGCCTCGACGGCAATGCCCGCAAGCCCGGCCGCGTGGGCTGCTTCGATCGTCTGCGGTCCTATGGACGGAAGATCCGCGCGCAGCTCCTGGCCGGGCTTGGCGCATTTGACCAGGACACCGCGCGTTTTTCCGGCGATGCGGCCGTGGCCACGCAGCAGCCTGGCGCGATCGAGCAGTCCGGCCGTGCCCTCGATGCCCTCGAGCGCGATGGTCCGGCCGCCGACCGCGATCGCCGCCTGGCCGATATCCAGTGCTCCGATGGCCTTTGCCGCCGCGAAGCCCGCCTCGATGTCGCGCCAGTCGGACTTCCGCGGCTCCACCTTGGTCAAGGTCCCTTCGGCCGCCACAAGGTTCGGCACGATCTCGTGGGCACCCACGACCTTTATTCCTCGTGCCTCGAGGCCTCGCGCCACCACTTTCAGCAGCCCATCGTCGCCGCGCGCCAGTGCCATCACGACAACCGGTATCACCGCAAGCAGGCTGAGGCTTGGGCGCAGATGCGTCAGCCTTGGCCGGCGCTTGATCTCGCCGGCAAGCACAAGATGGGTAATCCGGTGGCGCTTGAGCAATGGAACAAGCGAGCCGATCGCCTCCAGGGCCAGGGTCTCATGGTCATACTGGCGCAATTCCACCAGGCGGTCGGCCTCGCCGTCCATGAGGACGACGAAGGGCGGGTACCCCTGCTCGGCCGAGCCGGCCGCGACTTCGACGGGAAGGCTGCCGCCGCCGGCGATGATGCCGACCCTGGCACCTGGCGGGAGATCAAGACCAGCAGAAGCCGTCTCAGTCTTCATCATCGGCATCGTCGCCGTCGCTGCCCTTGAGCGATGGCACCGCATAGTGCCGCTTGCCGCGACTGCTGATGAAATCGATGATCTTCATGGCGGTCGGCGAAGAGGCGAACTCGGCCTTGGCGAATTCAATGTTCTCGCCGACGGTGCGGGATCGGTCGAAGATCGTCCTGTAAGCCTTGCGCAACAGATAGATCTCGGAACGCGGCAGACCGGCGCGCTTGAGGCCGATGATGTTCAAGCCACGCAAGCTGGCGCGGTTGCCAACGGCAATGGCGTAGGGAATGACATCACCGACAAAAGCCGAGCATCCGCCAAGAAAGGCGTTATCGCCGACGCGCACGAACTGATGAACGGCGCTCAGGCCGCCAATATAGACGTTATCGCCGATCTCGCAGTGTCCGCCCAGCGTCGCGCCATTGGCGAAGGTGGCGTTCTTGCCGACCACGCAATCATGGGCGATGTGGGCATAGGCAAGGAAATTGCCGTTGTCGCCGACTGTCGTCTCGCCGCGGCTGGTATCCGTGCCGACATGCATGGTGACGCCTTCGCGGATGGTGCAATTGGCGCCGATGACCAGCGTGGTGCGACCGCCCTTGTGCTTGGTGTTCTGCGGTGGCGCGCCCAATGTCGCCATCGGATAGACCTTGGTGGACGCCCCGATAGTGGTCGCGCCCATTACCGAGACATGGCTGACCAGTTCGACGCCATCACCGATCACAGCATCGGCGCTGATATGGCAAAACGGCCCTATGCGCACACCCTGGCCGATTTGAGCGCCCTCTTCCACGACGGAAGAAGGATGGATTGAAGTCTTGATTTTCATAGGCACTCGATCGTCAGTCGCCGGTGACCATCATGGCTGAAATCTCGGCCTCGGCTGCCTTGGTGCCATCGACCAGGGCTTCACAGGCGAATTTAAGCAGGTTGCCGCGCTTCTTGATTTTCTTGACATGGATCTTCAACTGGTCGCCGGGAACGACCGGTTTGCGGAATTTGGCATTGTCGATGGTCAGGAAATAGACCAGCGACGGCTTCGACGCCCCAAGGCTTCGGATGCAGATGGCGCCCGCCGTCTGTGCCATGGCCTCGACGATCAGCACGCCCGGCATCACGGGTTGCTCCGGGAAATGCCCCTGAAAATGCGGCTCGTTGATGGTGACGTTCTTGATGCCGATGGCGGATTCATCGCCGTCGATGTCGATGATGCGGTCGATCATCAGGAAGGGATAGCGGTGCGGCAGAAGCTTCATCAGCCCCAATATGTCGACCGCTTCCAGCGTCGTCGCCGCCACCATATCACCCATTGTCCTTGCCCTGCTTGCGTGCCCTGGCCATCGTGCGCAACATGGCTATCTCCCGCATGGCTTCCGCCATCGGCTGTGCCGGATAACCGCCCCAGATCTCGCCGGCAGGGACATTGCTCATAAATCCACTTCTGGCGGCAAGCTTGGCTCCTGTGCCGATGGTCAGGTGATCGGCAAGTCCGACGCCGCCGCCCATCGTGACATTGTCACCCACGACCACGGAACCGGAAATACCTGAAAGCCCGGCCACTATGCAATTGCGACCAATGCGGACGTTATGGGCGATCTGGACGAGATTGTCGATCTTGGTACCCTGGCCGATGATCGTATCGGACATGGCGCCACGATCGACTGTCGAATTGGAGCCGATCTCGACATCATCCTGGATGACAACCCGCCCGATCTGGGGAACCCGTTCCGGCCCCTTGGCGCCGGCAACGAAGCCGAAGCCGTCCTGGCCGATCCTGGCGCCGCCATGGATGATGACCCGGTTGCCGATCAGCGCATACTGGATGCTGGCACCCGGGCCGACATAGCCGTCACGGCCGATCTGGCAAGACTGTCCAATGACCGCGTTGGGTGCGACGACGGTACCGCTGCCAATCGAGACGCCCGGCCCGATGACCGCGCCGGCCTCGATGATAGCGCCGGCTTCGATATGCGCGGTCGGATCGACATGGGCATGCCGCGAAACTCCGGTTTCACCTGTCATTGGCCCCGGCGTGGCGGCTGTCGGGAACAGCAGCCGGCCGACGAGCGCAAAAGCCTGTTGCGGCCGTGGGTGGATCAGCACAGCGACACCGGCCGGCGCCTTGTTGGCGAATTCCGCTGGACAGAGGACCGCAGCCGCCCGCAGCGACGGCATCAGCGCGGAATTGCGCCTGCCGTCGACGAAGACGAGCGCGTTGGCAGCGCCTTCGTTGGCTGGCGCCAGCGCTTCGATCGAAACGTCGGATTGGCCGGAATCGACAAGCACCGAGCCGGTCAGATTCGCGACTTCGGCCGCCGTATACCGGCGTGATGGCGCGAAGAACACCGGGTCGGTCATTCCAGAAGCTATATCCAGCTAGGTCGGAACATTTCTCCCGGATCAACACAACCCGGGAGCATCGTTGGCCGCCGATCAGAAGCGGGTCGATATGCCGAAGTTGAATTCCTGCACGTCGTCTGTCGCTTCCTTCTTGACCGGGATCGCGTAGTCGATACGGATCGGACCGAACGGCGAGGCCCACATCAGGCCGACGCCCACCGAGGCACGCAGCTTCATATCGAGAGAACCCTGGTCGACCGTCGTGTTGATCTTGCTGCCGTAGAGCGTCGCAGCGTCAGCAAATACGGCACCGCGGAGACCGAAGCTCTCGGGAACGACCGGCAATGGGAACTGAGCTTCGGCCGAGGCATTGAAATAGGTCACCCCGCCTAGATGGTCACCGGTATTCGGATCCACCGGACCGATGCCATTATACGCAAAGCCACGGATCATGCGGTCGGTGCTCTGGAACTGATCGAAGATGCGCAGAGTACCATTATTGCCATAACTCTCGACATGACCGGCGCCGCCTGAAATCAGCCCGACCAGATCAAGCTGTTCGGAAAGCGTCTGGTAGATGCTGCCGCGCCCGGTAAGCTTCACGAACTTGGCATCACCACCAAGTCCGGCCACTTCCACAGTCGTATTGGCATAGATGCCTTCATGCGGGTTCTTCATGTCGTCGATCGTGTTGTAGACCAGCCCCAGGCTGATCGACGACTTGATCCAAGGGCTTTGAGCGATGCCGTCCAGGATGGCGGGTGAAATATGGCAGGTGCCATCTGGAGGATTGGGAGGATCGGTAGGGCCGCAATTGTCGTCGACCTTATACTTCTCCTGAGAGATATTGTACGCCAGCTGGGTGGTTATGTTGTTGGTAATCGGCAGCCCGAAGCGGATCGTCGCACCGGTGGTGTCGCTGTCATAATTGTTATTGTACTGCCTCGTCGACTTGTAGATGTCGAAGCCGGCGGCGATGCGCCGCCCGAGGAAATACGGCTCGGTGAACGAAATGCTGTAGTCGCGCGAATTCTTGCCGCCACCCGCCGACAGCTTGATGAACTGGCCACGACCGAGGAAGTTGCGCTCGGTGATCGATCCTTCGACGGACGGGCCCGCCGTGTCGCCACCGGTCGAATAGCCGGCGCCAATGGAGAATTCACCTGTCGACTTCTCGACCACATCGACCACCAGCACGACCTGGTCTGGCTGGGAGCCGGGCACGGTCGAGATGTCGACTTTCTCAAAGTAGTTCAGAGCTTCCAAGCGCTTCTTCGCGCGCTGGATGAGCACCTGGTTGAACGCATCGCCTTCGCTGACGTCGAATTCGCGGCGAATGACATAGTCGCGCGTGCGATCGTTGCCGCGGATCTCGATGCGCTCGATATAGGCTTTGGTGCCCTGGTCGACCGTATAGACCACCGAAATAGTATGGTTCTCGAAGTTGCGGTCGCCGCGCGGCGTCACCTGTGCGAAGGCATAGCCGGAGCCGGCCACCTTCTCGGTCAGCGCGATGATGGAATCCTCAACCTTCTTGGCATTGTAGACGTCGCCCTTGCTGGTCTCGACTACTGATTCCAGCGACTTGGAGTCGACTTCGGGGATCGTGCTTTCGACGCTGACGTCACCGAAGGTGTAGCGCTCGCCTTCCTGGACGGTGATGGTGACCGTGTATTTGTTCGTTGCGCTGTCGAGTTCGCCGACAGCCGACACGACCTGGAAATCGGCATAGCCGTGATTGTAGTAAAAGCGGCGCAGCAGCTCCTGGTCAGCGCGCAGCTTGTCCTCGTCATAGACGTCATCCCGCAGGATGAACGAAACCCAGGACGAACGCTTGGTGTTGATCACGTCCGACAGGCGGCGGCTCGAATAGGCGCTGTTGCCGACGAAGTTGATCGCCGCGATCTGCGTGCGGTCGCCTTCCGTGATATGGAAGACCACGTTCACGCGGTTGTCGCCGAGTTCCATGATCTGCGTGGTCACGCCGGCATCGTCGCGACCGATGCGCCGGTAAGCGGCCTTGACCGCCTCGACATCGGAATCAAGCGTCGCCTGCGAGAACGTCCCGCGCGGCTTCAGCTGAACCGCGGCCTGAAGCGCATTGTCCTTGAGCTTCTTGTTGCCCTGGAACAGCACCTGGTTGACGACCTTGTACTCGGCAACCTTGACCACCAGCGTCGAACCGACCTGGTTGATCTGGACATCCGAGAACAGGCCGGTGCCGAACAGCGCCTTGACCGCGCTGTCGATGTCGGAACTGGAGAAGGCCTTGCCCGGCTTGATGGTGATGTAATTGCGGATGGTCTCGGCGTCGACACGCTGGTTGCCGGTCACCTCCACCCTGCTTACGACAGCGGCTTCAGCCGCCGATGTGGCAACGAATTGCACCGCGAGCGCACCTGGTACGACCAGAGCGGCGGACAGTGCCGCCGCTGACGCGGCGTTCAGAAACTTGGATGCTGCCTTCATCGGGCTTAATAACCTTTTCTCGTAGTCCCCACGGCGAGAAAACCGGACGTGCGGTAATTTCCCCTACCGTATTAACCGGATTTTCCCTACACGCAAGGCTTCTGGTTAATTTGTATTTACTTAACCCTGGTGCGTGGCTTTCGCGTCACTCATATCCCCGTGCATGGTAAACGGCGTCTCAACATCGGCCATGCCGAGGCCGAATTTCTTCATGATTTCAGCATCCAAAGAGATCATTCCAGAACACGAAACCCATGAAGCACAGGACAAGGAGCAGACCGGCCCGATAGGCCATTTCCATCATCCGTTCCGACACCGGCCGGCGAATGACAGCCTCCACCCCGTAGAACAAGAGATGGCCGCCGTCGAGGGGGGGAATCGGCAAAAGATTGAGAATACCTATCCCGACAGACAGCAGCGCGACGAGCTGAACCAGCCACTCGAAACCCAGTTTCGCGGCCTTGCCCGCCATGTCGGCGATCTTGACCGGACCACCCAACTGGCACTTGTCCTCGCGCCCGGCGACGAAACGCTGCAGGAACTGGCCGGTGCGCTCGATGACGTGGCCAGTTTCCTCGACGGCCGCCGCAACGGCACCGACCGGTGTGTAGGTGATGAGACGGGGCTGGCCGAGTTCCTTGTTGTTGACGACGCCGATCACGGCGACCTTGACCTTGTTGCCAAGCGCGTCTTCCTGCTCCATCAACTGCGGGGTCGCGGTGACCGTGACTTCCTTGCCATCGCGCAGCATGACGAAGGTGATGGTGTCGCCAGCCCGGCCCGAGACCAGCCGCTGCACATCGCCGAAGGTTTCGACCTTGCTGCCGTCAACGCTGACGAATCGGTCCCCGGGCAGGATGCCGGCCTTCGCCGCGGGGCTGTCCGTCGTAACCTCCGCCACCATGGGCTCCGCGACATAACGCCCATAGGCCGCGAAAAGGACGGCAAAGACGACGATCGTCAGCAGGAAATTGAACAGAGGCCCGGCCGCCACGGTCGCCGCGCGCTTCCAGATCGCCTGGGTGTGGAAGGCGACCTTGCGCTCCTCGTCGGTCAGCGTCTCGAGCTCATCCGAGGTGGGTTGGCTGGAGGTGGCGTTCATGTCGCCGACAAATTTGACATAGCCGCCAAGCGGTATGGCGCAAAGCTTCCAGCGCGTGCCATGCCCATCGTTGAAGCCGATGATTTCGGGACCGAAGCCGATCGAAAAGGCCTTGACCCCGATGCCGCACCAGCGGCCGACGAGGTAGTGGCCCATTTCGTGGACGAACACCACCACGGTCAGAACGAAGAGAAACGGCACGAGCGTGCCGAGAAAGAAGCCTTCCGTGCTGAAAATCGCGTGAAGAATCTCGTTCAATTCAGGTCCTCAAATTCTTCCGCAGTTGCGCCGTGACTGTGACATCAATCCAGGCGAATCCAAGGCGCGCCCGCACCAGATCGTGGAACGGCATCATTCAAATCGGAAACAGCCCCTGTGCCGGATGATCGGCGCCCGCCGAAATCCAGCCAATGACGTACAGGGCGAGAGCGGCCGCGACAAGCCCGTCGACACGGTCCATCACGCCGCCATGCCCGGGAATGAGCACACCCGAATCCTTGCGGCCATGCCGCCGCTTGACCCAGGATTCGAACAGGTCACCGGCCTGGGCTACGATTGAAAGCACGAGCGCCACAAGGCCGAGCAGCGCCAGGTTCCCGGCACCAGCGGCGGCGGCCAGCACAACCCCGGCAACGACACCACCCACAGCACCGCCAAGCGCACCGCTGCGGGTCTTTCCGGGCGAAATCGACGGCGCAAGTTTGGGACCGCCGACGGCGCGCCCGACGAAATAGGCAAAAATGTCGGTCGCCCAGACAACCGCGAACAAAAACAGGATGGCGACGAGGCCCGCATGGTCGCCATCGCGCAGCAGGGCGAGCGACAGGCCGGACACGCTGGCATAGGCAAGGCCGCTTGCCTCCCATTGCCCGGTCTGACGAACCAGGGCGGCAATCGCCGTTACGGCAATCAGAATCACGGCTAGCAGCAGCAGCCAGAACGCGGCAAGCCCGGCAATCAGGGCGCCGATGAAAACGACCGCCAGCGCCTCGGGCAGGAAGCCCAGCCCATGGGTCGTGACAGGCCGCGACATGCGTGTCCACTCGTAAAAGATCATCGCCACCATGGCTGCGCACAGCAGTCGGAACGCCAGGCCGCCAAGCCATGTCAGGCCAAGGGCGATGACGGCAAGCACGACCGCTGAAATGACGCGGAGCTGAAGGTTGCTCATCCCGCGGCCGGTCGCGACGCGACGTCTTGCTGGCCCAATCCGCCGAAACGGCGCTCGCGGCCGGCAAATTCGCGCAAGGCCTCGGCGAGGTGCTCGCGGCTGAAATCAGGCCAATAGCAAGGCAGGAACACGAGTTCGCTATAGGCAGCCTGCCACAAGAGGAAGTTGGACAGGCGAAGCTCGCCGCTGGTGCGTATGACCAGTTCCGGATCGGGAATGCCTTGCGTGTCGAGACAGCCGGCAAAGCTTTCGGCGGTAATTGCTTCGCTGTCGATCTCGCCGCGCGCCGCGGCCGAAGCAAGCTTGCGCGCCGTGCGAACGATCTCGTCGCGTCCGCCATAGTTGAAGGCGATGACCAGCGTCAGCGCTTCGTTGCCGGCGGTGAGCGATTCGGCCTCGTCAAGCAGCCCTCTGATGTCGGCCTGCAGCCCTGCCCTGTCGCCGATGATCCTGACCCGCACGCCGCTCTGATGGAGTTCGGCGAGATCGCGGCGGATGAAAAGCTTCAACAGTCCCATCAGGTCGCTGACTTCGGACTTCGGCCGCGACCAGTTCTCCGAAGAGAAAGCATAGACGGTCAGGAAGGAGATACCGAGATCCGGTGCCGCGCGCACCGTCTTGCGCAGTGCCTCGACGCCGGCGCGATGACCAGCGAGCCTCGGCATGCCGCGCGACTTGGCCCAGCGTCCATTTCCATCCATGATGATCGCGACATGCGCGGGCGTTGTCATGATCTCGCTCTCGGGTCGGCCTGCGGCCAACCCTAAACCTGCATGATTTCAGCTTCCTTGTCGGAAAGCAGATGATCGATGGTGCTGATCGTTTCGTCTGTGAGCTTCTGGACCTGGTCCGAACGCTTGCGCTGATCGTCCTCGCTGATGGTGCCGTCCTTCTCCGCCTTCTTCAGGAAGTCCATGCCGTCGCGGCGCACATGGCGCGCGGCGACGCGGGCGTTCTCGGCGTAGCCATGCGAGATCTTGACCAGTTCCTTGCGGCGCTGCTCGTTGAGCTCCGGCAGCGGAATCCTGAGATTGGTGCCGTCGACGATCGGGTTGAAGCCCAGATTGGATTCCCGGATGGCGCGGTCGACGGCTCCAACCATCGACTTGTCCCAGATCGACACCGAGATCATGCGCGGCTCCGGAACGGTAACGTTGGCGACCTGGTTGATCGGCATGGTGGTGCCGTAGGCCTGCACCTGGATGGCATCGAGCAGATTGCTGGAGGCGCGACCGGTCCGCAGCGAAGCCAGGTCATGCTTGAACGCGGCGATTGCCCCATCCATGCGCCGCTTGAGATCGTCGTACTCACCACTCATCTTAGTCTCCTCGACCCGTCTGCCGCGGGTTCACTGCTTCGGGGCAAGGCCCCGTTCGAGCCTGATTTTCGAAAAGCCGGTTTCCCTTTTCTAGGGATCAGGCCCCGGATCAATCGTCCGCGACGACCGTGCAGCGGCCGCCGCCCCTCAGAATATCGCCGAAACCACCTTTTTCGTGGATCGAATAGACGATTATCGGAATGTTGTTTTCGCGCGCAAGTGCAATCGCAGCAGTATCCATGATGGAAAGGCCGCGATTTATGACTTCGGCATGGCTGATGCGCTCGAAACGCGTCGCACGCGGGTCCTTTTTCGGGTCGGCCGAATAGACACCGTCGACCTGCGTGCCCTTGAACAGCGCGTCGGCGCCAATTTCGGCCGCGCGAAGCGCTGCGGCCGAATCAGTGGTGAAGAACGGATTGCCGGTGCCGCCGGCAAAGATCACCACCCTGCCCTGGTTCATGTAAGCGTCTGCCTGGCGTTGCGAAAAACTCTCGCAAAGTTCGGGCATGGCGATCGCCGACAGCACCACGGCATCGACGCCGATCTTGTGCAGCGAGGTGCGCAATGCCAGCGAGTTGATGACCGTGGCAAGCATGCCCATGTGGTCGCCGGTGACGCGGTCTCCACCCTTGGAGGCGACGGCCACGCCGCGGAAGATATTGCCGCCGCCGATGACGACGCCGACCTCAATGCCCAGCGCGCGGGCCTCGGCGATGTCGGCTGCGATGCGATCCACGACCGAGACGTCGATGCCGAAATGCTGCTCGCCCATCAACGCTTCGCCCGACGCTTTCAACAAGACACGTCGGTAGAGGGGCTTCACCGTCATCTGGTCCTCGTCATTTTGCATGTGGCGCGCCTGGGCTGGCCGCCCTCGCGCAGGCGCCGCGCCCCGAACATTGGCGCGATGCCGAGTTCCGATACACGAAGGGCGCCGCGATGTCACGCGGCGCCCAATCGGCAAATTGACGGCAACCCCTGCCCGATCGATCAATCGGTGGATACGCTGGCCGGCTCGCCTTCGACAAGCACCGGCGAGGCGTAGCCGGGGGGCTTGTCTCCCGTTGCAGCGCCGCCGGTGACGCGCGCCTGTATCTGCGGCCCGAAATAGGAATAGGGAAACGGCGCCGGCGTTGCGCTGACCGAATCCAGCCGGTTGCGAAGCCCTGCCGGTATCTCGAAATCCAGCGCGCCAAGATTGTCCTTGATCTGGCTGGGCGTCGTCGCACCGAGGATGACGGCGGCGATCCCCGGCTGCGTCGCCACCCAGTTGAGCGCGACCTGCGGCATGCCGCGGCCAAGCTCGGACGCAACCTTCTCGAGCTCGGCCACGATGGCCCAGTTGTGCTCCGTGAATTTCTGGAAGCCCGGATGCGTCGAATTGCGAAACCCGTCGAGCCGACCGGCATTTCCGGCCTGGACCGGCCGGTATTTACCGCTGAGCAGCCCGCTGGCCAGCGGGCTCCAGACCATGATGCCGGCGCCATGCCGCATGCCGAATGGCACGAACTCATTCTCGATCGAGCGTTCGGCGAGGGAGTATTCGAGCTGCAGGGCCGAAACCGGTTCATATCCGCGCAACTCGGCGATCACCTGTGCCCGCCCCGCATACCAGGCCGGCACGTCGGACAGGCCGATATGGCGCACCTTGCCCACCCGCACCAAGTCATCCAGGGTGCGCATGACTTCTTCGGCCGGCGTCAGCCTGTCCCACACATGCATGAGATAGAGATCTATATAATCGGTGCCCAACCGCTTCAGTGAAGCGTCTATCGCGCGCATGATGTTCTTGCGGCCGTTGCCGCCGGCATTGGGATTGCCGGGCTGCATGTTCATGGTGAACTTGCTGGCGATCACCGCGGTATCGCGCAAGCCCCGCTCGGCGATGAATTCGCCAAGCCAGGCTTCGGCGGTGCCACCGGTGTAGAGGTCCGCCGTGTCGAAGAAATTGCCGCCTGCCTCGACATAGGCGTTGAACATCGCGCGGGCCGTGTCCCTGTCGGCTCCCCAGCCCCATTCCTTGCCGAACGTCATGGTGCCCAGCGCCAGCCGGCTGACCCTGAGTCCGCTGCTGCCGAGCGTGTAATAGGTCATGGTCATGATCGTCTTCCAATGCTTGATGGTGAGTGCCGTGGTATCACTGGCCCGGCGTCGCCTTGACCCAGGGGTTGCCGCGCTCATGCGTCATGCGGAAGGCGAAGCCGTTGACCTTCCAGCCGGAGGCGGAGCGCGTCAGCTTGTGCTCATACGTGCCCCAGACCTCCCAAAGCGGGTCGCCATTGCCTTCCATCCGGTTCCAGGCATAGCCGTTCGACAGGACGGTCGCCGTGTCCGCCTCGAGTTCGACCTGGTGATTGGTGCGCAGGTGCAGGCTTGTCTTCGAACCCTTGAGGTTGCCGGCCCAGGCGCCGATCAGGTCGTCGGACGCGATGACGGCCGCGGGCTGTCCCGACAGGCTGCTGAAGTCGGCGGCAACCCGATCAGCGAAATAGCTGCGCGCGAGTTTCCAGTCCTGTGCGTCGACGGCGCGGTCGATGGCATCGGCGATGCGGATGACCGCGCGCTCGTCCGCGAGCGCTTGCCAGCCGGATGGTTCCGCCCCGCCGGCATCGACCGGTGACAGCGCCATGCCGGCCGCGAAGGTTAAGTGCTTCAACGCATTCATGTCTCTTCTCCTCAATGCCATCAGCCAATCGCGGATGTTTCGGCGACAATGTGGATCGGTGCCTTGGCATCGATAAGATTGCATTGTTCGCAAGGACCATGCGATATCATTCATGAATGGATCGGGATCTGCTCAGCCATCTGCCGGTCATCGTTGCCGTTGCCCGGCGCGGAGGTTTCGCGCTTGCGGCCGCCGAACTCGGCATGAGTCCGTCGGCTGTCAGCCATGCGGTGCGCCTTGTCGAGGAGCGGGTCGGTCAGCCCCTGTTCGCACGCACGACACGCAGCGTTTCGCTCACCGAGGCCGGCAAGGCATTGGTGGAAACGGCCGCTCCCGCCCTTCAGGATATCGCCGAGCGGATGGATCGTATCCGCAGCGTCAAGGGCAAGCCGTCCGGCCTGCTCAGGATCAATGCCTCCAACATCGCGATCCCGTTGGCGGTGACGCCGGTCGTCGCCGCCATGGCCGAGCGCTATCCGGACATCACGGTGGAGGTCTTCGCCGATCAGGGGCTGGTCGACATCGTCGGCGAAGGTTTTGACGCCGGGATCCGGCTGGGCGAGATGATCGCTCAGGATATGGTCGCCGTGCGGCTCACGCCTCCGTTCAAGGCCGTCATCGTCGCCTCTCCCGCCTATATCGGGCGCCGTGGCCGCCCGCGCAGCGTAGCCGATCTCGCCAACCACAATTGCATCGGTTACCGGCTGGTTCGCTCCGGCGCGCTCTATCGCTGGGATTTGGCCGAGGACGGCAAGGATGTCGTCATGGAGACCGGCGGAACGGCCATCGTCACGGATTCGCTCGCCGCGATTGACCTGGCGCTTGCCGGAGTAGGCCTTGCCTACATGTTCGAACCGCTGGCGCGCGCGGATCTTGCGGCCGGCCGCCTGGTGCAGGTGCTGCCGCAATCAGCGATCGAGGAGCCTGGCCTGTTCCTCTATTTCCCGCGCCGGGCGGCGATGGCGCCGAAGCTGAGGGCGTTTATCGACACCGCACAAGAAATCGGCCTGACATCCATGCGGACATCAGGCCGAAAAACACTGTCGGAATAAAGCGGTAGGAAGCTTACTTCTTGACCGCGGCCGCGACTTCCGCCGCGAAATCGGTCTCTTCCTTCTCAATACCCTCGCCAAGCGCGAAGCGCAGATAGGCGGTGATCTTGGCCGGCGCGCCGATTTCCTTCTCGGCATCCTTCAGGGCCTTCTCGACGGTGATGTCGGGATTGAGCACGAAGGCCTGCTTCAAGAGCACGACTTCCTCGTAGAACTTGCGCATGCGGCCTTCTACCATCTTCTCGATGATCGCTTCCGGCTTGCCGGACTGACGTGCCTGGTCGGAGAAGATCGCCTTCTCGCGCTCGACCGCGGCCGGGTCGATCTGCTCCGCCGTCAGCGCCATCGGGTTGGTGGCGGCGACGTGCATGGCGACCTGGCGGCCAAAGGCGTTGGCCGCATGCTCATTGCCCGTGGTTTCGATCGCGACCAGCACGCCGAGCTTGCCGAGGCCGTCGGCAACCGCGTTGTGGACATAGGTCGCCACAGCGCCATGCGGAACGGTCAGCTTGGCCGAGCGGCGGAAGCCCAGGTTCTCGCCGATGGTGCCGACAGCATCCTTGATGGTGTCGGTGACCGACTTGTCCGAACCCGGATATTTGGCGGCGGCAACCGCCTCGGTCGTGCCATAGGCGAGAGCGACCTTGGCAACGTTGGCGACGATTTCCTGGAACGCGGCATTGCGGGCAACGAAGTCGGTCTCGGAATTGACCTCGACGACCGCGGCCTCGCGCACGCCATTGTCGACGCCGATCAGGCCTTCGGCGGCGGTGCGGCCGGCCTTCTTGTCGGCCTTGGAAATGCCCTTCTTGCGCAGCCAGTCGACGGCCTCTTCCATATTGCCGTTGGTCTCGTTCAACGCCGCCTTGCAGTCCATCATGCCCGCGCCGGTCAAGTCGCGGAGTTCTTTGACCTGTGCAGCCGAAATGCTCATTGTCGCCTCTTTGTTTTAAATGCACCGACGCACCATCGGTACTCGATGGTGCGTCTGTTTAGCGTGCCAGAATATGAGAAAGATGAAGGCCGTTGCCGGCCTTCGATTATCAAGCCTCGGGGGCTTCCGACGCCGGAGCCGGATCGAGCGCCGGCTCTACCGGAGCTTCAACCGAAGCGCCGATGTCGACGCCGAGCGCGCCCTGCTGACGGGCGATGCCGTCGATCGCAGCCTTGGCGATCAGGTCGCAATAGAGCTGGATGGCGCGGGCCGCATCGTCATTGCCGGGGATCGGGAAATCGATCTTGTCCGGATCGCAGTTCGAATCGATGATGGCGACGACCGGGATGCCAAGGCGCTTGGCCTCAAGGATGGCGATCGCTTCCTTGTTGGTGTCGATCACGAACATCAGGTCGGGCGTCGAGCCCATGTCCTTGATGCCGCCCAGTGCCTTGTCCAGCTTCTCGCGCTCGCGATCGAGGTTCAGGCGCTCCTTCTTGGTAAGGCCCTGGGCCTCGCCGGCCAGCATCTCGTCGAGCTTGCGCAGGCGCTGGATCGAATTCGAGATCGTCTTCCAGTTGGTCAGCATGCCGCCGAGCCAACGCGAGTTGACATAGTACTGGGCCGAACGCTGAGCCGCATCGGCAACGATGTCGGACGCCTGGCGCTTGGTGCCGACGAACAGCACGCGGCCGCCCTTGGCTACGGTGTCGGAGACCTGCTTCAGCGCCTGGTGCAGCAAGGGCACCGTCTGCGAGAGGTCGATGATGTGGATGTTGTTGCGGGCGCCATAGATGTAGGGCGCCATCTTCGGATTCCAGCGGTGGGTCTGGTGGCCGAAGTGAATGCCAGCTTCCAAAAGCTGGCGCATGCTGAAATCAGGCAGAGCCATTCTTATTTTCCTTTCCGGTTAGCCTCCACGGACACAGGCATTTTCGGACGAGGTCCTTGAACGCCACCGGAGGTTTCAGCCGGATTTCTCCCGGGCAGACACCAAAGTCCGTGTGTGGAATGAGCGCGCATATAGAGGGGAAGTGCGACAAACGCAAGCGGGGCGGCGCTTTACCGCTCAGCGTGCGGCAATCAGCGCTCCGGTGCCGATCATGGCGCTGCCGGCAAACCGGTTCATCAGCCGCATGCGCCTGGGTGTCCTGAACCAGCCCGAAGCCCGGCCCGCAAGTGCTGCATAGGCACCCATTGTGAGGATATTGACGCTGATCACGACGGCCACGACCAGCAGGCCATCGACAAAGGTGAGCGTGTCGAGGTTGAGGATCAGCGGCATGATCGAGGCATGGAACAGGATTGCCTTCGGGTTTCCCAGCGCGATGGATGCGCCAAGGAGGAAGGATCGGGACAATCTCGCCTCGGCCGTCCGTGATTCATCCGATTGCGCGGCCGAGGCGCGCCACATCCTGATCCCGAGAAAGATCAGATAGGCAGCGCCGGCATATTTCAGCAGGAGAAAGATCCATTCGAAGGTCTGGGCCAGCGCCACCAGACCGAGCAGCGCCAGGGTGACCAGCACGGCGTCGCCGGCGGCGACCCCAATGCCGGCCATGAAGGCACGAAGGAAACCCCGCGACACGCCATTGGTGATGACCGCGAACATCGCGGGTCCCGGTGTGGCGGCGGCGAGCGTGACGGCGGCGCAATAGGCAAGAAATGCCGTTGGTGTCATGGCCTTGCCTTTCCATTGGGCACCCGCACGCGCCGGAAGATCGCGACGATCTCCTCGCGGCTGCATTCGATGGCGCCGAGCCGCACCGCGCGGTCGCGCTCCAGGCCGGTTATGTCATAGTGCGGAGCCGACGTCTTGGGCGGGCCCTGGTAGGACGAGCGCTTGACGCCCAGTTCGGCGGCGAATCGATGCAACTCGTGGGTATCGTCGGCCATCAGGTGGCACCAGCGATGGCCGGCCCACTTCCAGATCGCCGCATCGACGTAGACCGCCATCAAGCCCGCCGCGACCAGCTCAATTGCGCACCCCGGCTATTTCGATATCGGGCAAGGCTTTGTCTGGTCGAACAGCGAAAGATTGACCAGTTTGCCCGTCATCGAGAAGTCGCCATAGTCCATGGTGAGATCGCGGGTGATGCCGTTCTCATGCAGCTTGAAGCTGATCCGGTATTCCGGCACCTCTTCACCGTTCTGGGCGCTGTCATCGAAATAGGCGATGTCGACCGGCCAGTATTTGTCGGTGGCGAGCTTCGCCAGCGCCGGAGCTTCCGGATCGGCCTTGTCAGCCTCGGTCTTCTTGCCGACGACGACGGTGGTCGTCATCACCTTGTTGGCGTCCTCGGAGCCGTCGAACAGGTTTGTCTGGTAGAAGTTCTCGCCTTTCTCGGCCTTGCCGATCAGTTCGACCAGATGCTGGGTCGGAAACTGGGTGGCGGCGAGTTCCAGGCTGTTCTTCTCGGGCTTGTCGATATCGACCTTCAGCCCCTTCGCATCTTTCGTGGCGATACCCTTGACCTCCTTGTCGAGGTTCTGGTCGACGAAGGATTTGGTCACGAACGAAAAGGTCTTGCCTTCGGCATCCTCGAAAGTCGTTGTCTGCTGGTCGGTGAGTCTCGTGTTGTCGTTGGTGACGATCTGGGTCACGAAACGGAATTTCACCGTATAGCCTTCGCATGCCGAACCGTTGAATTCATAGACCATGCGCCCTGATATGCCTGTTATGCCGGACCGGTCGGAGGCCTTGTTGAGAGTGAGGTCATACACGGCGCGGTGCGCCTGCAGCGCCGGGACGGCGAAAGCGGGGCCTACCGAGAAGACCGCCGACAACAGGGCGGCGTGGAATGCAAGGCGCGTTGCGCGCATGAGGTACTCCGATCGTCGCGGCTGATGGCAGGCCGCAGGGAAAGATGGTCCAGCTTAAAAAAAGTCGTGGCGGAAGCGAGGCAAAAATAGCAATTTCGGCCCGGCCAGCGCGGCGCCTTCCAGCAATAGGGAAAAGCAATGAGTGAAACAATCGAAAAGCGGCTAAGCGATCTCGGCGTGGCGCTTCCTGTCGCCGCCGCACCTGCCGCCAACTACGTGCCCTATTGCAGGTCAGGCAATCTGCTGTTCACCGCCGGACAATTGCCGCTCAAGGACGGCAAGCTGCAGGCGAGCGGCCTGCTCGGCCGCGACGTCGACACGGCAAGCGGCAAGGACGCGGCAAAATACTGCGCAATCAACATTCTGGCACAGGCCAAAGCCGCGCTCGGCGATCTCGAGAAGATCCGGAAGCTTGTGAAGATCACCGTCTTCGTCGCCTCCGCGGCTGACTTTGTCGAGCAGCATCTGGTCGCCAACGGCGCCTCTGATTTCCTGGTCGCCGCCCTTGGCGAGCGCGGCAAGCACGCCCGCTCGGCCGTCGGCACCGCCTCCCTGCCGCTTAATGCCGCAGTGGAAATCGAAGCGATCTTCGAAGTCGAATGAGGCTGACATGACCGACCTCTCCTGGCTGACTGCCCGGCCGGTTGCCCATCGCGGCTTCCACGACATGAACAAGACGCGCTGGGAAAACACGCTGTCGGCCTTCTCCGCCGCGGCCGAACGCGGCTACGCCATCGAATGCGACGTGCATCTGTCGTCGGATGGCGTTCCCATCATCATCCATGACGACGACCTGAAAAGGCTGACCGGACAGGATGGTTTCGTCTGGCAACGCAGCGCTTCCGAACTGACCGCGCTCAAGGTTGGCGGCACGCCCGACCACTTGCCGACGCTGCAGGAAGCACTCGACCTGGTCGACGGTCGCGTGCCCATGGTCGTCGAACTGAAAGGGATTCCCGGCCGCGATGAAGGCCTGGTGGCGCGTGTCGGCAAGATGCTCAAGCGTTACAAGGGCAAGGCGGCGATCATGTCGTTCGATCACTGGCTGATCCGTGATTTCCCGAAACATGCGCCCGGCATTCCCGCTGGTCTGACCGCCTATGGCAAGGACCTCAAGCTGATCGAAGCGCATTTTTCCATGCTGGCGCACGAGCTTTCCTTCACTTCCTACGCCGCCGGCGACTTGCCGAACCCGTTCGTCAGCTTCGTGCGTGAAAAGCTCAAGATGCCTGTCATCACCTGGACGGTCCATGACCAGCCCGCGATCGACTTGACCTTCAGATATGCCGATCAGATGACATTCGAAGGGTTCGAACCCGACTTGGTGCACGTCGCCTGAACGGGGTGTCTGAAACGTGACTTGTAGCGGCCCCGATGGAGCTTAAATAAGCCTCATGGATCAGGGTGACGACGGCGACGGACAAACAGCAAGCGCGGACTATTCGATCCGCATCGCCGCCGGCATCGGCGCTTTCACCTGCGATGAATGGAACGGCTTTGCCGGCACCACGCGCGGCGATGCGGAGAATGGCTATAACCCCCTCGTTTCATTTGCGTTCTTGAGCGCACTGGAAGATTCCGGCTGCGCCGTGCGGCGCACCGGCTGGCAAGGACATCACTTGCGGCTGGAGACCGCGCAAGGCAGGCTGCTGGGTGCGGTCCCTTGCTATCTCAAGTCGCACAGCCAGGGCGAATATGTATTCGACCACGGCTGGTCGGATGCCTTCGAGCGCGCCGGTGGCCGCTACTACCCGAAACTGCAATGCGCCGTGCCGTTCACGCCTGTCACCGGCCCTCGGCTGCTGGTCGGCAAAGGCGAGGATCCCGACGCGGTCAAGGCCGGGCTCGCCGCCGGGCTCAAAATGGTGACCGACAAGCTCGGCGTATCCTCGGCCCATGTCACCTTCGCGCAGGAAAGCGACGTCGCGACGCTTGAGGCCGCGGGCTTCCTGCATCGCACCGACCAGCAGTTCCACTTCTTCAACGAAGGCTTTTCGACTTACGACGACTTTCTCGCCACACTTGCCTCGCGCAAGCGCAAGGCGATGAAGAAGGAACGGCGCGAAGCGCTTGCCGATGGCATCACCATCGACTGGCTGACCGGCAAGGACCTGACCGAGAAAGCCTGGGACGACTTCTTCGCTTTCTACATGGACACCGGCAGCCGCAAATGGGGCCGCCCCTATCTGAACCGCCAGTTCTTCTCGCTGATCGGCGAACGCATGGCGGACGATATCCTGCTGGTGATGGCCAAGCGCAACGGGCGCTACATTGCTGGCGCCATCAACTTCATCGGCTCCGACGCGCTCTATGGCCGCAACTGGGGTTGCATCGAGGATCACCCCTTCCTGCATTTCGAGGTCTGCTACCACCAGGCCATCGATTTCGCCATCGAACGCAAGCTGAAGGTGGTCGAGGCTGGCGCGCAGGGAGAGCATAAGCTGGCGCGCGGCTACAGGCCGGTTACAATGCATTCCGCCCACTACATTTCGCATCCTGGCTTGCGCAACGCGGTCGCCGACTATCTCAGGCGCGAGCGGCGCGAAGTCGAGCGGATGGGCGAGTATCTGGAAGAGCATACCCCGTTCCGCAAGGATCTGGAGGAATAGGCAGGCCTTGGCATGGTCGATCTCGCCTGATCGCCCGCCACATCGTCTTGTCGCTACGGGACAGCTTCGCTACACGGGATGGCGAGGTACAAATCCGGAGCGTTCGCCATGGCCCAAACCGCCTATGACACCGACAACATCTTCGCCAAGATTCTGCGCGGCGAAATTCCTTCGCACCGCGTTTACGAAGACGATGCGGTCGTGGCCTTCATGGATGTGATGCCGCAGGGGCCGGGCCACACGCTGGTGGTGCCAAAGACGCCGTCGCGCAATCTGCTCGACGCCGCCCAATCGACCTTCGGCCCGCTTTTCACGGTCGTACAGAAAGTGGCGCTGGCCGTGAAGAAGGCCCTCGACGCCGATGGGGTCACCATCCTGCAATTCAACGAACCGGCCTCCGGGCAGACCGTCTACCACCTTCATGTGCATGTCATCCCGCGCTTCGACGGCATCCCCCTGAAGCCACATACCGGCGCAATGGAAAAGCCCGAGGTGCTGGCTGAGAACGCCGAAAAGATCCGCGCCGCCCTGTCGGCCAAATCTTAAGTCTTTGTAAACCGAGCGATCATCGCGGCGGCTGGGACATCACCAGGCGGCGGCATTCTTAATATTCCAGCAAGCCCTTGCGAGGCATTTTTCGTGCGCGAGGGACATGCATTGCAAGATACTTTCGAATATTTGAGCCGGCGATCCGGGGCCAATGGTGAGGCCGCTTTTTCAAAAATCTTGGTCGAATCGTTTCTTCGGCACCGTATTATTCATGCGGTTGCGCTGTTTACTCTGGGATTGGGCTTTGCGGTTGGTGCCCGGGTCGGGAATCTGCCGGATTTCGCGTTGCTTTACGAATATGCCTTTTATCTGGTGGTCTATTTCTGGATTCTTGGATGTGTATATGCAGTCTTCCGGCTGCTTCAACTGGCGTTTGTCCATCGCGCAAGATCGCCGGCCAGCCATTTGCTGGTTTCCTTCCGGCAATTGCTGGCCGATAGAAACCGCATTGCCAATGGCGTGAACGGCCTTGCCGCGATCGTGATTTTTGTTTCGGGTTTCTCAGTGCTGAAGGGCGCGATCGCCGTACTGGCGCCTTTCTCCTGGGACCAGGCCATCGCACACTTCAGCACCAAGCTGCATTTCGGGCGCGCTTCTTACCAATGGCTTTGGTGGATTATTGAAAGCCCGCTAGCCATCCGTCTTCTCAATTTCTGCTATAATTTTTGGTTCGCGGTGCTGATCGTGACTGTCTTTTCAAGTGTCGTGGCGACCCGCGATACTCTTCTGCGTCATCAGTTCCTGCTCAGCTTCATGCTGCTCTGGCTGATCGGCGGCTTCTTCGTTGCCTTGATATTCTCATCCGCCGGCCCCTGCTACTTTGCAAGGTTGGGGTTTGGCGATCTCTATCAACCGTTGATGGACGCACTTCAGTCGGCGAATAGCCAGTATCCGGTTTGGGCCCTGTCCCTGCAGGAGCGGTTGTGGAACGGCTATGAGGGTCTGTCTTCAGGAACCATGGGCATATCGGCTTTCCCTTCCATTCACGTCGCTTCATCCGTGCTTTTTGCGCTGTATGTAACGAGGCTGTCTCCACGGCTTGGCGTCGTACTGTGGATATTCGCGGCGATCATCATGCTCGGCTCCGTGGTTCTTGGATGGCACTACGCCCCGGACGGTTACGCTGGCATACTGATCTCGGTCGCCATCTGGAAAGTCACCGGCGCGATATTGTCCCGGACGACGATTGCTTCGCGTTTCGCGAGCGATCTTCCTTTGGCCCGGCCGGAAGCCGCGTCGGTATAGTCAGGAACGCTGGTGGGTTGGGGGTGGCGGATCCACAAGCCTCTGAAAGGCTGTCGGGTGCGCCGCTCCCGATAGAAGCCGTTCGCGGATCGCATCCGCGCACTGCACCGGGCTCAGCAACGAAGTGTCGATCTCAAGATCGTATACGCCGGGCCGGTGTACCTCATCCTGCCACAGCCGCACCGGCGAAGGTACGGGATCGACCGGCGAGCCGGTGACATACCCCCTGCCCGCCTCGCTGGCGGCTCGCCTTTCCATAATGATTTCAATTGGACAGCGAACGCCGACAAACAGCACCGGCAGGCCGGCGAGCCGGCGCGCACAATCGATCAGGCAGTTGAGGCGCTTCGAATACGCATCATGATGACCGACATCGGTCACGACGTTCAGGCCCAGCCGGCTGTGCGCCGCGATCGATTCGTAGAGGGCCGCATAGAGGCGAGGCACGAAGACCTCGAGATCCGGCCATGGCACCCCATTGTTCAAATGAAAAAAGCCCCGTTTCCGGGGCTTTTCTCGACTGCGAAATGATCAGTTCTTTCTTGGCAGTTGCGGTACAAGGCTGCGCTTGCCGCCATCCTTGCCCTTGGGCTCCGGCTTCTGCGCCACGACCTTCTTCGCGGCAGGCTTCTTGGCCACCGCCTTCCTTGGCTTGGGCGCGTCTTCCGGCTCTTCCTTCTTCGGCTGCACCGGCGCCTCGTCGGCCAGCGACTCGAGCTTCAGGCCGGTCTCGCCGGTTTCCTTCTTCTCGACGGTGACGCGCACCGTGCCGCCCTTCTTCAGCTTGCCGAACAGCACCTCGTCGGCCAAAGGCTTCTTGATGTGCTCCTGGATGACGCGACCGAGCGGCCGCGCGCCCATGCGCTCGTCATAGCCTTTGTCGGCGAGCCAGGCGATCGCGTCCGGCGACAGGTCGAAGGTGACGCCGCGCTCGGAGAGCTGGGCCTCCAGCTGCATGACGAACTTCTGCACCACCTGGTGGATCACCGGCACCGGCAGCGAGCCGAACGGGATGATCGCATCGAGACGGTTGCGGAACTCCGGCGTGAACAGCCGATTGATCGCCTCGACATCGTCGCCTTCGCGCTTGGTCGAACCGAAACCGATCGCCGCGCGCTGTGCATCCGATGCACCCGCATTGGTGGTCATGATCAGGATTACATTGCGGAAGTCGATCTGCTTGCCGTTGTGATCGGTCAGCTTGCCGTGATCCATCACCTGCAACAGGATGTTGAACAGGTCCGGATGCGCCTTCTCGACCTCATCCAGCAACAGCACGCAGTGCGGATGCTGGTCGACACCGTCGGTCAACAGGCCGCCCTGGTCGAAGCCGACATAGCCGGGAGGCGCGCCGATCAGCCGTGAAACGGTATGGCGTTCCATGTATTCCGACATGTCGAAGCGGATCAGCTCGACACCGAGCGAGGCGGCGAGTTGCTTGGCGACTTCGGTCTTGCCGACGCCGGTCGGGCCTGAGAACAGGTAGGAGCCGATCGGCTTCTCCGGTTCGCGCAGGCCGGCACGGGCCAGCTTGATCGCCGAGGTCAGCGCGGTAATGGCGGTGTCCTGACCATACACGACACGCTTCAGTTCGATGTCGAGGCCTTGCAGCACTTTCTCGTCATCGGCCGAAACCGTCTTCGGCGGGATGCGCGCCATGGTGGCGATCGTGGCTTCTATCTCCTTGATACCGATGGTCTTCTTGCGCTTGGCTTCCGGCACCAGCATCTGCGAGGCACCGGTCTCGTCGATCACGTCGATCGCCTTGTCCGGCAGCTTGCGGTCGTTGATGTAGCGCGCCGACAGCTCGACCGAGGCCTTGATGGCTTCGCTCGTGTAGCGGACCTTGTGGAATTCCTCGAAATAGGGCTTCAGCCCCTTCATGATCTCGATGGCGTCCTCGATGGTCGGCTCGTTGACGTCGATCTTCTGGAAGCGCCGCACGAGAGCGCGATCCTTCTCGAAGAACTGGCGGAATTCCTTGTAGGTGGTCGAGCCGATGCAGCGGATCGCACCCGACGACAAAGCCGGCTTCAACAGGTTGGACGCGTCCATTGCGCCGCCCGACGTGGCACCGGCGCCGATCACCGTATGGATCTCGTCGATGAACAGCACGGCGCCCGGATAATCCTCGAGCTCCTTGACGACTTGCTTCAGCCGCTCCTCGAAATCGCCGCGATAGCGCGTGCCGGCCAGCAGCGTGCCCATGTCGAGCGCGAAGATGGTGGCGTTGTGCAGCACTTCGGGAACGTCGCCCTCGACGATGCGCTTGGCCAGGCCCTCGGCGATCGCGGTCTTGCCGACGCCGGGGTCGCCGACGTAGAGCGGGTTGTTCTTGGACCGGCGGCACAGCACCTGGATGGTGCGGTTGATTTCCGACTCGCGGCCGATCAACGGATCGATCTTGCCGGCCTTGGCCTTGTTGTTGAGGTTGACGCAGTAGGCGGTCAGCGCGTCCTGCTGCTGCTTCTTCTTGCCGCCTTCTTCTTGCGGCTCGGCGCCGTTCTGTCCGCCCTGCTCGTCATCGGCGCCGCGCGGCGAGCGCGTCTCCGATGCGCCCGGGCGCTTGGCGATGCCGTGCGAGATGTAGTTGACCGCGTCGTAGCGGGTCATCTGCTGTTCCTGCAGGAAATAGGCGGCGTGGCTCTCGCGCTCGGCGAAGATGGCGACGAGCACGTTGGCGCCCGACACTTCCTCGCGGCCCGACGACTGCACATGGATGACCGCGCGCTGGATCACGCGCTGGAACCCAGCGGTCGGCTTGGAGTCCTCGTCGTATCCGGTGACGAGGTTGTCGAGCTCTGTGTCGATATAGGTGAGAACAGTGTGCTTCAGCTCGTCGAGATCGACGTTGCAGGCGCGCATGACGGCGGCCGCCTCGGTGTCGTCGATCAGCGCGAGCAGCAGATGTTCCAGGGTTGCGTATTCATGGTGCCGCTCATTGGCGAGCGTCAGCGCCTGGTGAAGCGCCTTTTCCAGGCCTTGGGAGAAAGCCGGCATGTTACCTCACTTCTTCTCCATCACGCATTGCAGCGGATGCTGATTCTGTCGGGCGAAATCCATGACCTGAGACACTTTGGTCTCGGCCACCTCGAAAGTATAGACCCCGCACTCGCCCACTCCATGATTGTGAACATGGAGCATGATGCGTGTGGCGGCTTCGCGGTCCTTCTGGAAAAAACGCTCCAGAACGTGAACCACGAACTCCATCGGAGTGTAGTCGTCGTTGAGGATGAGGACCCGGTAAAGGCTGGGCTTCTTGGTCTTGGTTTTGGTGCGCGTGATCACGGCCGTCCCGCGGCCGGCCTCATTGCCGTCGCCGCCGCCGTTTTGCATCCGCGCCACTTGTTTCGTGGCAGTCAAACCGATCGTCACGTAATCCTGCCTCTTCGAATCCTCATGCGAGTTCGACATGTAGGTGTTCGATGGACGATTTTAAGCCCTTCTGGTTAGCTGACAATATGGCTAGGTGACCAAACTTCGCGGATTTTCGCAATCGTGAAGCGCTACGCCGCTCCGGAGCGGAAATTGGCATGAAAAAACCCGGCCGCGCTTCCGCGACCGGGTTGTCCGAGACCCAAAGGGCCGGAGTTGCGACTGTCGGGCGAAAATTACTTCGCCTTGGCAACGATCGATTCGAACGGCTTGTAAGCTTCCTTGGCGAGTTCGGCATAGAGATCGCCAATCTTGGTGGCCTCGGCGACGAACGCCTCGTAGGACTGCTTGGCGTAGTCTGTGTGGATCTCGATCGCCTTTTCCAGCGACTTGGCCGAAAACAGCTTTTCGGCAGCGGCGCTGCCGGCTTCGAAACTCTTCTTGGTATATTCACCGGCTTCGGTCGCGATCGCCTGCGCACCCTTGGAGAGCGAAGCGAAGCTCTTCAATCCGGTATCGGCGAATTCCTTGCCGTATTTGCTGAAGTCCTCATAGGTCTGGGTCATTTCACGATTCCCTTGACGGTTGAGACGTCCTTCTTCGGGGCGCCCTTGTGCAATGCACTCAATATATTGTGCGACGCACAAAAGTCAATATTTGGCCTGCGTGGAGGCTTGCCTGCGCAGGCAATGGCTAAAAATCAAATAAAGTGAGTTTCAAGCCCGAAGAAAATGGTGAACGCGGCGGTTACCATAAACGGATTGGTAACGCTGCCCCGCTAGCTTGGCTGGAAGTGAGGCAGGACCCTTTGCCGCCTCCAACGCAACGAAGAATTCAAGGGAAATATCAGTGCGTCAGGCGTTGTTGGGCATCGTTTCCAAATCCACCTCCCCCCTCAAAGCGATCATGGCCCTCGCCTTGGCGATGACATTCGTTTGCGCCGACGTCGCCTCGTCGCTGGCCGCGCGCCAGGCGGCCATTGTCGTGGACGCCAAGACGGGCAAGGTGCTGTACTCCGCGGATGCCAACGGCAGGCGCTATCCGGCGTCGCTGACCAAGATGATGACGCTCTATCTGACCTTCGAAGCTATGGCGAAGGGCAAGATCAGCAAAAACTCGCCGGTGGTGTTTTCGGCCCATGCGTCCGCCGAGGCGCCGACGAAACTCGGCGTGAAGCCGGGCGGTTCGGTCACGGTCGAGACCGCGATCCTGTCGATTGTCACCAAGTCGGCGAATGATTCGGCCACGGCGCTCGGCGAAATGCTTGGCGGTGATGAAGCCACCTTTGCGCGCATGATGACCGCCAAGGCGCGGCAGCTCGGCATGAACGGCACCGTCTTCCGCAACGCCAACGGCCTGCCTGATCCTGGCCAGTTCACCACCGCGCGCGACATGGCCACGCTGGGCATCGCACTGCGGGAGCATTTCCCCCAGTACTATGGCTATTTCTCGCAGCGCTCCTTTCTCTACGGCCGCCAGCGCATCAACGGCCATAACCGACTGCTCGGACGCATCAAGGGCGTCGACGGCATCAAAACCGGCTACACCCGTGCCTCCGGCTTCAATCTCGTCTCGTCCGTCTCCGACGGCAACCGCCGGCTCGTCGCCGTTGTCATGGGCGGGACGTCGGGCGGCAGCCGCGACAACCAGATGGCAAGCCTGATCAACACCTATCTGCCGAGGGCATCGACCCGCGGTGGTGGCGATCTGGTTGCCAAGGCTGACAGCAACAATCCGATCAAGGCACTTGCCAAGGTTCTCCTGCCCAAGCACGACGCGCCGACCCCGGATGAAAAGCCGGTAGCCGTCGCTGAAGACGACACCTCTGTCGCCGACGACGCAGCCGTTGCCCAGGGCGACAGCGAGGACGAGGATACCGCTCAGGCCGAGGCACCCAAACTGGTAGCCCCGGCAAAGAAGGTAAAGACCGTCATCGTCGCTGCCCCCAAGGTCGCTACGGCGCAGGTCGTGGTCGCCTATGCCGAACCGACTCCGGCTGTCGACCCGGTCAACACGGCGTCGGTACCGTCGGGCTGGGCCATCCAGGTCGCATCGTCGCCTAAACAGTCGGAAGCCCAGGCATTCCTCGACAAGACCACCAAGCAGGCGCCCAAGGTGCTGGCGGATGCCGCCGGCTTCACCGTCGCCTTCGACAAGGACGGAGTCACCTATTACCGCGCCCGTTTCGGCGGTTTCGGATCGAAGGACGCCGCCTGGAAGGCCTGCACTGCTCTGAAGAAGAAGAAAATCGAGTGCTACGCCGTCCAGCAATAGGACGGCGTGGAAGCGATCTCCCGGAAAATTCCTGCGTCGAAGGAGAACTAGTTGTGATTGGAGAGCAAGACGTCCTTGGCTTCGTTAATTCGCGCCGCCAGGAAAGACGTGCCGCCGACATCGGGGTGCAGGCGCTGCATCAGGCGGCGGTGCGCCTTGCGGACATCCGCCGCGGCGGCCCCCGCTTCAAGACCAAGGACCTTGTAGGCCTCCTCCTTAGTCATGGAGCCCGGACCTGGCGCAACACCCAGCCCTTCGCCACCGTTCGTCTCAGTGTTTTTGCGCCAGACGGGAAATCTGCCGTCAAGATACGTCTCTAGCAGTTGGCGACTCTCCGCATCGCCGGAGAGTTCGCGGTAGAGATGCTGCAGCTCCGCAAGGCCCATCGCGCCAAGCATCTTGCCGTCGTGGCGGCCGGCCAGAACCAGTCCTTCAAGGCCGCCCGTATTGTGATCCAACTCCATCTCGAGTGCTGCCGTCCGCACCGTTGAGCGTTTTCCCGACGCCGAACTGACCTTGGGTCGGTTCGCGTGCATGGCGGCATACCAGCCGATTGCCCCGAACAGGATGACGCCGCCGATTCCGCTTCGACCGACCAGAAGCACCGCGCCGCCCGCCAGCGCCAGCAGGACCGGAGCCAGTGTTCTCGTCCCGCTCGCAAGCCGGGCGGGGTCGGCCCGAAGGAAGGCCGAGACTACGGTCAGGAGCACCAGCAGCAGTACGACCAGAACGATAATTGCGCCTAACATTTCCTACCGCCCCGCGAGTAACCTGTCCGCCCGGACAGCCGCGTGATGTCATCAACCACTTTTTCTGCGCCGGAATGATGGCCTTCCCTCGGGCGGGAAGAGGCCGCCATGTAGGCCGGCCCGGCGAACGCCGCGGCTTTCGTCGAGTTCGACAGCTTTTGATCGCGCATGAATTTCAAGATGTGGCGTTGTGGCTCCGCTTGCAAGTCCAGTGCGAGGCAAGATTGAGGGCCAGAAACGGCCAGCGCCCGGACAGGCAACGCTTGTGCGCGGAGATCTACAGCAAGCCGAGGTCGGCAAGCTCGCGTCTGAGTTTCGGCGGCATCTCGACCAGCCCGGCCTTCCCCTTGCCGAGATCGAGTGGCGCGTCCGAAGGTTTCAGGTAGCGCCAGCCCTGGAATGCCCGCCGCGGCTGCCAGTCGGTGCGCACGACTTGCGGATCGAGCATCAAATGGCAGCGGCCGATGCCCTCATCGTCGGTGAACGGCCGGATTTCCGTGATCAACTGGCGGCACTGCACGTTGCCCTTGATCACCCAGTAGAGCGAACCGCCATCGGTGATCTCGGCGCCGCGCGTCGGCACCATGCGCGTGGTGTGCCAGTGTTCGGCTGGTTCACCGGCCCGGCGCCGTTCGTCGAGACGGAACTCGATCCATTCCTCGAGATCCTCGACGCTGTCGCAGCCGACGCACAGTTTTAGGAGATTGAGAGCCATTTCGCTAAGGTTAGTCCGGAGCGCCGACACGTCAACGGCCTGACGAACTTCTCCACAGTGCCAAGCGCGCCTTCAGCACTCCACGACATTGACGGCGAGCCCGCCGAGGCTGGTTTCCTTGTACTTCTCATTCATGTCGAGGCCGGTCTGGCGCATGGTCTCGATCGCCGAGTCGAGCGGCACGAAGTGAATGCCGTCGCCCTTGATCGCCAATGAGGCGGCGGTCACCGCCTTGACCGCGCCGAGAGCATTACGCTCGATGCACGGAACCTGCACCAGCCCGCCGACCGGATCGCAGGTCATGCCGAGATGATGTTCGAGCGCGATTTCGGCCGCATTTTCCACCTGCATGGGCGTACCGCCCATGACCGCGCACAGGCCGGCCGCTGCCATTGCCGAGGCGGAACCGACCTCGCCCTGGCATCCGACCTCGGCGCCCGAGATCGACGCATTGGTCTTGATGATGCCGCCGACGGCCGCTGCCGTCAGCAGGAAGTCGCGGATGCTCGGCTGGTCGGCCTCGGGATGGAAATGCAGCCAGTAGCGAAGCACCGCCGGCAGCGTGCCGGCTGCGCCATTGGTCGGCGCGGTGACGACGCGCCCGCCCGCCGCATTCTCCTCGTTGACCGCCATCGCGTAGATCGACAGCCAGTCATTGGCAAGCAGCGGATTTGGCCGGTTCTGTTGCCACTGTTCCTGCAGCTTGTCGTGGAGCTGCCGGGCGCGGCGCCGCACCTTCAGCCCACCAGGCATGATGCCGTCCTGCGACAGGCCACGGTCGATGCAGCCCTTCATCGCGCTCCAGATCGCGTCGAGGCCGGCATCGAGCTCCTCGCGCGACATCTGCGTCTCCTCGTTGACGCGCTTCATCTCGGCGACGGAAAGGCCGCTCTTGGCCGCCATCTTCAGCATCTCGACCGCGTTCTTGAAGGGATAAGGCACTTTCTTGCCTTCTGTCGTCACCGACCCCTTGGCCTTCATCCGCTGCAATTCTTCTTCCGAGACCACGAAGCCGCCGCCGATCGAATAGTAGATGCGCTTGAGAAGCAGACGGCCGCCGGCATCGTAGGCATAGAACGCCATGCCGTTGGCGTGCCCCGTGAGCGGCGTCTTGCGGTCGAGCACCAGATCCGTGGCCGGGTCGAAATTGTAGGACGGGTGACCGGGCGGTGAAATCACCCTGTCGGCGGTGATGCGGCCGACAATGCCGTCGGCCTGATCGGGATCGACCGTTTGCGGCGTCTGGCCGGCAAGGCCGAGGATAACGGCGCGGTCGCTGCCATGGCCGATTCCGGTATAGGCGAGCGAGCCATGCAGGCTGGCCCCGATGCGGGCGACCTTGGCGCCGGCGGGCCGCGGCCAGTCGTCCCCCGCGACTTCGTCGAGAAACCGCCGCGCGGCAGTCATCGGCCCCATCGTGTGAGAGCTGGAGGGGCCGATGCCGATCTTGAACAGGTCGAAAACCGAAAGGAACACGCTGTCTCCTGGGGCACGTCGAGGACTACATACAGATATAGGAATTCCCCGGATGTTTCCGCTCTTTTGGCAATCGCGGCGCAGCACCTGCCGACCTTGTTTGCTCCGGCAGCGACATTGCCGTCGATCACGTGAGCCCGCATCGAAGCGACCGCGCTGGATGTGATAAATTCAGCCCATGGGCGATTCCTTCTATCTTTCGATGGCTGATTTCGGGGCGCTGGCCTTCTTCCTGATCGCGTGGCTGCTGCACACGCTCGCCTCCGACGGCAAGCTGGTCAGCCGAATGTCGCTGACGACGGCGATGAATGCACAACGCGAAGCCTGGATGCGCACCATGGCCGAACGCGAAATCCGCATCGTCGACACCGCCATCATGAGCGGCCTGCAGCAGGGAACCGCCTTCTTCGCCTCCAGTTCCCTGATCGCGCTCGGCGGCTGCTTTGCCTTGCTTGGCGCGTCCGACCGGGTGCTTGAGGTGCTGAGCAACCTGCCGCTCGGCGGAGCGCCGTCGCGCCCGGCCTTCCAGATCAAGGTGCTGGGACTGGTGCTGATCCTCGCCTTTTCCTTCTTCAAATTCGGCTGGGCCTACCGGCTGTTCAACTACTGCTCGATCCTGATCGGCGCGGTGCCGATCCCGCATGGCGAAGCCTCACGCAATCCGGTCACCGAAACGGCGGTGTGGCGCGCGGCGCAGATGAACATGCTGGCCGGCAAGCATTTCAACTCGGGCCTGCGTGGCGTGTTCTTCTCGATCGGCTATCTCGGCTGGTTCGTCGACCCGGTGGTGTTCGTGCTGTCGACACTTCTGTTGCTGGCCGTGCTGGTGCGCCGCCAGTTCTTCTCGGCGGCGCGGCGCGCCGTCATCGGTCAGCCGCCCGGCGCCGGAAACGGCTGATCGATGCGGCCCGAAAGCCAATAGGCGACAAGCCCGATCCATTCGCGGAGCGCTATGGTGGTGTTCTGCACGGAATCGATCGGATTGTCGCGAAACAAGCCGACACCTTCCTTGCCGGAAGTGTGATAGTCGACCGGCCATGGAACGGTTGGAAACCCAGCCTTGTCGAACAGCGCCTTGGCCCTTGGCATGTGGAAGGCGGAGGTCACCAGCAGCCAGGTCTCGCCCGACTTCGGTTCGACGAGTTTGCGGCTGAAGACCGCATTTTCGTAGGTGTTGCGGGACTTGTCCTCAAGGACAAGACGATCGGCCGATACACCCAGCGGGACGAGCAGGCGGGACGCGGTGTCGGCGTCTCCCTCGGCGTCGATGAAAAACGAGCCGTGTCCACCCGATACAACCACCTTGGCTTCGGGGAAGCGTCGGGCGAGGATTGCGGTCTCGACCATGCGGTCGCCGCTGCTGCCCAATTCATAGCCGCCACGCGCCAAGTTGATGGCGCCCTCGAAGCCGCCGCCCAGCACGATGATGCCGTCGACCTTTTGCGGCAATGGCGGGCGCGGAAAGCGTTCTTCCAGCGGGTTGAGCATCATCGCCCCAAGCGACGTCCAGGTCGAGAGCGCAAGGATCAGAAAACCAAGCACGCTGCCGGTGACCGCCAGCCGCCGCCGGCCGATCGTTGCGGCGATCAACCCCGCCAGAAGCAGGAAGATCGTCAGGTTGAGCGGCTGGATGAAGAACCAGAAGACCTTGGAAAGAAGGAAGAACATCGCTCACCCCATAACGACGCGGCGCATCCTTTTACGCGCTGGACGAGCGATACCCTTACCACCACTTTTCCGGCTGGAATGTGCCGGCCGCCTGCTCGATGACGGCGGCGGTCTGGAACAGCGTTTCTTCCTCGAACGGCCTGCCGATGAGCTGCAGGCCAAGTGGCAGGCCCTTGGGATCGAGACCGGCCGGCACGGCGATGCCCGGCAGACCGGCCATGTTCACGGTGACCGTGAAAATGTCGTTGAGGTACATCTTGACCGGGTCGGCGGCCATGTCCTCGTCGGCAATGCCGAAGGCAGCCGACGGGGTCGCCGGGGTCAGGATGACGTCCACGCCGGCGGCGAAGACGTTTTCGAAGTCGCGCTTGATCAGGTTGCGGACCTTCTGAGCCTGCAGATAGTAAGCGTCATAGTAGCCGGCCGACAGCACATAGGTGCCGATCATGATACGGCGCTTGACCTCACGGCCGAAACCGGCAGCGCGGGTCTTCTCATACATCTCGACAATGTCCTTGCCTGGCACGCGCAAGCCGTAGCGGACGCCGTCATAGCGCGCGAGGTTCGATGAAGCTTCCGCGGGCGCCACGATGTAGTAGGCCGGCAGCGCGTATTTGGTGTGCGGCAGGGAAATGTCGACGATCTCGGCGCCGGCATCCTTGAGCCAGGCAATGCCCTTCTGCCACAGCGCCTCGATCTCCTCGGGCATGCCGTCGACGCGGTATTCCTTGGGAATGCCGACCTTCATGCCCTTGATCGGCTTGCCGATCGCCGCCTCATAGTCGGGCACCGGCCGGTCGACCGAGGTCGTGTCCTGCGGATCGACGGAGGCCATCGACCTGAGCAGGATCGCGGCGTCGCGCACGTCGCGCGCGATCGGTCCGGCCTGGTCGAGAGACGAGGCGAAAGCGACGATGCCCCAGCGTGAGCAGCGGCCATAGGTCGGCTTGATGCCGACGGTTCCGGTGAACGCGGCCGGCTGACGGATGGAACCGCCAGTGTCCGTGGCCGTGGCGCCGGCGCACAGGAAGGCCGAGACGGCGGTCGCCGAACCACCGGAAGAGCCGCCCGGCACCAGTTGCGCATTGTCCAGGCTGCGCTGGGTTTTCGTGCCGCCGGCAGATACGAAGCCGCCATCGCCCTGATGCGTCGTCGGCATTACCACCGTGTCGAGGCGCGAACGTCGCCAAGGGTTTATGACCGGGCCATAATAGGATGTCTCGTTGGACGAACCCATGGCGAACTCATCCATGTTGAGCTTGCCGAGCATCACCGCGCCGTCGGCCCACAGATTGGCGGTGACAGTTGATTCGTAGCGCGGCTTGAAGCCGTCGAGTACATGGCTGCAGGCCTGGGTATGAACGCCTTCGGTGCCGAACAGATCCTTGATCCCCAGCGGAATGCCTTCCAGCGCGCCGCCCTCGCCCTTGACCAGCCTGGCATCGGACGCCTTGGCCATGTCGCGTGCCTTGTCGCCAGTCACCGCGACGTAGGCATTGAGCGCCGGATTGGCGCGATCGATCGCCGAGAGATAGGCCTCGGTGATCTCGGTCGCGGTGATTTCCTTGCCGCGCAGCTTGGCGCGGGCCTGCGAAATCGTCAGTCGGGTCAGATCGCTCATCAAAGGCTCTTTTCGTAAAATACCGACCACTCGGAATCGGGATAATCCAGCACCGGGCCGCAGCGCGAGAACCCGGCACGTTCGTAGACGGCCCAGGCCGCGGGATGGCGATCGCCCGTCTCCAGCACCAGCCGCGTCAGTCCTTCCTGCCTCGCCAGCGCCTCGACCCGTTCGACGATCCTGGCGCCGATCTTGCGGCCGCGATGCGAAGGCCTCGTGTACATGCGCTTGACCTCGCCGATAGCGTCGCCATGGCGTTTCAGCGCCCCACAACCGATGGCGATGCCGTCGTCGCGAGCGATGAAAACGGTCGTATCCTGGCCCGCCATCTGCTCGACCGTCAGATGGTAGCAATGCTCAGGCGGCGTCAGTTCGAGCAAGGTCTCGTTGAGTTCCTGGACCAGCCCGCGCACATCGTCCTGCAGCGGCGTCTCGATGGCGATCTCGATTGCCATCGGCGCCCTACTCCACGACCTTCGGCACGAGGAAAAAATTCTCTTCGGTCGCCGGCGCATTGGCGACGATGTCGGCCGCCTTGTTGCCGTCGGTGACGACGTCCTGGCGCTTCTTCATCTCCATCGGCGTCACCGAGGTCATCGGCTCGACGCCGGACACATCGACCTCGTTCAGCTGCTCGACAAAACCAAGGATGGCGTTCAGCTCGCCGGTCATGCGTTCCGCATCTTCTTCGCTGACCGCAATGCGGGCGAGACGCGCCACGCGCTTCACTGTCTTGACATCAACGGACATATATTTGCCTCGGGGAAAACCAGTCCGGGCTATAGCGGCGCGGCGCGCACTGCGCAACATGCATCGTGCCTGGCATCGCGCTAGGCGGCGGTGCCGACCCGGGCCCGGGAGCGCCGCAGCGGGTTGGGCAACTCGAACAATCGCTTCCTGGACGAACACATCCCGCATGCGTCCTCGTCTTCCAGCGCCGCGAAGGCTCGCAGTTCCGCCATGGAGCAACCTGGCTCAAGCGGTCGTATGCCAGATAAGGATCCCAGTTGCCGGAAAGCCGGTATTTTTGCCTTCTGCATCGGCGACCTGACGCGCTGCATCATCGTCATGGCAGGGCAACGCCCTCGCACAGATAGTAGCTGCCGCTATTGCCGCTCGCCTCGCTTTCGTCGTCGATCGGCCGGACCGACACGAGATCGAGCTGCGTCGGGCTGATCCGCGTTACCGACAGGACATCGGGAAAGACATAGCCCGGTTCCTGGCAGATGGCCGTCACTGCCCAGCTCGGCGAGCGCGTCGCCTTGCTGACCTGCACGAACTCGCAATTGTATTCGACGCCTTGCAGGCCATGCACGGAAAGCACGACGTTGCCGGCGTCGATCAGCGTCTGCAGCGTGTCCTTCCTGGCCTGCGCGCAAAGCTCCTCGGACTGCAGATAGACGCCTTCGATGAAGTCATCCGCGGCGAGCGCGGGCGACGCCGCGACAAACATCGACACGCAAAGAGATCGCCCCAACGCCATGAATTTGTTCCGCTTTGGCCGTTTCTAGATCGTAATCGTCTGGCCGATACCAGGCAATGCGACTTTCACGCCGGACCCTTCCAGGCCGGCCTCGAATTTCTCGGGCGTCGGATCGATCATCGGAAACGTGCCGAAGTGACAAGGCACGACCGTGTCGAACTTGAAGAAACGCCGGCAGGCAAGTGCCGCCACCGCGCCGCCCATGGTGAAACGGTCGCCGATCGGCACGATGCCGATCTTCGGCTCATGCAGTTCGTTGATCAGCGCCATGTCGGAAAAAATGTCGGTGTCGCCCATATGGTAGAGCGTCCGGTCTTCCGGGAAATGCAGGACCAGCCCACCGGGATTGCCGAGATAGACGTTCTTGCCGCCGTCTTCACCAAACGAGGAGGAGTGCAACGCCTGGACGAAAGTGGTGGTGAAGCCGCCGCAATCGACCGTGCCGCCGATGTTGCCGGGATTGATCTTGTTGCCATCCACGCCCTTGCCGACCAGATACATGCAGATCTCGAAATTGGCGACCAGCTGGGCACCGCTCTTGCCGAGCACTTCCAGCGCGCCGCTGATATGGTCGCTATGCCCGTGCGTCAGCAGGACATGCGTGATCCCTTCCGCCGGTCCTTCCCAGCCGCCCGTCCATGATGGGTTGCCAATCAGATAGGGGTCGATGAGGATCTTGGCGTCAGCGGTTTCGATACGGAAGGCCGAATGGCCGTACCAGGTCAGTTTCATTTATGCATTCCTCGATTTTTGCCGGGCCAAAGGATAGAACGCCGATAGCCCCGAGATCAAAGGGTATAGTGTCCGCCGCCCATCCGGAAGAATGCGTGCCGCTGAAAAAGACAAGGAAAAACCGTTGGCTATCATCACGATTGAGCAATTGCCAGCGCGGCTCGCCAATGGCAGGACGCTAGCGGGGCTCGATCTCGGCGACAAGACGATCGGCGTAGCGGTTTCCGACCGGGGATTCTCCTTCGCCCATCCACGCCCGGTCATCATGCGGAGGAAATTCTCCCTCGACGCCGCCGTGCTTCTGGCCTTGCTGGAGAAGGAGAGTGTCGGCGCGGTGGCGATCGGGCTGCCGATCAACATGGATGGGTCGGAAGGTCCGCGCGCGCAGAAATCGCGCGCCTTCGTGCGCAACATGGCGCAGTTGAGCGACCTGCCCTTCGTGCTCTGGGATGAACGGCTGTCGACGGTCGCGGCCGAAAGGACGCTGATCGAAATGGATTTCTCGCGCGCCAAACGCGCTGGCAAGATCGATTCGGCTGCGGCCGCCTTTATTCTGCAGGGAGTTTTGGACCGGCTTCGGTCGCTCTATGCAGCCGAACGAACGGAACCTGGACCGCCCAACGCCGACTGATCCAGCCGGCGATTTCGCGACGGCGGCGGAACGCCCAAAGGGCCAGCAGCAGAAATCCATCGAAGATGCACGTCTTCGCCACCATTCCAGGGATGATCGACGGGTCGATGCCCAGCATCTGACCGTAGAGCTGGAAGAAGAAGTCGTGCGTCCGCCGGCTGAGCATGACGTAGCCGAAATTGAGGTCGTTGGCCGACAGATAGAACCAGCCCCAGAAAATCGCCATCGGGGCCGCCCACATTCCGAAGATATATCGCATCAGCGACCTCCCTTCCCGTTCGGTCCAGTTCGGCCCGATATCAGGGAGAGCAGCGAATTATGAGCCGCTGCCTTCGCCATGCTGTGCGCCATGGCATGGAAATCCGCGTCATCGGACGCGGCTGCCGAGCGCCGCTCGGCGAGCATCGCGACATAGGAGGCCAGAAGCGCGGCCAGTTGCACCGCGACGACCATGAAAAGCCCATTGATGCCCTGCGCGGCGCCGCCGATCAGGATCATCGACAGGACGCCTGAAGCCGAGATGAAGGCCATACGAACGACGCTGTCTGCGCCCGGGCTGGTCGCATCGTTGATCAGAGAATCGACAAAGGCCCAGAAGAACAGCACCGACACGACCAGCAATGCTATCGCTAGCGGCGCGACGACGATGACATTCTCCAGATTGACGAACCGGGCGCTCTCGACGGTGACGCCAAGCACGCCGAGGGCTGCCGCCACACCGCGGTTTCCATCGATGCAGATCAGTGCCAGCAGGGCGAAAACAATCGCCCAGTGCACGGACAGAAAGGAGGTCAATACGTGTCGCATCGTGGTTCCTGCTTCGGCAGGAATGACAGTGGGCTTTGCCGCCCGCCGCCGCAATGGAAACCATTTGTTAAGGTTAACGGCGATCCGCGGAACGCACGGCAACCCAGCGGTTCTCGGCTCAGTTCACTGGCGGATAGAGCGTGTCGATGATCATGCGGGCATCGTGGCGCGAATCGAGCATGCCATAGGTGTTGCGCCACTGGCCGGCCAGGCGCGTCTCGACGAAGGCATCGGCGATCCGCCCTGCCCCCAGCCGGCGCAATTCCGCCGCCGCTGCCGACAGCGCCAGTTGTTCGGTCAGCAGCCGGGCCGAACCCTCATCGGTTGAAGCAACCTGCATTGCCGCCTTCAGCACGCCGATCGTGCCGCGCCCGCCGGCGCCGAGGTCGCGGTCGATGCCTGCCAGCACCTCTTCGAACAGGCCTGGCGCGCGGCCGAGCACACGCAGCACGTCGAGGGCCATGACGTTGCCCGATCCTTCCCAGATCGCGTTGACCGGGGCCTCGCGATAGTAACGGGCGAGCGGCGCCTCCTCGACATATCCATTGCCGCCGAGGCACTCCATCGCCTCGTAGAGCAGCGGCGGCGCGATCTTGCACACCCAGTATTTGACGACCGGCGTCATGGCGCGGGCAAATGCCGCCTCGCCGCGATCGCTCGCCGCTTCGTCGAAGGAGCGCGCCAGCCTGAACGACAGCGCGGTCGCCGCGGCGACATCGAGCGCCATGTCGGCCAGCACGCGCTGCATCAGCGGCTGCTCGATCAAGGTCGAGCCGAACACCTGGCGGTGGCGGGCATGATGAACCGCTTCCGCCAGCCCTGCCCGCATGATCGCCGAGGACGCCACGGCACAGTCGAGCCGGGTCAGGGTGACCATGTCCATGATCGTCTTCACACCGGCACCGGGTTCGCCGACCATCTCGCCGATGGCATTGACGAACTCGACCTCGGAAGACGCGTTGGAGCGGTTGCCGAGCTTGTCCTTCAGCCGCTGGAAGCGGAAGCCATTGCCCGACCCGTCGCCGAGAACGCGCGGCACGAGGAAACAGGACAGTCCTTCCGGCGCCTGTGCCAGCACCAGGAAGGCATCCGACATCGGCGCCGACATGAACCATTTATGGCCGGTCAGGCGGTAGAAGCCGCTGCCGGCGCGTTCCGCCCTTGTCGTGTTGGCGCGCACATCCGTGCCGCCCTGTTTCTCCGTCATGCCCATGCCGAGCGTCAGCCCGGTCTTCTCGACCGGCGGCTTCTGGCTCTGGTCGTATTTGCGCGTCGTGACCCGCGGTGCCCATTCGCGGAACAGTTTCGGGCTGGCCATCAGCGCCGCCAGCGAGGCGCTGGTCATGGTGATCGGGCAGAGATGCCCGGTCTCGAGCTCCGCCGTCAGATAGAAACGGGCGGCGCGCACCTGATGGCGGCGACCGATCTCGGCATCGCCATTTTCCCAGACTGAGGAATGCAGGCCGTTCGCCACCGAACGGCGCATCAAGGCGTGATAAGCGGGGTGAAATTCGACCAGGTCGATGCGTCGTCCCTGGCGGTCATGGGTCCTGAGCTTCGGCGTCTCGACATTGGCGAGACGGGCCAGTTCCTGCGCCTCCTGCGTCAGCACGAAACGGCCGAGCCCGTCCAGGTCCTTGCGCACCGGGTCGGAAAAGCGCTCGGCAAGCTGGATCAGCAACGGATCGCCTCGCCAGGCGTTGCCGCCCGTCAACGGCGGCGGCTGGTTCGTTACGTCGTCGGTCACGCCCAATCCTTTTATCGGTAGACCTTTTATCGGTAGAAAGGTCCTTGTCGTGCGAAAGCCACGAATCCGAGGCCCTCGGCTAGATATAGCCAAGCGTTGCCGCGCGCGCGACGAAAATACCGGGGAGAACGGCGCCAATCGAAAGCTGGTGCTTGCGGGCGCAAAATCCGCACCCTATAGCAGCCCCTTGAGATGACCGACGCTTCGTCCCTGCCACTCTATCCCCACCGCCATCTTCTTGGCATCAGCGATCTTTCGCCGGCCGATATCGAGCTTTTGCTCGACAGGGCGGACAGGGCGGTCGCGATCTCGCGGCAGTCCGAGAAAAAGACCTCGACGCTGCGCGGACGCACCCAGATCAATCTCTTCTACGAGGCCTCGACCCGTACGCAGTCTTCGTTCGAGCTGGCCGGAAAGCGGCTCGGCGCCGATGTCATGAACATGTCGGTGGCGAGTTCTTCCGTGAAAAAGGGCGAGACGCTCATCGATACCGCGATGACGCTGAACGCCATGCGGCCCGACATCCTGATCATCCGCCACCAGTCGGCGGGTGCCGCCGCTCTTCTGGCGCAAAAAGTCGGCTGCTCGGTGGTCAATGCCGGCGACGGGGCGCATGAACACCCCACACAGGCGCTGCTCGACGCACTGACCATCCGCCGTGCCAAGGGTCCACTGTCGAAGCTGATCGTGGCGATCTGCGGCGACATCCTGCATTCGCGCGTGGCGCGCTCCAACATCATGCTGCTCAACGCGCTTGGGGCGCAGGTGCGGGTGGTGGCGCCTTCGACATTGCTGCCCTCCGGCATTGACAGGATGGGCGTCATCGTCACGCGCTCGATGGCCGAGGGCCTGAAGGACGCCGACGTGGTGATGATGCTGCGCCTGCAGCGCGAGCGGATGGAGGGCGCCTTCGTGCCTTCGGTGCGCGAATATTTCCGCTATTTCGGCCTCGACGCCGAAAAGCTGAAGGCGGCCAAGGACGACGCACTGGTAATGCATCCCGGCCCGATGAACCGCGGTGTCGAGATCGCCTCGGAAATCGCCGATGGCCCGCAAAGCGTCATCCAGGAACAGGTGGAGATGGGCGTCGCCGTTCGCATGGCGGTGATGGAAGCGCTGCTTGATCCTCGTCGTAATCAAGAGGGTCGCGGCGCATGAGCACGACGGTCTTTGAACGCGCCCGCATCGTCGACCCCTCGCGCGGCATCGACGAAGTCGGCTCCGTCATTGTCGATGGCAGGAAGATCGTTGCCGCCGGCAAGGCGGCGTTGAACCAGGGCGTGCCCGGGGGAGCGACCGTCATCGACTGCGCCAACAAGGCGATCATCCCCGGCCTGATCGACGGCCGCGTCTTCATCGGCGAGCCTGGTGGCGAGCATCGCGAAACCATCGCTTCGGCCAGCGTTGCAGCCGCGGCCGGCGGCGTCACCTCCATCGTCATGATGCCCGATACCGATCCGGTGATCGACAATGTCGCGCTGGTCGAGTTCGTGCTGCGCACCGCCAAGGACACGGCGATCGTCAACGTCTTTCCGGCGGCGGCAATCACCAAGGGCCTCTACGGCCGCGAGATGACGGAATTCGGCCTGTTGCGCGAGGCGGGCGCCGTCGCCTTCACCGATGGCCGCCACACCATAGCGAGCGCGCTGGTGATGCGCCGGGCGCTGACTTATGCCCGCGACTTCGGCGCAACCATCGTGCATGAGACGCAGGATGCCGACCTCGGTTCCTCCGGCGTCATGAACGAAGGCCTGTACGCCAGCTGGCTCGGCCTCTCCGGCATTCCGCGTGAGGCCGAATCCATTCCGCTGGAGCGCGATCTGGCTTTGGCGCGGCTGACGCGCGGTTCCTATCACGCGGCAAAGATCTCGACTGCGATGGCGGCGAACGCCGTGACACGCGCCAAAACCGACGGCGCTGCCGTCACCTCGGGCGTCTCGATCCACAATCTGTCGCTCAACGAAAACGATGTTGGTGAATACCGTACCTTCTTCCGCCTGACACCGCCTTTGCGCGCAGAGGAAGACCGGCTGGCTATGATCGAGGCGGTCAGGGACGGCACGGTCGACATCATCGTGTCCTCGCACGATCCGCAGGATGTCGACACCAAGCGCCTGCCCTTCGCCGACGCCGCGGCCGGAGCCATCGGATTGGAGACGTTGCTTGGCGCGGCCTTGCGGCTCTACCACAATGGCGATGTGCCGCTGCTGCGTCTGATCGAAACCCTGTCCACCGCGCCCGCAAGGCTGTTCGGATTGGCCGGCGGCACGCTGAAGCCTGGCGCTGTTGCCGATCTTGCCCTTGTCGATCTCGACGAACCCTGGATCGTCAGTGAAAGCGGCATTCGCTCGCGCTCGAAAAACACCTGTTTCGAAGGCGCGCGCCTGCAAGGCAAGGTCTTGCAAACGCTGGTCGCGGGCAGCACAGTATACTCGGTATAGAACCGGTAACAGGCGTCGCACCTGATCCGGCTTGCCGGGGGAAATGCGGGGGAAACAATGACTTACGGCCTGATCCTGGCATTAGTGTTCGGCTATCTCCTGGGCTCGATCCCATTCGGCTTGCTGCTGACCCGTGCCGCCGGCCTCGGTGACGTGCGCAAGATCGGCTCGGGCAACATCGGCGCCACCAACGTGCTGCGCACCGGCAACAAGGGCCTGGCCGCCGCGACCCTGCTGCTTGATGCGCTGAAGGGCACGGCGGCCGTGCTGATTGCAGGCCATTTTGCGCCCGAAACGGCGGTCTGGGCCGGCCTCGGCGCCTTTCTCGGCCACCTCTTCCCGGTCTGGCTGGGCTTCAAGGGCGGCAAGGGCGTCGCGACTTATCTCGGTGTGCTGATCGGCCTTGCCTGGCAGGTGGCGCTGATCTTCGCCGCCGTCTGGCTGGTGATGGCCTTCCTGTTTCGCTTCTCCTCGCTGGCGGCTCTGACGGCGGCCGTCGTTGTGCCCGTTGCTCTCTATTTCATGAGCGCACCGCAAACAGCCGTCCTGTTCGTGGTGATGAGCATCATCGTCTTCATCAAGCACAGGGCGAACATTTCGCGGCTGCTTGCCGGCACCGAGGGCAAGATCGGAGCCAAGGGATGAGCGAGCCGGCCGCCGGGCCGCGCCTCAGCGACCGGCAGCGGCTGAGCTGGCTGCGGCTGATCCGCACTCAGAATGTCGGCCCCGCGTCCTTTCGCGACCTGATCAACCGCTTCGGTTCCGCCGAAGTGGCGCTGGAGATCTTGCCGGAACTGATGATTTCGGGCGGCGCCAGCCGGATCGCCCGCATTCCCTCGATCGCCGAAGCCGAAGCCGAGCTGGAGGCAGCTCGCAAGGCTGGCGCGCGTTTTGTCGGCATCGGCGAGCCAGACTATCCATCCTTGCTGAGAACTATGGATAATCCTCCCCCGCTTTTGGCGGTCAAGGGCAATGCCGCTGTGTTCCGGTTGCCGGGGGTTGCCATCGTCGGCGCCCGTAACGCATCGCTGGCCGGCATAAAGATGGCGCGCAAGTTGGCGACCGATCTTGGCGGCGACGGCTACGGCATCATCTCCGGCCTGGCGCGCGGCATCGACACGGCGGCACACCAGGGCAGTCTGGCGACCGGCACGGTGGGTGTGCTCGCCGGGGGCCTCGACCTGCCCTACCCGCCTGAAAATGCAGGCCTTTGCGAGGAGATCGCCGCGCGTGGCGCCATCATCTCAGAAATGCCATTCGGCTGGCAGCCGCGCGCCCAGGATTTTCCACGCCGCAACCGGCTCGTCGCGGGGGCTGCCCTTGGGCTGGTGGTGGTCGAGGCGGCGCAGCGTTCAGGCTCGCTGATCAGCGCCAGGCTTGCCGGCGAAATGGGCAGGCTGGTCTTTGCCGTGCCCGGCTCCCCGCTTGATCCGCGCGCCGCAGGCTGCAACGGCCTGCTCAAGGACGGCGCCACGCTGGTTACCGAAGCATCGGATATTTCCAGGGCGATCGCACCGCTGACCGGGATGCGGGCGCCTGATGTGCCGCCGTTTGAGGACCCGCCCGACTTTTCGGCCACCCCGCCGCCCGGGGAAAGTGACCGCGCCCGCGTCACCGAGGCGCTCGGCCCGACGCCGGTGTCGGTCGACGAAGTCATCCGCCACACCGGCCTGCACCCGGCTCAGGTTTTCATGGTATTGCTGGAACTCGACCTTGCCGGTCGGCTCGAACGCCATGCCGGCGGCAATGTTTCGCTGGTTTTCGGGAACGGTTGAGCGCAACGATCAATGGTGCTTGCCGCCCTTCTCCACGGTCTCGGCATAATCCGTTGTGTTGGCTCCAAACAAATCGCTCTCGACAGCCTTGCGCCAGACTGCGTCGGCATCTTCGGGACGCAACGGCTGAGCTGCCGTGTTGACGTCACGGCTTTGCGGCTCAGAGCGCCGCCGCAGCCAGGCGGGCATGATTTCCCGGATGAGGCTGGTCAGTTGGGTCATTGCAAACTCCTTCAATGCGCGGGAACCGCTTGCGTGCAATCCGGTTCATTTGGCCATTGCGGCTAGCGTGCCCACGGTCTCGCGTCTGCTCATCCCGTCCAGCCAGGCCAAGGCCGCATCTACCCCGGCCAGCGCAAAAGGTGCCGCTGTCGATCCATAGGGCTTTATGCGTACCGAGATGCCGTCCAATTCGTTGACAACCTCGAACCCGTTCTCGTCTGAAGTATCATCGCCGAGGAACACCGGTCGGCGCCCCCTGAAAGCCGGAATTTGCATGAAGCGTCTGATGGCTGCTCCTTTCGCCGCCTCCAGCGGCATCAGTTCCACACCGGCATTTCCGGCCAAGACCCGATATCCCGCAGGCAACTTGTCCAGCGCCTGTTCGACCAACTGCGTCGCGCGCTGCAGCAAATGCGGCGCCGCGCGTGTATGAATGGCCAGGATCGGACCCTTGCGTTCGATGTAGACGTCCGCATTGTCCAGTTCCGTCGCGATTTCTTTGGCAAGCGCTGCAATGTCGGCCGGTTCGACGGCCGCTTCGACCGGACCATCGCGCGCCAGCCTGTGCTCGAGGCCATAAAGCCCGGCGGCGCGCAATCTGAGGGGTTGGAAGAGATGGTCGACGGCGGCGATCGACCGTCCCGTGATGAAAGCCAATGCTCCGTCCAATTGCGCTTCGAGCTGTGTCAACAGCATGCGCAACTCTTCACTGACAACCACCGCATCAGGATGCGCGGCATGTTCGAGAAGCGTGCCATCGATATCGAGGAACAGGCTCCATGGACCTTTCGGGACGACGGGTTCTGGCAAGTTTGGCGACATCGACATCACAGCGCCGCCACGCGTCTGCGATCAAGCAGCGATATCACATTGCCAGGGGGTGCCGGAGCGATGCCGACGGCACGATCGACCGCATCACGCTTGCGCAAGCGCGCGGCATCGAGAAGCATGCTGCCCGCCCACCGATAGACATTGTTGTCGCGCACGATCTCGCGCATACGCCGCATGCGCTGGAGTTGCTCGTCCTCGGACATGGTCAGGGCCTGCAGCAAGGCGTCGCCCATCATCGCCGCGTCATAGGGATTTACGATCAGCGCCTCCAGCAGTTCCTTGGAGGCGCCCGCGAACATGCTGAGCAGCAGCACCCCTCGTTCATCCTCACGCGCCGCGACAAACTCCTTGGCGACCAGGTTCATGCCGTCATGCAGGCTGGTCACCGTGCAGACATCGGCCGCACGGTAGATTTCGTAGACCTGTTCTTGCGAGTGATGTTCCGTCACCATCAGAACGGGTGTGTAGCCTTCGCGACCATGGCGCTGGTTAATATCATCCGCGTGACGCAGGCACTCCTCATACAATTGTTGATAGGCTGGAAGAGTGCCGCGGCTGGGCGCCGCGATCTGCAGGAACGCCACCTTGCCGATCCATTCCGGATGGAGCGTCAGCAGTTCATCGAGTGCATTGAAGCGATCGAGGATACCCTTTGTATAGTCGAGACGTTCGACGCCCACGCACAGTTTGACATGTTCGGCCAGGCCGAATTTCTCGCGAACCTGCCTACGGCATTGCGCCACATCAGGCAGTTTTGCCAGTTGCGCCGGCGGCCATTCGATCGAGATCGGATAGGCATGAACCAGGCTGATCTGGCCGCCATAGGAGATAGCCGAGTCCTCGCGCTCGATCCTGCTCTCCAGGAAACGGTCGACGCTGTCGATGAAGTTGTTGCAATGAAACTGGGTGTGAAAGCCAACGATCGAACTGCCGAGCAGGCCCTCGAGAATCTTCTCGCGCCACGGGCAGATGCTGAACACCTCCGAATTGGGCCACGGAATATGCCAGAAGGTGATGATGATCGCCTCGGGCAGGCGTTCCCGGATCATCCGCGGCAGCAACGCGAAATGGTAGTCCTGGACCAGCACGATCGGCCGCTCGTTGCGGGCTTCCGCCACGACGGTGTCGGCGAACTTGCGGTTGACCGCCTCATAGGCTTCCCAATCCGAGGCGCGGAATATGGGCCGGGTGAACGCGATATGGCATAGCGGCCAGAGGCCTTCATTGGCAAAGCCGAGGTAATAACCTTGCTGTTCTTCCTCGCTCAGCCAGACGCGGCGCAGCGTATAGGAAGGATTGTCGGGCGGCACCTCGATCCGATCGTTCTTGTCGACCACCAGCGCGTCGACCGAACCGCCGCCATAGGCTATCCACGTGCCCGCACAGGCGCGCGTGATCGGTTCCAGGGCGGAGACCAGGCCACTGGCGGGTACGACCAGTTGGATGTCGTCGCCCTCGCGGTTGTGGATATATGGCTCGCGATTTGAGACGACGATCACCTGGGCATCGGGAAGTTCGGTTGCCAGGATATGACGCAGAGTTTCGGGTGACCACTGCACCAGTGCCGCGGCCGCCGACTGCCCATTTTTCTCGAATTCCGGCAAAGGGCTGCGAGCGGCTTCAACCGCGGCGGCAATCCTGCCACCCTTGCGCGTCCGCACTTTCATCGTCACCAGCACAACAGCCAGGACGACGACAACTGCAAGAATGAAGATCCACAACGCGAATACGGGAACGGCCATGTACGAACTGTTGTCGGGCATTGAAATCGATTACCTTTCAATGGGATGCCGAAACAACTGCATCTAATGGAGCTTCGGCGCCCATAGCGTGGTGGTCAAACGTCCATGGCGCATGATGGTTCCGATTTTTCAGCTCCTGACCACGAGCGGCACAAGCCCCTCATGCGGCTCCGCAAGGAAGGCACCGACGCGATCTCCCACGCGCTGGAACGTCAGATCCACCGCCGCTCGCCCCACCGAAAGATGGCGAATGACGAGGCTGTCGATGCCGATCGGCAGGCGCGGCCGGGTCACATGGATCTCGCCTGTCCAGCCATCGATCTGAAGGCCAAGGCACGACTGCATGAGCATGAAGGCGGAGCCGGCGGACCAGGCTTGCGGCAGGCAAGCCACCGGATAGGCAATCGGCGCTTCGCCGGCCGCGCGCGTGAAGCCGCAAAAGAGTTCCGGCAGCCGCATGTTGAAATGAACGGCGGATTCGAAGGTGCCGCTCATCAGCCGCACAACGCTGTCGCGAATGCCGTATCGCGCAAGTCCGGCTGCGCAGATCGCCGTGTCGTGCGGCCAGATGGATCCGTTGTGATAGGACATCGGATTGAAGAAGATCGCGTCGTCCGCCAGCGTCCGCAGCCCCCAGCCGGAATGGAACGAGGCCGACAGCAACTGGTCGGCGACCATGCGCGCTCGATCCGGTTCGGGAAGGCCGACATAGAGCAGGTGACCGGCATTGGATGTGCGCACCTTGCACGGTTGGCCGTCGCCATCCAGCGCCAGTGCATAGTAGCCAAGCTCCTCGATCCAGAAATGGCGCTCGACTTTTTGGCGAATGGCGTCGGCGCGTATTTCCCAGCCTTCCGCCCGTTCCGCTTCGCCACGCAGCCGTGCCAGTCTCGCCAGGCCTTGGAATGCCGCAAAGACATAACCCTGCACCTCGACCAGCGCGATCGGCCCTTTCGGGATGCGGCCGTCGGCGTGGAAGACGGAATCGAAACTGTCTTTCCATCCCTGGTTGGCAAGGCCGGATTCCGCGGCACGCTGGTAGGTGAGGAATCCCGTCGAACGGCTCGCCGTCTCGATCCACTCAGCCGCGGCGCACAGTGAGGGCCACAGCTCATCGATGAAGGCCGTGTCTCCCGTGCGGTCCGCATAGGCGCAGGCAAGATGGATATAGAGCGGCGTGGTGTCGACGCCGCCATAATAGCGCCCGAACGGCAGTTCGCTGAGCGCCACCATCTCGCCCTTGCGCGTCTCATGCATGATTTTGCCGGGTTCGGAATCGCTGAAAGGAGAGGTCTCGGTCGCCTGGTGCTGGGCGAGAAACGCCAGAACGCCGCGCGCCAGGCCAGGATTGAGCCAAAGCATCTGCAAGGCTGAGATCACGCCATCGCGACCAAAGGCGGTGGAGAACCAGGGAATGCCGGCATAAGGATAAGGCCCGGTCGCCAGTTCCGTGGTGAGCAGCGCGACATCGGCGCGAGCCCGCGCCATCCAGTCATTGAAAACGCGGCCCGAACTGTGCAGCGTCACGCCATGCCGGCGTTTGGCACGCATGCCGAAGCGAGCACGGGCGGCGGCAGCGCGAAACCGCTGGCTTTCGGGACTGGCATCCGTCTCGTTGCCCACTTCCACGTAAAGCGTCTGGCTGCTGCGCTTGGTGACGGCGATGACGAAATCCGCCCGCTCCGACGTCAGTTGATCGGGCGTCTGCGAAAATGAAATCGCCGATGTCCGCACCACGCTGTCCAGGCCTTCGTAGCGGAGCACGACCGCGCTCCTGGCGATCTCGGCCGTGTGGGCGGTTCCGCGCTTCGAGCGGGTCGAGCCACGAACTTCGAACATATCGCGAAAATCGGCCGCAAAACGCAGCGACAGCAGGATCGTCGAATGCTCCCGGCTGTAGTTGGACAGCGTTATGCGCTCATACAGCCTTTCCTCCCACAGCAACCGGACCCGCTCGATATGGATAGCGCCTTGCGGTATCTGGCGACCCGCGGCGCTCTCGATCGGGAGATTGGTGAGGTTGGCGGTGAACAGCACATTGTCCTGGCTGAGCGACGCGCCAAGCAACGACGTCGACCGCCCGCCAACGGTGAGGCGAAATTCGGAAAGCACGCGCGTGTCGTCGCGGAAGAACCCGTCGCCGACACCGCGTATGTCGCCATAGGCGTCGGCTACGGCGAAGCAGTCACCATGCTTCAGCGCGAAGAGACGATGCGGCTCCCTGGGCGCGGTTTCGTCCAGGGAAGCCAGTGCTATGGCAGGATCAAGCTTGCGCTCGTCGAGATGGGTTATGGTCAAAAGATCGTCCCGTGCTGGTTTCGAACGGGTGAAGGCCTACGAAGCTCTGCTTTGCTCATGGCCGTTGTTCAGCCGCGAATAGGCCGCGACATAGTCCCTGGCCATCCTGTCGGCTGAAAACCGCCTTTCGAACACCGATCTTATGCGCCGCCTGTCGAGTTGCAGGAGAGCCGGCATCGTGGCGACGGCATCTTCGATTGTTTCGACGACGAAGCCGGTAACCCCATGGTCGATGATCTCGGGCATGGCGCCGCAACTCCAGGCCATGACCGGGGTTCCGCACGCCATGGCCTCGATCACGGCAAGGCCGAAGGGTTCGGGCCAATCAATGGGAAACAAGAGGGCGGCCGCGTTGCCAAGAAATGCGCTCTTCTGGTCCTCGCCAATCTCGCCGACATATTCGACCCTGTCGCCATCGATCATCGGCTGGACGACTTCCTCGAAATAGGCGCGATCGCCATCGCCGACCTTGGCCGCAAGCTTGAGTTTCAGCCCGGTGCGGCGGGCGATCTCTATCGCCCGGTCCGGACGCTTGTCGCGCGACATCCTGCCGAGAAAGGCGAGATAGCCGCCGTCCGCACCTGCCTCGAAATCGGGCGCGTAGAGATCGACGGGCAATCCGTGATGAATCGTCGCCAGCCAGTTCGCGGACGCGAACCGCGCCCTCTGGCTGCGGGATATGGAAATCATAGGAAACCGTGGAAACCGGTCGTAGGCTTGTGCGAGGTCGGCGTAATCCAACCTGCCATGCGGCGTCGTCACCGTACGTTGCGGCATCTCTCGGAAGAACGGGAAATGCAGGAAATGGCTGAGATGGAAGTGGATGACGTCGAAATCGTCGGCCCGCTTCCTCACTTCGTCGAGCATCGATAGATGCGCCGCGATCTCGGATTTCAGTGGACGCGGATCAAGGCGAAGCGCCCGCTCGCGACATGGCACGAGCCTGGCGGAGGTCTTCGTGTCGCCACTGGCGAACAATGTGACATCGTGGCCGAGCGCGACGAGAGCCTCGGTCAGGTAGGAAATGATGCGCTCGGTGCCGCCATAGAGCCTTGGCGGCACGGATTCGTATAGTGGCGCGACGTGGGCGATCTTCATGGCCCGGCCTTCCCTCGATGAGCTGGTGATGCAGCGGAAATGCCTCAGCCGCGGGATCGTTCCGCCTCATTCATAGATGCGTCAAATGGTCGGGAGCATTTGATGTTCGATCGAGCCGCCCTATTTCATTTTGGCTGCCGAGTTGCACTAGCTTAAGGAGGCCTAAGTGCAGGAGCCCAGGGATATCGCGGCTCGACGCCTGAGCATGATCATCGAGCAATATGTCGAGGCCAGGAAACGGCGTTATGGCTTCGTATCGACGGATCAGGCTGCCAGGGTGATCCGCAGGATGCTGAAACCAGCTGACCCAGCCCTGTCCGATCGCAAGCTCGACGACATGGTCGCCGCACTCGCGGTGAAGAACGGCCTGGCGGTGGTCTTCGATCGCGGCGCCAGGGGACCGGCTGATAGCGCCGAGGCGGACCTGAACAGAAAGGAACCGACCATGCGCGCACCAACGGAGACTCCGGATGTTGCCGGCGCGGTGGATGCCATTCTGGGCACTCAGACCGCTGCGCTTTCCCAAACCACCCCACTTTCGATGAGCACCGTGATCTCACTGCTGCGCGAGCGGACCGGCACCACCCGATCGGACGCGGATCTGGAAGGGCTGATCGCCAAGAAGGCCGCCGTCCTGGACGTGCATCTGTCGCGGAACGGCTGAGCGGTCGTTGCGCATTCCTGCGGTGCGGCTCAAAGGTCTGACTGGTCGTTGAAAAGTCTGGCTCGCGGACGTTCTTTTCCGGTTGACCGGTCGAGGCACTCTCCCTATGTTCCGCGCAATTTCGAGGGCCGCCTTTCTAGCCCGCGGGAGCGCGTAGCTCAGCCGGTAGAGCAACTGACTTTTAATCAGTAGGTCATGGGTTCGAATCCCATCGCGCTCACCATTCGCTCAACAAAAAAACCCTGCCATTATAATTCCCTGCCCACTTCGGTCACGAGCCGCAAGCTCTTGGCGAAGCAAAGGCACAGCCTTCCCGCAGCATTAGCAGCCTCCCGCAGACATAAAGGCGCAGCCCTCCCGCCGACACGAGTACAACCCGGAGAAACATTACAAATCAGCAACTTGGGATTTGGCGAGGAACCTTCGCCCATATCACCCGTTGTCTCGCCACAAGGGACGTCAATCACCCTTTCGAAGGAGAAGACCATGAATAAGATCGTAACGGGTATACTGGCGACCACACTTTCGGCTTCGTTTGCCGCGGCTGCTGTGCCTGCCAATGCAGCGCAGATGTTTGTGCCGCAGGCGGCACCGGCTTCGAGCGATGTGCAGACGGTCGATTACAAGCCGTGGATGAACAACCGTCACTTCAACCGCAATTTCGGCAATCGCCATTTCAACGGTAATCGCAACTTTGCTCGCAACAACGACGGCGGCGGCTATTGGAATGGCCATCGCGGCTATCGCGAATACCATCGCGGCTATCGCCGCCACGGCGATTATTGGTTCCCGCTGGCAGCCTTCGCGACCGGCGCGCTGATCACGGGTGCGATCGTCAACAGCGAGAACCACCGCGTATACGAGGGCAATTCCCATGTGCAGTGGTGCTACGACCACTACCGCAGCTACCGGGCTTCGGACAACACCTTCCAGCCGAATTACGGCCCGAGGCGGGAATGCCGTTCCCCTTATTGATCCAAGCGTGTTGGTGTAACTGAAAAGTGCTGAGTAAAGTCCGCGCCGGCAACGGCGCGGACATCTCGTCGATTGGTCAAGACGAACAGTTTTCGCATCACCTTGCCCACTCGATTGTCTTAAGCATCAGATAAAGACCCCCGCCGTCACTGCCGGGGCATCGATAGATCCCCAACCCGTTGCAGATTCGGGACATCACCGCGCTAAGTTCCCAACCAAGCGCTTCCAGTTGATCGTCCTCATCCGTCACATAGGATTGGGCGAGTTCGTCAATGCTATTCATCTCTCCGAAGGATCGAACCTGCTTCGCATCGCTAAGGAGCCGGTCGGGCAAGTTTGAATTTGCCCAAGCCCAGAGCCAGTTACTTGCCCTGGCACTCGTGGTACCGGCAATCTGAATCTCGGCGACAACCTTGACGGCTCCGTCCTGCGAGAACAAAAGCCTACCGATCGTCAGATCGTAGTCGTAACGTGACCAGTGGCCGAGACGAAACTCCTTCGCCAACATGGCATTCCTGGCGGTTAGCTGTTTAAAAGCCTCGTCGCGCCAAGCATCATACCAGTCTGGCTGCATATCCCCACCCCAAGCCGTTCTGAGGCGGCTGTTATGGCACGCTCAGCGTTCGGCGAACAGCATCGCGCCAGCCCGCCAGCTTCGCGGATCGTGTCGAAGCGTCCATCTCCGGCTTGAACCGCCGCTCGAGCGCCCAGCCCTTGGCAAACTCCTTCGCCTTCGGCCAAACCCCTGCTTTCGAGCCGGCGAGCCACGCCGCACCCAGCGCGGTCGTCTCGAGGATGGTCGGGCGGTCGACGGGCGCGTCGAGTATGTCGGCCAGGCGCTGCATCGTCCAGTCCGACGCCACCATGCCGCCGTCGACCCGGAGAACCGTTTTGGCTGAAGTCCCCTTCCAGTCCTTGCGCATGGCGTCGAGCAGGTCGCGGGTCTGGTAGGCGACGGATTCGAGTGCGGCCCGCGCAAATCCCGCCGGGCCGGAATTACGTGTCAGCCCGAAAATGGCGCCGCGCGCATCCGCGTCCCAATGCGGCGCGCCAAGACCGACGAAAGCCGGCACCAGGTAGACATTCTGCGTCGGGTCGGCCTCGGCGGCCAATTGCCCGCTATGCTCGGCCTTGCCGATCACCTTGATGCCGTCGCGCAGCCATTGCACGGCCGCCCCGGCAATGAAGATCGAACCCTCCAGCGCGTAGGTGGTCTTGCCGTTCAGCCGGTAGGCAATGGTGGTCAAAAGCCGGTTTCTCGAACGCACCAGATCGCTGCCGGTGTTGAGCAGCGCAAAACAGCCGGTGCCATAGGTGGATTTCATCATGCCCGGCTCGAAGCAGGCCTGGCCGATGGTCGCGGCATGCTGGTCGCCGGCCACTCCGAGGATTCTTATCTCGGCGCCGAACAGATTCTTCTCGGTCGCTCCATAGTCATCGGCGCAATCCTTGACCTCGGGCAGCATTTTTGCCGGGATGTTGAGAATGGCCAGCAATTCGTCGTCCCAGGCGTTTTCCGCGATGTTGTAGACCAGCGTGCGCGAGGCGTTGGTGGCATCGGTGGCGTGGACCTTGCCACCGGTCAGCCGCCAGATCAGAAAGCTGTCGATGGTGCCGGCCAGCAACTCGCCCTTCTCGGCGCGCTTCCTCGCCCCTTTCACCTTGTCGAGCATCCAGGCGATCTTGGTGCCGGAAAAATAAGGATCGAGCAGCAGCCCGGTCTTGCGCGTGAATTTCTTTTCCAGCCCCTGCTTCTTCAGCTTCTGACACAGCGGCGCGGTGCGGCGATCCTGCCAAACGATCGCATTGTGGATCGGCTTGCCCGTCGCCCTGTCCCAGATGACGACGGTCTCACGCTGGTTGGTGATACCGATAGCGGCAACGTCGGATGCCTCACGGCCAGCGGCCTTCAGCGCGGCCTTCATGGTCGTCACGACACTTGCCCAGATCTCCTCCGGGTCATGTTCAACCCAGCCGGAGGCAGGATAGTGCTGGGTGAATTCCTCCTGCCCGCTGCCCACGACTTTCATCTGGGCATCGAACAGGATCGCCCGGGTCGACGTCGTTCCCTGGTCGATTGCCAGCACAAAACCGTTCATTCAACATCCTCCGCCTTGACGCAAAGAAGGGAGACGGCAACGCGCCGCCTCCCCCAATTTCACACGGGCGTGAACGCCCGCATAGACAGTCCTACTTCTGCCAGCTCTTGACCAGTTCGTCGTAGTTGATGGTCTGCGGCTTTTCCTTCTCGGTCTCGATCTTGAGCTGAGGAGCGATATTGCCCGCCTTGGCCGCGTCAGCGTTCCAGTAGGCGAGATCGTGTTCCTCGGCGAGCTTCGGCCCGATGTCGCCCTGGACGCCGGACTTCTCGATGCGGCCCATGACCTTTTCCTGCTCGGCACAGAGCGAGTCCATCGCTTCCTGGGCCGACTTGGCGCCCGACGACGCGTCACCGATCGCCTGCCACCACAGCTGCGCCAGCTTCGGATAGTCCGGCACATTGGTGCCGGTCGGCGACCACTGCACGCGGGCCGGCGAGCGATAGAACTCGATCAGGCCGCCGAGCTTCGGCGCACGTTCGGTGAAGCTCTTGTCGTGAATGGTGGAGTCGCGGATGAAGGTGAGGCCGACATGGCTCTTCTTCACGTCCACGGACTTCGAGGTCACGAACTGGGCGTAGAGCCAGGCAGCCTTCGCCCGGTCTTCAGGCGTCGACTTCATCAGCGTCCACGAACCGACGTCCTGGTAGCCGAGCTTCATGCCGTCCTTCCAGTAGACGCCATGCGGCGACGGCGCCATGCGCCACTTCGGCGTACCGTCGTCATTCATCACCGGCAGGCCGGGCTTGACCATGTCGGCGGTGAAGGCGGTGTACCAGAAGATCTGCTGGGCGATGTTGCCCTGCGCCGGAACCGGACCCGATTCGGAGAAGGTCATGCCTTGCGCTTCCTGCGGCGCATAGGCTTTCAGCCAGTCGAGGTATTTCTGGATCGAATAGACCGCCGCCGGGCCGTTGGTGTCGCCGCCGCGCGCCGTGCAGGAGCCGACCGGCTGCGATTTCTCGTTGACCTTGATGCCCCATTCGTCGACCGGCAGGCCGTTCGGGATGCCCTTGTCGCCGTTACCGGCCATCGACAGCCAGGCGTCGGTGAAGCGCCAGCCCAGCGAGGGATCCTTCTTGCCGTAGTCCATGTGGCCATAGACCTTCTTGCCGCCGACATCGCGGCCGGTGAAGAATTCCGCGATGTCCTCATAGGCCGACCAGTTGACCGGCACGCCGAGGTCGTAGCCGTACTTGGCCTTGAAATCGGCCTTGTTCTTCTCGTCGTTGAACCAGTCGTAACGGAACCAGTAGAGGTTGGCGAACTGCTGGTCGGGAAGCTGGTAGAGCTTCTTGTCCGGCGCAGTGGTGAAGGAGGAGCCGATGAAATCCTTCAGATCGAGGCCCGGATTGGTTACATCCTTGCCTTCATTGGCCATCCAGTCGGTCAGGTTGCGCACCTGCTGATAGCGCCAATGGGTGCCGATCAGGTCGGAGTCGTTGACCCAGCCGTCATAAAGGTTCTGGCCGGTCTGCATCTGGGTCTGGATCTTCTCGACGACGTCGCCCTCCTGGATGACGTCATGCGTGACCTTGATGCCGGTGATGGCGGCGAAGGCCGGAGCCAGCACCTGCGACTCGTACTGGTGCGTCGTCAGCGTTTCCGACACGACCTTGATTTCCATGCCGGCAAACGGCTTGGCGGCGTCGATAAACCACTGCATCTCTTTTTCTTGATCGGCGCGTGATAGAGATGAAACGTCGCCTATCTCCTTGTCCAAAAAGGCTTTTGCCTCATCCATGCCGGCATAGGCGTTGCCCACACCGAGCAATAGCACAAGGGCAGTCGTTGATGTTAGGAATTGCCGTCGCATTGTGTTTCCTCCACTTTTCAAGGTTCAAGTGCGATCTGGAGCGGTCGCCAGCACGCGGCCGCTCCAACAGTTTCCCCCTCTATACGTAGCGGAACACGCCGATGGCGTAGACCACGGAGAGAGCGAGAGCCCACCACAGGCTGGGCCCAATCAGACCCAGCCAAGCGAGATGGATAAAGGCGCTGCCAAGCAGCGAAACGAAGAGGCGATCGCCGCGCGTCGTCTCGAAGCGCAGCACGCCGACACGCGGATTGCCGCCGGGCGACGCGTATTCCCAGACCCCCATGCCGACCAGCAGCAGCGCGATGACGATGAAGAAGGCGGCCGTCGGCCAGGTCCATGCCATCCAGGAGAAGTCGAGATTCATGGTCAAACCCTCCCCAGGGCAAAGCCCTTGGCGATGTAGTTTCGCACAAACCAGATCACGAGCGCGCCGGGGATCAGCGTCAGCACACCGGCGGCGGCCAGCAGCCCCCAGTCCATGCCCGATGCCGACACTGTGCGGGTCATGGTCGCCGCGATGGGTTTGGCGTCGGTCGTGGTCAGTGTGCGGGCGATCAGCAGTTCGACCCACGAGAACATGAAGCAGAAGAAGCAGGCGACACCGATGCCGCTGGCGATCAGCGGCATGAATATCTTTATGAAGAAGCGCGGGAAGGAATAGCCATCGATATAGGCGGTCTCGTCGATCTCCTTCGGCACCCCGGACATGAAGCCTTCGAGGATCCACACCGCCAGCGGCACGTTGAACAGGCAGTGCGCCAGCGCCACCGCGATATGCGTGTCGATCAGGCCGAACGCGGAGTAGAGCTGGAAGAACGGCAACGCGAACACCGCCGGCGGCGCCATGCGGTTGGTGAGCAGCCAGAAGAACAGATGCTTGTCGCCAAGGAAGCGGTAGCGCGAGAAGGCGTAGGCCGCCGGCAAGGCCACGGACACCGAAATCACCATGTTCATGACGACATAGGTGATCGAGTTGATATAGCCGGAATACCAGGCCTTCTGCGTGAAGATCGTGACATAGTTGGCGATGGTTGGCGCGTGCGGATAGAGCGTCAGCGAATTGACGATCTCCGCATTGGTCTTGAAGCTCATATTGATGAGCCAGTAGATCGGCAGCAACAGCACGAAGATGTAGAGCGTCGGCACGATCCACCACCAGCGCGATTCCTCGCCGCGGCGGCGCATGCGCCTGTCGAGTTCGCTCTGCGACAGCGAACTGGCCAGACCTTCCGCGGCGGCTGCCCCGTTCATCGCATTGCGCTCGGTTCGTTCATTGGCGCCGGCCATCTCAGCGCTCCGCGTCGTAATTGGTCATCACGGTGTAGAACACCCATGACAACAAAAGGATGATGAGGAAGTAGACCAGCGACATGGCGGCCGCCGGACCGAGGTCGAACTGGCCGAGCGCCGTCTTGACCAGGTCGATCGACAGGAAAGTCGTCGAGTTGCCCGGCCCGCCGCCGGTGACGACGAAAGGCTCGGTATAGATCATGAAACTGTCCATGAAGCGCAGCAGCACCGCGATCAAAAGCACCCGCTGCATCTTCGGCAGTTGGATGTAGCGGAACACCGCCCAGCGCGACGCGCCGTCGATCTTGGCCGCCTGGTAGAAGGCGTCCGGGATAGAGACCAGACCGGCATAGCAGAGCAGCACGACGAGGCTCGTCCAGTGCCAGACATCCATGACGATGATCGTCACCCAGGCGTCGAACGGATCCTGCACGTAATTGTAGTCGATGCCGAGCGCATTGACGTAGTAGCCGAGCAGGCCAATATCGTTGCGCCCGAACACCTGCCAGATGGTGCCGACGACGTTCCACGGCACCAGCAGCGGCAGCGCCATCAGCACCAGGCAGACCGGCACCCCCCAGCCCTTCTTCGGCATGTTGAGCGCGATGAAGATGCCAAGCGGCACCTGGATGGCGAGGATGATGAAGGAGAAGATGAGGTTGCGGCTCATCGCCTCCCAGAAGCGGCTGGAATGCAGCAGTTCCTCGAACCACTCCGTGCCGGCCCAGAAGAAGACGTTGTTGCCGAACGTGTCCTGCACCGAATAATTGACGACGGTCATCAGCGGGATGACGGCCGAGAACGCCACCAGCACCAGCACCGGCAGCACCAGGAACCAGGCCTTGTTGTTCCAGGTCTTGTCCATCTATGCCCCCATCTCGACACGCCAGGAATCGGCATAGATGTTGATGCCCGCAGGCTCGAACCGCACCTTCGGTTCGGCCGGAACGGCCTCGTCCTCGCCGATGACGGCGGCGATGTCGCGCCCCTCCAATTTGGCGCGCACCACCTTGTGACGACCCAGATCCTCGACCTTGCTGATTGAAACAGCCATGCCGTCGCGGCCGAGACGCACATATTCGGGACGGATGCCGAGTTCGACGGCACCGCCGGCCGCTTTGGGTGCGCCCGGCAATTCGATCCGCTGGGAGCCGAGCGTCGCCGTCTTGCCGTCGATCGCCACCGGCATGACGTTCATGCCGGGCGAGCCGATGAAATAGCCAACAAAAGTGTGGCGCGGCCGCTCGAAGAGTTCCGCCGGCGTGCCGATCTGGACGATACCGCCATCATACATGACCACAACCTGGTCGGCGAAGGTCAACGCCTCGGTCTGGTCATGGGTGACGTAGACCATGGTGTAGCCGAAGCGCCGATGCAGCTGCTTCAACTGCGAGCGCAGCACCCATTTCATGTGCGGGTCGATGACCGTCAGCGGCTCGTCGAACAGGATGGCGTTGACATCGGAGCGCACCAGCCCGCGGCCGAGCGAGATCTTCTGCTTCTGGTCGGCGGTCAGGCCCCTCGCCTTCTTCTTCGCCCACGACGCCAGGTCGATCATCTCCAGCGTCTCGCGCACCTTGCGGTCGACATCGGCCTCCGGCACGCCGCGATTGCGCAGCGGGAAGGCCAGATTGTCGTAGACGGTCATGGTGTCGTAGATGACCGGGAACTGGAACACCTGCGCGATGTTGCGCTCCTGCGTCGACAGATTGGTCACGTCCCTGCCGTTGAACAGCAACTGGCCGTGCGAGGGATGAAGCAGCCCCGAAATGATGTTGAGAAGCGTGGTCTTGCCGCAGCCGGACGGGCCGAGCAGCGCATAGGCGCCACCATCCTCGAAAGTGTGGTGCACTTCCCGCAGCGCGAAATCGGCATCCTTCCGCGGGTTCGGCAGGTAGGAATGCCTGACATGGTTGACGTCGATGCGCGCCATATCGCCCTCCTCAAGCCGCAAGCTTCGGCGCGGCCACGGCGCGGCCGTACTCGTCGAAGACCATGATGTGTCGCGGGTCGATGAACACCTCGACCACCGCGTCGGTCTCGAAATCGCGGATGCCGTGCGCCAGCATCACCCAGCGCACATCGGCGAAATCGAGATGGATGAAGCTCTCGGACCCGGTAATCTCGGTGATGGTGACCTTTGCCCGCACCGGCACCGCCGAGGCATTGGGCCGTTCGAGTGAAAGATGGTGCGGCTGGAAGCCGATCGTGTAGTTGCCGTCGGCGATGCCGACGAGTTCGGATGGCACCGGCAGCTTCACCCCGCCTTCGAGCAGGAAGTCGGCGCCTTTCTTGGCCAGCACGATGGTGTTGAGCGGCGGATCGGCGAAGGTCCTGGCCGTCACCAGGTCGACCGGCCTGCGGAAGACGTCGATTGTCGGCCCGAACTGGGTGATGCGGCCTTCCGACAGCGTAGCCGTGTTGCCGCCGAGCAGCAGCGCCTCGTGCGGCTCCGTGGTGGCATAGACGAAGATGGTGCCGGCGGCGGCAAAAATCCTCGGCAGTTCGGCCCGCAACTCCTCGCGCAGCTTGTAGTCGAGATTGGCGAGTGGTTCGTCGAGCAGCACCAGGCTGGCATTCTTGACGATGGCGCGCGCCAGCGCCGTGCGCTGCTGCTGGCCGCCCGACAGGTTGAGCGGTGTGCGGTCGAGATAGGGCGTCAGCTTGAGAAGCGCGGCGGCCTCGCGCACCTGGCTGTCGATCTTGCCGTGCTCGACGCCGGCCACCCTCAGAGGCGAGGCGATGTTCTCATAGACAGTCATCGCCGGATAATTGATGAACTGCTGGTAGACCATGGCGATCTTGCGCTTCTGCACCGGTGTGCCCGTGACATCATGGCCATCGAACCAGACCGAACCGGAGGTCGGCGCATCGAGGCCGGCCATCAGCCGCATCAGGCTGGTCTTGCCGGAAAGCGTCGGTCCAAGCAGCACGTTGAGCGAGCCGTGCTGAAGGGTCAGCGACACGTCGTGTATGTGCTCTACCGCACCGACTGTCTTGGTGACGTTCCTCAGTTCAAGCATGACGCCTCCTCCCAGGCTTTCCGCATCAGCTCAAAATCTCCTCATTCGGCGGCCACGACATGCCGGCGGCTTATGCCGCGCATGAATTCATCGAGGGCCGCGACCTGCTCGCGGGCGAGATGCAGGCCGCGCTTGGTCCGGCGCCACAACACATCCTCGGCGGTGATGGCCCATTCGTTTTCAACGAGATAGCGAACCTCGGCCTCGTAGAGGTCGCCACCGAAATCGCGGCCGAGCTCGGCATTTGACTTGGCAAGTCCGAGCAGAACCTGAGCGCGCGTCCCGTAGAGCCGCGTCAGCCGCCTGGCGAGGCGCGCATCGAGGAATGGATAGGCAGTCTTCAGCTTGGCCACCTGCGCATCGAAACCGGTGGCCGGGAAATCGCCGCCCGGCAGCGGCGCGTCCGACGTCCAGGGCTTGCCGCGCTTGCCGAGAAAACCCTCGATCTTCTCCAGCATCGATTCAGACAGCCGGCGGTAGGTGGTGATCTTGCCGCCGAAAGCATTGACGATCGGCGCTTCGCCCTCGCCGCCTTCGGCCTTCAGCACGTAGTCACGCGTTGCTTCCTGCGCCTTGGAAGCGCCGTCATCATAGAGCGGACGCACCGCCGAATAGGTCCAGACAATATCCGAGCGCTTGACAGGTTGCGCGAAATACTCGCTGGCCGCCGCGCAAAGATAATCGATCTCGGTATCGCTGATCTTCACGTCATGCGGATCGCCGGGATAATCCCGGTCGGTGGTGCCGATCAGCGTGAACTCTTCCTCGTAGGGAATGGCGAAGATGATGCGGCCATCCTTGTTCTGGAAGAAATAGGCGCGCGGATCGTCGAATTTCTTGGCTATGACGATATGGCTGCCCTGCACAAGACGGACATTGTGCACATCGTTCAGGCCGACGACGCCGGAAAGCACGTGATCGACCCATGGTCCGGCGGCATTGACCAGCAGCCGGGCCTTGACCTCCTCGATCTCGCCGTTCTGAAGATTCTGGACCTTGATTGTCCAAAGGCCGTCTTCGCGATGCGCGCCGACAACCTTCGTACGGGTTCGAATTGTCGCGCCACGATCAGCGGCATCGCGTGCGTTGAGCGCCACCAGGCGCGCATCGTTCACCCAGCCGTCGGAATATTCGAAAGCCTTTTTGAACAGCGGCTTCAAAGGCTTTCCCGCCGGGTCGCTCGCCATGTCGAGGGTTCTGGTCGCCGGCAGTAATTTACGGCCACCAATGTGGTCGTAAAGGAACAGGCCGAGCCGGATCAGCCAGGCGGGGCGCAGGCCCTTGGCATACGGCAGCACGAAACGCATCGGCCAGATGATGTGCGGCGCGTTCTTCCACAGAACCTCACGCTCCATCAGCGCCTCGCGCACCAGGCGGAATTCGTAGAATTCGAGGTAACGCAGGCCGCCATGGATCAGCTTGGTCGAACCGGAGGAGGTTCCGGAGGCGAGGTCGTTCATCTCGGCGAGAAAAACCGAAAACCCGCGCCCCACGGCATCGCGGGCTATACCGCAGCCATTGATGCCGCCGCCGATTACGAAAATATCCCGGACTGAAGTTGTGTCCACTTAAAGCCTCCACGATTTCGCATTGCACCATTTTTGGTCTTTTGCGAAACCGTGGCGGAATTATTTCGAACTGATAACGAATGTCAAACGAAATATCACGACATCGTGAGGCGGCCGTGATCAGCCTCAGCCAAGCGACGTCTCGATCAGTTGAACTTCCGCCTCCTGGCAGATCTTGCGTACCGATGCGATGTCGCAACGGTCGGTGATGAAGGTGTTGACCTGTGACAGGTGGCCGATACGCACCGGCGCGGTGCGCTCGAACTTGGTCTGGTCGGAGACCAGGATGACGTGCCTGGCATTGGCAATGATCGCCTGCGCCACCTTCACCTCGCGAAAATCGAAATCGAGCAAGGCGCCGTCGTGGTCGATGGCCGAAGCGCCGATGACGGCGTAGTCGACCTTGAACTGCCGGATGAAATCGACCGCGGCTTCGCCGACGACGCCGCCGTCCGAGCCGCGCACGACACCGCCGGCGATCACCACCTCGATCGAAGGATATATGCGCATCCTGTTGGCAACATTGATGTTATTGGTGATGACCATGAGGCCGCTGTGATCAAGCAACGCCTTGCTGACCGCCTCCGTCGTGGTTCCGATATTGATGAACAGCGAGGCATTGTCGGGAATCAGCCTTGCCGCGGCGCGGCCGATCGCTTCCTTCTCGTCCGCCGCGATCTTGCGCCTCGCCTCATACTCCATGTTCTCGATCCCGGAAGGGAACAAGGCGCCGCCATGGATGCGCGAAAGCAGCCGCTGGTCGCATAGATCGTTGAGATCCTTGCGAATGGTCTGCGGCGTCACATTGAAATGAGTGGCCAGGTCGTCGACCAGCACACGGCCATGGTCCTTGGCCATCTGGATGATCTCGGCATGGCGCGGAGACAGATACATAAGGCAAGCTCCCGTTTTCGTTTTTCTTGTCTATAAACGAAAGCGAAAGCCATGAAAAGGCATAAGCCGGCTAACAGAAATCACCTGATCGCCAAGGCAAAGCCGAAACGCAACGCCATCAAGGCTGGATCGCGCTATTCCTCGCGATTTCGGTGATGACGGCAAAAGCCGCGTCGACGTCACCAGCGGTCGTTTCGAATTGGCCGACCTGGAACCGTATTGCCACCTGGCCGTCGACCCTCGTCTGCGTCAGGTAGATACGGCCGTCGTCGTTGATCGCATTGACCAGCCGCAGATTATGCTCGTCGGCATCAGCGCTTGAAGTCGTTTTGTGCCGGAACGAAAACAGCGACAGCATCGGTTCGCTGACGATCTCGAAATCCGGCTCTCCCGCCAGCCGTGCGGCAAGCCCCTCGCTCCACGCGACATGGTTGCGGATCATGGCGCGCAGGTTTTGCAGCCCGTGGGCGCGCAGCAGGAACCACAATTTCAAGGCGCGGAAGCGCCGGCCGAGCGGCACCGACCATTCGGAATAGTTGATGATGCCGTCACGTCCGTGCGTCTTGAGGAATTCGGGCTTGATCGCCAGCGTACGCACCAGGTCTTCCGGCTGTCGCAAGAACTGGATGGAGCAGTCAAACTGTGCGCCAAGCCATTTGTGCGGGTTGAAGACGACAGAATCCGCGTGTTCGGCTCCGGCCCAGAAATGGCGATACTCCGGGCAGATCATTGCCGACCCGGCCCAGGCGGCATCGACATGCAGATAGAGCCCATGCCGGCGCGCCACACCGGCGATCGCGGCGATATCGTCCGTGCCGCCGATGCTGGTTCCACCGACGCTGCCTATGATGCCGGCGGGCAGCATTCCGGCCGCACGATCAGCGACAATTGCCGCTTCCAGAGCCGCTGTATCCATGGAGCGGAAACGGCCGCTGACAGGAATGCGCACCAAATTGTCCTCGCCGATGCCCGAAACCCATATCGCGCGGTCGATCGAAGTGTGCACCTGATTCGAGGAATAGACGCGCAGCCGTGCCTGCCCGGCCAGGCCCTGTCGGTTGCCTTGCCAATCCAGCGCCCGCTCGCGCATGGTCAGCACGGCATTGAGTGTCGCCGACGAGGCTGAATCCTGGATCACGCCGGAGAACCCCTCGGGCAGGCCGAGCGCCTGGCGCATCCAGTCCACGGTGCGTGTTTCGAGTTCGGTCGCGGCCGGCGACGTCTGCCAAAGCATGCATTGCGCGGCCATTGCCGACACCAGATACTCGGCCACCACCGAGACCGGCGCCGCGTTGGCCGGGAAATAGGCGAAGAAGCGCGGATGCTGCCAATGCGTCATCCCCGGCACGATCTTCTCCTCGAAGTCGGCGAAGATCCTGTCCATCGGTTCGGCGTCTTCGGGCGGAGTGGCTTCGATGCTCCTGAAAATGTCGCCTGGATCGACCAGCGGCCGCACCCGCCGCTCGCGCAATGAATTGCGATAGTCGGCACCCCAGTCGGCGGCACGCTGCGACCATTGCCGGAACTCGTCGGTGTTCATCCTGTCCTCCCGACATGATCGCCGGCACCTTGGTCCGGCTCTCGATTCCACGCTAGTTAACATGCAAAAGATGCAACAGCTGTCGCCTGCCGCGCCGCGCCCCGAAGCGCATTGCATTTGATCGGATCGACGGCGATGCGCTTTGGGTCCTTGTTTTCATGCATGTCGTTCGCCTAGAACCGGGGGCGCTTTGGGCGACATGCATTATCCCGGGAAATCCGGCAGGCTGGCAAAAGCCGTCTTCAACGCATTCGACCAGCCATCGGAGATCGTGCGGTAATACTGGTCGTCCTGACCGATCCGCTTCTTCAGGCCAACCTTGAAAGTATCCTTCTCAAGGAACAGAAGGTCGAGCGGCAAGCCAACCGACAGGTTCGATTTCAGCGTCGAATCGAACGACACCAGGAGCAGCTTCACCGTCTCGGCCAGGCTCATGGTCCGCTCATAGGCGCGAATGATGATCGGCTTGCCGTATTTGGTCTCGCCGATCTGAAAGAACGGCGTGTCGTCGGTCGACTCGATGAAATTGCCCTCGGGATAGATCATGAACAGCCGCGGCGGACTGCCCTTGATCTGTCCGCCAAGGATGAAGGAGGCATTGAAATAGGAATCGGCTTTCTCGCCGGCGGGCGAGGAATGCGCGATCACCTCCTTGACCGTGTCGCCGACCAGCCGCACCGCCTGGTACATGGATGGCGTGTCCAGGAGCTTCTCGTGACGATCGCCGACCGCCTTCGTACGTTCGTCGAGCAGGCTGACCACGGCCTGTGTCGTCGCCAGATTGCCGGCCGACATAAGCACGATGACGCGTTCGCCGGGCTGCTCCCATACATGCATCTTCTTGAAGGTCGAGATCGAATCCATGCCGGCATTGGTGCGCGTGTCCGACATGAACACGAGCCCGCGATCGATCTTCAGGCCGACGCAATAGGTCATGGAATCTCTTCTTGGCACTAATCCTTGCGGGATTACTGCTCCACCGTGACGGTGACCGCAAGCTGTTCTTCCGCCTGCCCCAGCCGAATTCCCGATACCGGCGAGGCATCGCGATAGTCGCGGCCGGTGGCCACCTTCACATAGCGTTCATCGGGAGAAATACCGTTGGCGGGGTCGAAGGCGACCCAGCCGAGGCCCGGGACATGCGCTTCGGCCCAGGCATGGCTTGCCGCTTGTTCGACGGCATCCATCATCAGATATCCGCTGATGTAGCGCGAGGGAAAACCCATGGCGCGCGCGGTGGCGGCAAAGATATGGCTGTGGTCCTGGCAAACCCCGGTTTTCAGCGCCAGCGCCTCTTCAGCCGGTGTCGTCGCATTGGTGGTGCCGGGCGTGTAGGCGACGCGCTCGCCGATCATTGCCATCAGCCGATGCAGCCTCTCGATATCGGTGCCCGCGCCGACCGCTTCGGCAAGATCGCGAATGCCACCGCCTATGGTGGTCAGCGGTGTCTCCTGGGCAAACAACCACAGCGGCGCGAAGCCGTGATGCGGCCCGCTAACGCCTGACGTGTCGCGCGTCACCACCTCGCCAGACGCCTCGACCGTGATGAAGTCATGGTCACCCTCGACGCTCAGCAGTCGGGTATCGTTGCCATAGTGGTCGGTAAATCGCACTTCCTCGCGCGCGCCCTCGACCTTCAGCGCCCATGACAGGACCGTCTGTGTCTGCCCGCTCACCGGAAGCAGCCGCAGCCGCTGCAGCAGATATTGCACCGGCGCGTCGTAACGGTATTCGGTCCGGTGCGTGATCTTGAGCCTCATGGCTTCCTCAATAAAACCGGTAATCCTGCGCGATCTCGTCGCCGAGCCTGGTATTGTCGCGAATGAAGTTGGCCAGGAACTCATGCAGGCCGGCATCAAAAATGTCCTTGATCGACCCTGCCCTCAGCATGGTCTGCGTCTTCTCCGCCGTTGCGTGGCAGGCGTGACGCTCGCCGTAATCGTCGCCGAGGAACTTCAGATGTTCAGACAGGAAGCGGTAGCAGAAAGTCAGCGAACGCGGCATGCGTACGTTGAGGATCAGGTAGTCGGCGATATTGGTCGGCTTGTAGTCGGCGTCGTAGACCCAGCGATAGGAGCGATGCGCCGACACCGAGCGCAGGATCGATTCCCACTGATAGTTGTCGAGCGTCGAGCCGACCCAGGAGATCGACGGCAACAGCACGTAATATTTCACATCGAGGATGCGTGCCGTGTTGTCGGCGCGCTCGACATAGGTGCCGAGTTGCGAGAAATCGAAGATCTCGTTGCGCAGCATGGTGCCGTAGAACGAGCCGCGGATCAGCGCCGTCTCGCGTTTGATCGCGTCGAGGACGCTTGGCAGGTCACGCTCGTCGATCGGCCTGGCCAGCATCCGCTTCAGTGACATCCAGGCTTCGTTGATGCTTTCCCAGGTCTCGCGCGTCAGCGCGGTGCGCACCATGCGGGCATTGTTGCGGGCCGTCTCGATCGACGACATCGTGCTCGACGGGTTCGAGGTGTCGCGCAGCAGGAAATCGGCGACATCGGCCGCCGTATAGTCAGAATACTTCTGCTGGAAGGCGACGTCGGAGCCGGCGCTGAGCAGCACCGAATTCCATTCCTCCGACGCGCTTTGCGTGCGCGTCAGCGCCATGCGCAGCCCGGCATCGACCAGCCGCGCCATGTTTTCGGCCCGCTCTATGTAGCGGTTCATCCAGTAGAGCCCGTTGGCGGTCCGGCCTAAAAGCATGTGAGGCCCTTCGGGCTAGTGAGTACGGAATCGTGAGTAGGGAATAGTAAGCGATTGAATCTCAATGGAATATGGCATTTCCCGTCCCCTTAATTTCACTACTGCCTACTGACTATTCCCTACTCACTCAGTCATCCAACACCCAGGTATCTTTCGTTCCGCCGCCCTGCGAGGAATTGACCACCAGCGAGCCTTCCTTCAACGCCACGCGCGTCAGGCCACCGGGCACGATCTGGATGCGGTCGGAAACCAGCACGTAGGGCCTGAGATCGACGTGGCGCGGTGCCAGCCCCTTGTCGGTCAGGATCGGGCAGGTCGACAGCGCCAGTGTCGGCTGGGCGATATAGTTCGAAGGCTTCGCGGCCAGTTTCTTGGCGAACGCCTCGCATTCCTTCTTGGTCGCCGCCGGGCCGACCAGCATGCCGTAGCCGCCGGACCCGTGCACTTCCTTGATCACCAGCTCATGGATGTGCTCGAGCACATATTTCAGGCTGTCCGGCTCGGAACAGCGCCACGTGGGGATGTTGCCGAGGATCGCCTTGCGGCCTGTGTAGAATTCGACGATCTCGGGCATGTAGGAATAGATCGCCTTGTCGTCGGCGATACCGGTGCCCGGCGCATTCGCAATGGTGATGTTGCCGGCGCGGTAGACATCCATGATGCCCGGTATGCCGAGGGCCGAATCCGGCCGAAAGGTCAGCGGGTCGAGGAAGGAATCGTCGACGCGGCGGTAAAGCACGTCGATCTGCTTGTAGCCCTCGGTCGTGCGCATCGCGACATGGCCGTCGACGACGCGCAGATCCTGCCCCTCGACCAGTTGCACGCCCATCTGGTCGGCAAGGAAGGCGTGCTCGAAATAGGCCGAGTTGAAACTGCCTGGTGTCAGCACCGCGATGGTCGGCGCGCCCTTGGTGCTCTGCGGCCGCACCGCCGCCAGCGACTGGCGCAGCAGCTGCGGGTAGTTCTCGACCGGCCGCACCTTGATCTTCTGGAACAGCTCTGGGAACAGCTGCATCATCGTCTCGCGGTTCTCCAGCATGTAGGAGACACCCGACGGCGTGCGTGCATTGTCCTCCAGCACGTAGAATTCGTCCTCGCTGATGCGCACGATATCGACGCCAATGATATGGGTGTAGACGCCGGCCGGCGGCCGCACCCCGATCATCTCCGGCAGGAAAGCCTCGTTCCTGGCGATGAGGTCCCTGGGGACACGGCCAGCGCGCAGGATCTCCTGGCGATGGTATATGTCGTCGAGGAAGGCGTTCAGCGCCTGCACGCGCTGCTCGATGCCTTGCGTCAGGCGTCGCCACTCATTGCCCGAAATGATGCGCGGAACGATGTCGAAGGGAATAAGTCTCTCGGACGCCTCTTGCTCGCCGTAGACGGCAAAGGTGATTCCGGTTTTGCGGAAGACGCGTTCGGCGTCCTGCATCTTCTCAGTAAGCCTGGCCGGATCCTGCTCCTTCAGCCAGCGATCGTAAGCCGAATACGGTCTTCTCAATCCGGAGACTTCCGGAAGCATTTCATCGAACGCTGCCAATCGCATACTCCCCTGTGACGCCATTTCACTGGCGTCGCCGGAGAAAATCAAGCGCAATCGGTGATTTGGGAGGTCCGGGCGATCAGTATGTCGCGCCTGCCTAAAATTGAGGCAGCTGAAATACGGCCTTGATCAGGCTTTGCCTCGCGCCCGGGCAAATGCATTCCCGGCTAGAAGGCACGAAACGTGACGACCGTGAACGTGTCCTTGATGCCCGGGAGAATCTGCACCTTCTCGTTGACGAAGTGGCCGACATCTTCCTCATCGTCGACATAGAATTTGGCAAGCAGATCGTAATTGCCGGCAGTGGAGTAAATCTCCGAGGCGATCTCGGCATCGGCAAGCGCGCTGGCAACTTCATAGGATTTGCCCAGCTCGCATTTGATCTGCACGAAAAACGCCTTCATGGCTTCGTCCCGCTAAACGTCCAAGTCCAAGCGGCCCTTCTGGCAGACTGGAGGCGGCCTTTCAAGCATTGGAATCCGTACTTGGCCGACACGGGCACTGGCCACGGCCTCGCGCAGCCCCGCAACGGGCATGACATTCCGGTGGCGAATATTCGCAATCGGTGAAACCGGGATGCATCGCCAAGCGTATGTTACCGTGGGTCTTCAGATATCATTCTCGAGGGACCATTCCGAGGAACGACGGAGACAAGCCATGCGTCGCGCTTTTTTCGCATTCGCAGTCATTCCATTCATCTTCATATCCTCGGCCTTTGCCGGCGATGCCGAAATCAGGGCTGGCCAGGCTGTCATCGATGGTCAGTTGAAGGCCCTCCTCGCCGATGATGGCGCCAAGGCCTACAGCTTCGCCGCCCCGAACGTGAAGCAGGTGTTCCCGACCATCGATGCCTTCATGAACATGGTGACCAATGGCTACCCGCCGGTGCGCAAGCCACAGTCCTATGCCTTCGGCAAGGTCGAACAGACGGGCCCGGGTTCAATTGTACAGCAGGTGCTCATCGTCGGCCCCGACGGCAAGGACTACGAGGCTGTCTACACACTGCAGCAGCAGCCCGACGGCACGTTCCAGATTACCGGCTGCAGCCTGCGCGCGTCGAATTCGCTGAGCACCTGAGGTTTTACAGGACGGGGATGTCGCCCCTCGCCCAGCCCTCCGTGATCTCGGCCCCACGCGTCTCGAAGCTCCCGGTCTCGATCCCGGCGCGGATCTCCTGCATCAGCTTCTGGTAGTAGGAAAGATTGTTCCAGGTGAGCAGCATCGCGCCAAGCGCCTCCTGCGAGCGCACGAGATGATGCAGATAGGCACGCGAATAATCCCGCGCTGCCGGGCAGTCGCTTTCCTCGTCCAGCGGGCGCGGGTCGTCCGCATGGCGCGCGTTGCGCAGATTGACCTTGCCGCGCCTTGTATAGGCAAGGCCGTGCCGGCCGGCCCGTGTCGGCATGACGCAATCGAACATGTCGATGCCGCGCGCCACCGATTTCAGGATATCGTCGGGCGTACCGACACCCATGAGATAGCGCGGCTTGTCATCAGGCAGCTCCGGACAGGTGATGTCGAGCATCTCGAGCATCACCGCTTGCGGCTCGCCGACGGCCAAGCCGCCGACCGCATAGCCCTTGAGATCCATCGCGCTCAGCGCCTGCGCCGAACGCACGCGCAGCGCCGCGTTGTCGCCCCCCTGCACGATGCCGAACATCGCCTTTCCGGGCTGGTCGCCGAACGCCACCTTGCAGCGCTCGGCCCAGCGCAGCGACAGCTCCATGGCGCGCTCGATCTCCTTCAACTCAGCTGGCAGCGCCGTGCATTCGTCGAGCTGCATCTGGATATCGGAATCAAGCAGGCCTTGAATCTCGATCGAACGCTCCGGCGACATCTCGTAGGCTGCGCCATCGATATGTGAGCGGAAGGTGACGCCTTTCTCGGTCAGTTTCCTCAGCTTCGACAGTGACATCACCTGAAAACCGCCGCTGTCGGTCAGGATCGGATGCGGCCAGCGGGCGAATTCGTGCAGGCCGCCGAGCCGCGCCACGCGCTCGGCGCCCGGCCGCAGCATCAGGTGATAGGTGTTGCCCAGGATGATGTCGGCGCCGACGCCGCGCACCTGTTCCATATACATGGCCTTGACGGTGCCGCCGGTGCCGACGGGCATGAAGGCCGGCGTGCGAATTTCGCCACGCGGCATGTCGATGACACCGCGCCGCGCCTTGCCGTCGGTCGCCAGAACCTTGAAGCTGAACGGCTTAGCCATTGAATTCCTTGTCATGAACCGCCGCTTCAGGCGCCTGCCTGTCGAGCGACTGGCGGTATTGCACGCAGCCGCGCATGAATTTTGGCCAGGGCGGCACGGCGATCGATGGCGCGGTCTTTTCAGGCAGCAGGTCCCACAGATCCGGGTGATGCCAGCAGAGATCATGGCCTGACGTGTCGCGATGCGCGCGAATGCCGGCGCGCAGCTTTTTCACTTCGGCGATCAGGCCTTCGCGATCGAGGGCTTGCAGATCATCGTCCATCGCTCATCTCCGCTCGAAAAAGCAGGCTTGCGTCTCCATAGGAGTAGAACCTGTACCGGTTCGCAATGGCATGCGCATAGGCGCCACGCATCGTGTCGAGACCGCTGAAGGCCGAAACCAGCATGAACAGCGTCGAGCGCGGCAGATGGAAATTGGTCATCAGCATGTCGGCCGTGCGAAAGCGGTAGCCGGGCGTGATGAAGATGTCGGTCGGACCGGACCACGCTGGCACCGTGCCATCTTCACGCGCGGCACTCTCCAGCAGGCGTAGCGAGGTCGTGCCAACGGCAATGATGCGCCCGCCCCTCGCCTTGGCAGCGTTAAGCGCGTCGGCAGTCGCTTCACTGACCGAACCGATCTCGGCATGCATCTTGTGGTCGGCGGTGTCGTCGGCCTTCACCGGCAGGAACGTGCCGGCGCCGACATGCAAGGTCACGAAGTGGCGTTCGACACCCCTGGCGTCGAGAGCCGCGAAAAGCTCCGGCGTGAAATGCAGGCCTGCGGTAGGGGCGGCGACCGCGCCTTCCTCCCTTGCATAGATGGTCTGGTAGTCGGCGCGGTCGCGCTCGTCGTCGTCGCGCTTCGAGGCGATGTAGGGAGGCAGCGGGATGTGGCCGACGGCCTGCAGCGCTTCGTCGAGGAAAGGCCCTGACAGGTCGAAGCCAAGCAGCGCCTCGCCGCCCTCGCCCTTCTCGATCACGGTGGCGTCGAGCTGGCCGAGGAAACAGGAATTGCCGTCATGACCGAAATGGATGCGGTCGCCGGCGGCGATACGCTTGCCTGGCCGCATGAAGGCTAGCCAACGATCGGGCGCCACCCGCATATGCAGTGTCGCTTCGACTTGCGCCGCCGCTTCGCCGCGCCGCCTGACGCCTTTGAGCTGCGCCGGAATGACCTTGGTGTCGTTGAACACCAGCACATCGCCGGCCCTGAGTAGGGATGGCAGGTCGCCAACCGCCCGGTCTTCAAGCGCTTCGCCCGGCTTGACCACCAGCATCTTGGCGCTGTCGCGCGGCTCCGCCGGGCGGAGCGCAATGCGCTCTTCCGGCAGGTCGAAGTCGAAGAGATCGACGCGCATCAGTAGAGCCGGACGAGCAGCGCCCCGACCAGCAGCAGCACCGCGCCGGCGACCCGGCCTAGCGAGATCTCGCGCACCGCGACGCCCAGGAAGCCGACGCGATCGATAAGCATGCCGGCCAGCAGCTGGCCGGCCACGAGGAACGCCATCAAGGCGGCGGCCCCGATGCGCGGCGTGAGAATAGTGGAGAGCGTGACATAGAATCCGCCGAGCATGCCGCCGGCAACGAACAGCCACGGCGCCGGCGCCTTCCAGTCGAGCGAGATTCCTTGCAGCTTCACCACCGTGACGGAGATGATCCCGAGCACGATGGCGCCCGACAGGAACGAGAAGGCAGCGGCCGCGACCGGGAGACCCAGGCCGCGCGCCAGCTGCGAATTGATCGGGGCCTGAATGGCAATGAAGGCGCCGGACAGGATGCCGAGAAGCGACCAGACGACGCCCATCATTGTCGTCTCGCCTTACTTGACGTCCGCCGCGACCTTCAGCGACACGATCTTGTCGGGATCGACAACCGGCTCGCCGCGCTTGATCTTGTCGACATTGTCCATGCCTTCGATGACCTGGCCCCAGACCGTATACTGGCGGTTGAGGAAAGCGGCATCGTCGAAGCAGATGAAGAACTGCGAATTGGCAGAGTTCGGGTTCTGCGCACGCGCCATCGAGCAGGTGCCGCGGCCATGGTTGGCGTTGGAGAACTCAGCCTTCAGGTCCGGCTTGTCGGAACCGCCCATGCCCGCGCGCGAAGGAGCAAAGGTCGGCTTGTTCGAATTGCCGAACTTCACGTCGCCTGTCTGCGCCATGAAGCCGTCGATGACGCGGTGGAAGACCACGCCGTCGTAAGCGCCTTCCCTGGCCAGTTCCTTGATGCGAGCGACATGGCCCGGAGCCAGGTCGGGGAAAAGTTCGATGACGACCTTGCCCTTGGTCGTTTCCAGGATGAGCGCGTTCTCGCGGTCCTTGATCTCAGCCATGTCAGATATCCTTTTTCTCAAAAAACAGAATTATTTGTCCGCGGCGATGCGCACCTTGATCATCCGGTCCGGGTCGGTAACCGTACCGTTGTCGGCCTCGTCACCCTTCTTGATCTTGTCCACCAGTTCCATGCCGCTGACGACGTTGCCGACGATGGTGTACTGGCCGTCGAGCGGCGGCGCCGGCGCGAACATGATGAAGAACTGCGAATTGGCGGAGTTCGGATCCTGCGAGCGGGCCATGCCGACCACGCCGCGCTTGTAGTGCTCGGTCTGAGAGAACTCGGCAGGCAGGTCCGGCAGGTCCGAACCGCCGGTGCCGACGGCCTGCGAGTTGAAACCCTTCTTCATGTTGCCGAACTTGACGTCGCCGGTCTGCGCCATGAAGCCGTCGATCACGCGGTGGAAGGCGACATTGTCATAGGCATGGTCACGCACGAGCTTCTTGATCTGCGCGACATGCTTGGGCGCCAGGTCGGGCCGCAGCGCGATCGTGACGTCGCCGTCCTTCAGCGTGATGATCATGGTGTTTTCGGGATCGGCGGCATAGGCGGAAACGGAAGCGGTCAAAAGACCGGCGAGCACGACAAGGAACGAGGCGAGCCTTTTCAGCTGCATGTGTTTTCTCCGAGGCTTATTTCGCGAATTTGGCGGTGAGCGCGCCAGCAACTGCCGCCGGCACGAAGGGGCGGATGTTGCCGCCCATCGAGGCTATCTGCCGTACAAGTGTGGCGGTAATGGTGCGCACCGACGGGCTGGCGGGCAGAAAGACCGTCTGCAATTCAGGCGCCATGGTCTCGTTCATGCCGGCCATCTGCATCTCGTAGTCGAGATCGGTACCGTCGCGTAGCCCGCGGATCATGATCGAGGCGCCCTGCTTCCTCGCGGCATCGATGACAAGCCCGTCGAAGGCGACCACCCGGATGCGGGCGCCATCGCTGCCAAATTCGGCTTTCGTGGCGGCTTCGATCAACTGGACCCGTTCCTCGAAGGAGAACAGCGGCTTCTTGCCGGGATGAATGCCAATCGCGGCATAGACGATGTCGGCAACCGCCAGCGACGCCTTCAGCACATCGAGATGGCCGTTGGTCAGCGGGTCGAAGGAGCCGGCATAAAGGGCGATGCGTTCGGTCATGGCGGAGCTTCTAATGCATGATCCCAAAAAGTGGAAACCGGTTTTTGCGGACAAACGGTTTTTCGTTTGTCCTGGAGATCATGCTCAAATGAAAGCTTGAGCCTGTTCCATCTTCAGTCCACCAAGATGGAACAGGCTCTAGCGAGCCTCTCTCACAAAGGCAAATCCGATGGCGGGCGGGCCGTGAACCTTTTCCGGCGCATGAACGACAGATGAACAAGCTGATCACCAAGCCTTCACGCAGCGTTCATTAGATTGCACCTTAATAAGATGAAACCAAAATCCCATCTATCCGTTGTAAGGCGCAGGAGAACACGCAAATGCTGATCTACATGCTCGCCACCGCAATGACCGTCGCCATGCTGATCGCCACCGTTTTCGGGCTGCATCAAGAGGCACAACGCGTCCGCGTCAAGGCAACCGTCAAGCGCTTCGAAGGCTTCGGCCCGCGCAAGCCGTATCGTCACTACTAAGTCATTCCAGACTTCCTGCCGCGCCGGCCAATGGGCCGGCGTTGCTATGTCAAAAACCGGTCCAGGACTTACTCGGCACCATCCGAGCCAGTAGCCGTCACCGGACCGGACTCCACGCCACCCTCGACGGCCTCTTCGCTCTCCTCGTCCGCTTGCGGCTCCGAGATCCGCTCGACAGAAACCACCTTTTCACCCTCAGCCGTATTGAAGATGGTCACGCCCTTGGTGGCGCGGCTGGCGAAACGGATGCCGTTGACCGGCACCCGGATGACGGTCCCGCCATCCGACACCAGCATGATCTGGTCGTCATTCCCGACCGGGAAGGTCGCCACCAGCCGGCCGATCTCCGCCGCCTTCGACACGTCGGTGGCCCGGATGCCCTTGCCACCGCGTCCGGTCAGACGGAAATCGTAGGAAGACGAGCGCTTGCCGTAGCCGTATTCGGTAACCGTCAGCACGTACTGCTCGTGCGCCTTGAGGAACTCGTAGCGCTCGTCGGAAAGCTCCGTCTCCTCGCCGACCTCTTCATTGGTCAGCGCGATTTCTTCCTCTTCGCCGGCCGCGATACCGGCGGCAAGCCGCCGTTCGGCTGCTGCCCGCTTGAGATAGGCGGCGCGTTCGGCCGGCGACGCATCGACACTCTCGATCACCGACATGGAGATGATGCGGTCGGTCTCGGCCATGGTGATGCCGCGCACGCCGACAGAGTTGCGGCTCTGGAACACGCGCACGTCGCCGACCGAGAAGCGGATGCACTGGCCGGAACTCGCGGTCAAAAGCACGTCGTCATTGTCGGTGCAGGTCTCGACGCCGAGGATCTCGTCGCCTTCCTCCTCCAGTTTCATGGCGATCTTGCCATTGCGGTTGACCTGGACGAAATCGGACAGCTTGTTGCGGCGCACGGTGCCGCGCGTGGTGGCGAACATCACGTCGAGTTCGCCCCAGCTCGTTTCGTCCTCGGGCAGCGGCATGATCGTGGTGATGCGCTCGCCCTGCTCCAGCGGAAGCATGTTGATCAGCGCCTTGCCGCGTGATTGCGGATTGCCGATCGGCAGCCGCCAGACCTTTTCCTTGTAGACGATGCCGCGTGAAGAGAAGAACAGCACCGGCGTATGCGTGTTGGCCACGAACAGCCGGGTGACGAAATCCTCTTCCTTGGTCGACATGCCGGAGCGGCCCTTGCCGCCGCGGCGCTGCGCCCGGTACAGCGACAGCGGCACGCGCTTGATGTAGCCGGAGTGGCTCACCGTCACGACCATGTCCTCACGCTGGATCAGGTCCTCGTCTTCCATGTCCGCGCCGCCGTCGGTGAGTTCGGTGCGGCGTGGCGTACCGAACTCGTCGCGCACTGCGGCGAGTTCGTCCTTGACGATCTGCTGGACACGCGCGCGCGACGACAGGATGTCGAGGTAGTCCTTGATCTCGTCGCCGATCGTGTTCAACTCGTCGGCGATTTCATCGCGGCCGAGCGCGGTCAGGCGCTGCAGGCGCAACTCAAGAATGGCGCGCGCCTGCTCCTCGGAGAGATTGTAGGTCCCGTCCTCGTTGATGCGGTGGCGCGGATCGTCGATCAGAAGAATCAGCGATTCGACATCACCCGCGGGCCAGCGCCGCTCCATCAACTGCTCGCGCGCCGTCTGCGGATCCGGCGCGGTGCGGATCAGCTTGATGACCTCGTCGATATTGGCAACGGCGATGGCGAGACCAACCAGCACATGGGCGCGGTCGCGCGCCTTGCGCAGCAGGAATTTCGTCCGCCTTGTGATGACCTCTTCGCGGAAGGAGACGAACGCCTTCAGCATGTCGGTCAGGGTCAGCAGTTCCGGCTTGCCGCCATTCAGCGCCACCATATTGGCGCCGAAAGAAGACTGCAGCGGCGTGAACCGGTAAAGCTGGTTGAGGATGACATCGGCGACGGCGTCGCGCTTCAGCTCGATGACGACGCGATAGCCCTGGCGGTCGCTTTCGTCACGGATGTCGGAAATGCCCTCGATGCGCTTGTCGCGCACCAGCTCGGCCATCTTCTCGATCATCGAGGCCTTGTTCACCTGGTAGGGAACCTCGGTTATGATGATCGATTCACGGTCATTGCCGCGCTGCTCGATGTTGACCTTGCCGCGCATCACGATGGAGCCACGGCCAGTCGAATAGGCGCTGTAGATGCCGGAACGGCCGAGCACGATGCCGCCGGTCGGGAAATCAGGGCCCGGAATGATCTCCATCAGTGCCGGCAGGTCAATCGCCGGATTGTCGATGACGGCGATGGCGCCATTGCAGACTTCGCCAAGATTGTGCGGCGGGATGTTGGTGGCCATGCCGACGGCGATACCGCCGGAGCCATTGACCAGCAGATTGGGAAAGCGCGCCGGCAGGACCTTCGGCTCGGTGTCCGAGGCATCATAAGTGTCCTGGAAATCGACGGTGTCCTTGTCGATATCCTCCAGCAGTTCATGCGCGACCTTGGTCAGCCGCGACTCGGTGTAGCGCATCGCCGCCGGCGGATCGCCGTCGATCGAGCCGAAATTGCCCTGCCCGTCGATCAGCGGCACGCGCAGCGACCAATCCTGCGCCATGCGTACCAAGGCATCATAGATCGAGGCGTCGCCATGCGGATGGTATTTACCCATCACGTCGGCCACCGGGCGCGCCGACTTCACATATTTGCGGTTCCAGTGGTAGCCGCTCTCATGCGCCGCGTAGAGGATGCGGCGATGGACAGGCTTCAGGCCATCGCGCACATCGGGCAGCGCACGGCTGACGATCACGCTCATGGCGTACGAGAGATACGAGCTCTGCATCTCCTCGATGATGGAGATGGGCTCGATGCCGGTAGGGCCGCCGTCGGCGCCGCGCGGTGTCTTTTGGTCGGTCAAATCGGATCACAATCTAATCAGGAATCACTGACCGCTTATATAGGAAGCGCAGCCGAAACTCCAATGTTAGCGGCACTTTTCCAGTGTCATTTTTGGTGGTAATTTCAAAAGGATACCGCTGATTGCGACGATATGGCCACAACGCTTTTCGCCGCCACAAGGCAAAAGCCGGCAATGGACCGATTTCCCCAAGCGAAAGCCGCAAGTACGATGAATCGGAGCCGCTGGCTGCCTTTGCGAGCGTTGAGCGGCTGGCAGCCTCGGGATCTCAATGGCGATCTGGTCGCGGGTTTGACACTGGCCGCGATCGCCATTCCCGAGCAGATGGCAACGGCCCGGCTCGGCGGCTTTGCTCCCGAGGTCGGGTTCTTCGCTTTTGTCGCCGGTTCGGTGGCGTTTGCCCTGTTTGGCGCCAATCGCCACCTCTCGGTTGGAGCGGATTCGACCATCACGCCACTGTTTGCCGGCAGCCTGGCGCTGCTCGCCACATCCGGCTCGCCGCATTATCTGGCCCTGGCAGCCATGCTGGCCTTGATGGTCGGGGCGATCGTGACGCTGAGCGGCATCTTTCGCCTCGGCTGGATCGCCGATCTCCTCTCGGTGCCGGTCACAACTGGCTTTTTGGCCGGCATCGCCGTCCACATCATCGTCTCGCAAATGCCAGGGCTGCTCGGCCTGCCTGCCGAGAGCGGTGAGACCTTGCGGCGTATCGGCGAGATTGCCGGCAGTCTCCATCTCACCAATCCCTGGGCCCTCGGGCTCGGCCTCGGCGTGTTCGCGATCGTGTTCTGCTCGGAACGGATCAGCGCCCGCATCCCTGGCGCCCTGATCGGCATGGTGCTTGCCACGCTTGCGGTCGTCGCCTTCGACCTCGGGGATCGCGGCGTCGAGGTGCTTGGCGCGCTGCCAAACGGTCTGCCGCGAGCCTACTTGCCGGAGGCCGGCCTCAAAGATGTGCAGGCGCTCGTTCCGCTGGCTCTGCTGATCGCCATCGTCGTCATGGTGCAGACGGCCGCCACCTCGCGTTCCTTTGCCTCGCAACCGGACGATGCACCCGACGTCAACCGCGATTTTGTCGGCGCCGGCGCCGGCAGCATCGCGTCCGGCCTGTTCGGCGCCTTTGCCGTCAACGCCAGCCCGCCGCGCACGGCAATCGTTTCCCAGTCGGGCGGCCGCTCGCAACTGTCCGGCCTCATTGCCGCGGCCATCGTGCTGGCGCTCGGCGCTTTCGGCGGCAGTCTGCTCGCCAATGTTCCACAGGCAGCCCTTGCCGGCGTCCTGATGTTCGTTGCCCAGCACATACTGCGATGGAAGGTGTTTGCCAGCGTCTACCGGCAGGCGCCGGTCGAATTCGCCTTGATCCTGATCACGATGGCGGCGATCGTCGTGTTACCGATCGAGACCGGCGTGGCAGTCGGCATCGGCCTGTCGCTGTTGCACGGGATCTGGAGCGCAACCCAGACGCAGCCGATCGAGCTCGAACAAGTGCCAGGGACTTCCGTCTGGTGGCCGCCCGGCAAGCCAGGTGCCGGCGAGCAGCTCCCAGGCGTTCTGGTCGCGGCCTTCCAGGCGCCGCTGTCCTTCGTCAATGCCGACCGTTTCAAGCGCGGCCTTTGCGATCTCGTCGATGCCAGGAACGAAACAGTGAAACTGGTCGTGCTGGAGGCCAGCAACATCGTCGAAATCGACTACACCGCCGCCCAGGCCCTGATCGACACCATCCTTCATTGCCGCAAGGCGGGCGCGGTCTTTGCAATCGCGCGTCTGGAATCGCTGCGCGCCCAGGCGGCCCTGGCGCGGTTCGGCATCGCTGAAATGGTCGGCACGAAACACATATTCCACAGCGTCGACGCGGCGATCAAATCACTTGGTCCGGGGCAACAGCAGCAGCAGCAAGAACAGGATGGAGTGCCATGATCGACCCCCGAGAACCCATTGTCACGCCGGTTCCCGTCGAGGACTTGCGGCCGACGCAGATAACGGTCGGCATGCGGGAAGTTGCGTTGAAACGCCAGATGATCCGGGAACAGGACGCCAAGAAGAAGACCGGCGCTTTTCTCGGCAGACACATGGTGCCCGTCGTATTGGGTCCCAAAAATCGAAACTACGTCACCGATCACCATCACCTCGCTCGCGCCCTGCTCGAAGAAGGCGTCAAGGACGTGCTTGTGACCGTGATCAGCGACCTGTCCGCGCTTGACAAGGACGCGTTTCTTTTCGTGCTCGACAACAGGGGCTGGATGCACCCGTTCGATGAGAACGGCCGCCGCCGCGACTACTCGGCAATTCCAAAGACAATCGGCGAGTTGATCGATGATCCCTATAGAAGCATGGCCGGCGAGTTGCGCCGGCAAGGCGGCTTCGCCAAGGACACGACGCCGTTCAGCGAATTCATCTGGGCGGATTTCCTTCGCCGGCGCATCGATCGCAATGCGGTTGCGAAGAATTTCGACAAGGCGATGAAGGAGGCGTTGACGCTCGCCAAGGGCAAGGACGCGGACTATCTGCCGGGCTGGTGCGGACCGACCTCGGATTGAGCTTGTCTCCGTCGAGGCACCCGCATGCCGGTGCTGTCTGACCGGCGGGCGCGATAATCGCGTGGCGTCTCGCCCATGACGCGTCGAAACCGGCGGTTGAAAGTAGACAGGTCGTTGAAACCGGCGTCGAAGGCTATCGCCGAGATCGCATCGTCCGACAGGCGCAGCCGCACCGCCGCCCGGTGCAGCCGGGTCTTGAGCAGGAACTGGTAGGGCGTCATGCCGGCAACCTGCCGGAAAATGCGCAGGAAATGATAGGGACTGGTCGCTGCCCCATCCGCCAGTGCGGACAGCGAAACCGGCCCGTCGGCATCCAGCTCGATCCGCCGCACCGCTTCCGCCACTCGTTTCTGATCGCGGCGGCTTGGCGTGCGCAGGACAGGCGTGGCGCCGGAAACCGTGGCCACGGCGGCACCCGCGAAGCGCAGGGAAAGTTCCTCGAAGGCATCCTTATCGGCCATGTCGCGCGCGGCTTCCGCCTCGGCCAGCAGCGGTGCCAAGGCCGGCAAGAGCGGCAGGCGCGGCGCCTCGAAGGTGAGGGTTCGGGCGCCCGGCACGTTGGCGACGATCCGTTCCATATAGGCCGGCCCGAAATGGAACGAGAGGCAACGGTCGCCGCTGCCATGCTCGTGCCCGCATTCATAGCATGTACCGGAATTGCCGAGCAGCAATGCGCCGGGCGACAGCATGGCGGTGCCTTGCCGCGCGCGGTAGCCGAACGTGCCGCTGGTGACCGCCGCGACGCAGAAATCCTGATGGGCCTCCTCGAACGGCCGGTCGTCGGCACCGGCCGTGCAGATCACGTCCGCGACGTGCCAGCCGGGTCCGGATGCAAGAGTGCGGGTCGTCGCCGTCATGGCCGAAATATAGCAATTTTTCCCAAGCCCAGAACCCCGTCAGCGCCTACTCCTCCAGGTCTCCTGACAGAAAGAGGCCGCAGCCATGTTCGACCCCTTCGCCGAAGCCTTGCACAGTCCCGGACCGATGGTCGGGCCTGCCGAAAAACTGAACCTTTACGGCCGCTTCGTCGGCGCCTGGACCTTCGACGCCTCACGCCACCTCGAGGACGGCACCGTGCTGACCGGACGCGGCGAGGTGCATTTCGGCTGGGTGCTGGAAGGCCGCGCCATCCAGGATGTCTGGATCCTGCCCGCGCGGAACAGCGGTTCCCAGCCTTCCCTGGGCAAGTGGACATTCTACGGCACGACGCTGCGGGTCTATGATCCCGGCGCGGACGCCTGGCACATCTTCTGGAGCGATCCACGCAACACGTATTTCAGCCGCCAGCTCGGCCGTGCCGAGGGCGACACGATCGTGCAGCTCGGCGCCGACGGCACCGGCTCCTCGGTGTGCTGGAGTTTTTCGCGGATCACCGAGAACTCCTTTCGATGGCTCGGCGAGCGCTCGCACGACGGCGCGGACTGGCACCTCGAAGTCGAGTTCTTGGCGCGCCGTCAATCTGCAAGATGACGCCGCAACGCGTTGTACCAATGGAGAAAACCATGTTCGACCATATTTCGATCGGCGTTCGCGACAGCAATGCCTCGAAGCGCTTCTATGATGCAGCGCTGACGCCTCTCGGCTACAGCTGTCTCAGCCAGTCACCGGGTTCGCTCGGTTATGGCGCCCACAGCGTCGCGCTATGGGTCAACGAGGCGGCACGGCCGGTGCCGGCGGATGGAAAATCCGGCCTGCATTTCTGCTTCGCCGCGCCAACGCGGGCCAGCGTCGATGCCTTCCATACCGGTGCGTTGCGCGAAGGCGGAAGCGACAATGGCGGTCCGGGTCTGCGCGCCGACTATGGTGAAAATTACTATGCCGCCTTTGTCGTGGACCCGGACGGCTATCGCCTGAAGGCCTATTGCGACGCCGCCGGCTAGCCTTGCCGGGAGCCCGTGCTTTCGCGGTCCTGACTGTTTCCACCGGCCGGGCTTTGCTCTACCAATGTGGAGCGGGCTCGGCCCGGCGGGAGGGATCAGCGATGCCGAGTTTCGACAGCCTGTTCAATGCCTTCGTCACCATTCTCGTGACCATCGATCCGCCCGGGCTGGCGCCATTGTTCCTCGCCGTGACACGCGGCATGAACCGCGAGGAGCGCCAGCAGGTTTCGGTGCGTGCCTCGGTCATCGGCTTCCTGGTGATGGCGCTGTTCGCGGTTGCGGGCGCCTCCATCCTGTCGGTGTTCGGCATCACCCTGCCGGCCTTCCGCGTTGCCGGCGGTTTTCTGCTCTTCTTCATCGCCTTCGAAATGGTGTTCGAGCGTCGCCAGGACCGCAAGGAGAAGATCGGCGACGTCGCCATCACCAAGGACATGATCCACAACATCGCCGCCTTCCCGCTGGCGATCCCGCTGATCGCAGGCCCCGGCGCGATTTCGGCGACCGTGCTGCTCTCCGGCTCGTTTCAGGGCTTTGCCGCGCAGGCAGCACTCGTCGGCATCATCTTCGTCTGCCTGGCCATCACCTATCTGGTGTTCGTGCTGTCTGAACGCATCGACCGCATCCTCGGCCAGACCGGCCGCTCGATCCTGACCCGCCTGCTCGGCGTCATCCTGGCCGCGCTGGCCGTGCAGTTCGTGGCCGACGGCATCAAGGCATTGATGGCGGGATGAGCGGCAGCCCCCTACTGCCTTACTTCGCCGACGTGTCTACAACCTCGAAATCATGCGTGATCATGGCCGTCTTGGCCATCATCGCCGAGGCCGAGCAGTATTTTTCGATCGACAGGTCGATCGCCCGCTTGACCTTGTCAGGCGAGAGCGCCCTGCCCTTGACGATGAAATGCATGTGGATGCGCGTGAACACCTTTGGCTCGGTCTCGGCCCGGTCGGCATCGAGCTCGACCACGCAGTCCTCAACCGCCTCACGGCCCTTTTCCAGGATGTGCACGACATCATAGGCCGAACAGCCGCCGGTGCCGATCAGCACCAGTTCCATCGGGCTCGGCCCCGGAGTCTTGCCTTCAGGTCCGAATGCCGTTCCCAGCACCAGCTTGTGACCGCTGCCGGACTCACCGACGAAGGTGCGCTCCTCGACCCACTTTACCCGTGCCTTCACCGTCCTATCCTTTCAGTCCCAGATCGCGCCTGCTGTCAGGCCAATCAACAACGCAAAACCCCGAAAGTCCATCAGGACCCTCGGGGCGTATCGATCACGTGACGTCAGCCATCTGGCGACGTCCGCCGTTCGGCATTGCTTTCGATCAGAACGGGATCTCGTCATCCAGCTCGCGCGACGAACCGCCGCCACCGCCGCCCCTGGGGGCGCCGCCGCCACGGTTGAAGCTTTCGTTCGGGCCGGACTGGCCGAAATCGGAACCACGGCTGCTGCCGCCACCGGAATAACCGCCGACCTGGCCGCCCTCGCCCTGGCCGCGCGCATCGAGCATCTGCAGTTCGCCACGGAATTTCTGCAGCACGACTTCCGTCGTGTACTTGTCGGCGCCGGTCTGGTCCTGCCATTTGCGGGTCTGCAGCTGGCCCTCGACATAGACCTTCATGCCCTTCTTCAGATACTGCTCGGCCACCTTGGCGATGCCCTCATTGAAGATGACGACATTGTGCCACTCGGTCTTTTCCTTGCGCTCGCCGGAATTCTTGTCGCGCCAGCTCTCCGACGTGGCGATGCGGATGTTCACGACCGGCTCGCCCGAGTTCAGGCGACGGATTTCCGGATCCGCGCCAAGATTGCCGACCAGAATGACCTTGTTGACGCTACCCGCCATGTTTTTTCTCCGCGCTCATCCGAAACAAATTTTTGTCGCAGCACCTTACAGGCTGCGCACGTCCGCCGCCTGCTAAGGCTGGCTTTTCCCACAAGGTTTTTGTTCCCTTTTCGTTCCTATATGCACTGCTGCTGATTGTCAAGGAATGGCAGCAATGCCCGGAGCTTTCATATGGGTTTCAAAACAGCGCTTGCCAAATCAATAAGTATCGACTTATGCTTTTCTCATGATCGAAGCAGAGATTTTCCGCGCCCTGGCCGACCCGACACGCCGCGCCGTCTTCGAGCGCCTCGCGACGAGCGAGATGAGCGTGTCGGAATTGCGCAGCGGCCTGACTGTGTCGCAGCCGGCCGTCTCGCAGCATCTGGCGGTGCTGCGCGGCGCCGGCCTCGTGGTCGAGCGGCGGGCCGGCCGCAACGCCTATTACCGCGCCGATCCGCAGGGGCTTGCCCCCTTGCTCTCCTGGATCGAACGCTACCGGACCTTCTGGCCGGAGCGCATCGAAAGGTTGAAGACGGTTTTGAAGGACATGGATCAGTGAAGGAAGTCGGATCAATGAACGCCGAAAGCCAAAGCGAAGCCGCCTCGGATGTGCTCGAGTTCGAATACGACCTTGCGGAGCCGCCGGAAAAGGTTTGGCGAGCGCTGACGGTGCCGGAACTGCTCGCCGCCTGGATGATGCCCAACGACATCACGCCGGAAATCGGCAACCGTTTTGCCTTCGCCGCGACGGACGCTGTGATCGAGTGCGAAATCCTTGACGCCGAGCCCGAACGCCTGCTGCGCTATTCCTGGCGAGAGCAGGCGGGCGGCGCCGCGCGCCAGGATCCACTCGACAGCGTCGTCACCTTCACGCTCGCCCGAACAGTTTCCGGCGGCACGCATCTGCGCATCGTCCATGACGGATTTTCCCGCAAGGCGATGCCTGCCGTTGTCATGGCGGGTGCCGGCTGCCGGCTTTCGCTCGGGCTGCGCGGGGCCGCAAAGCCCATCGCGGCGAACACACCGCGCCTTGTGCCGCGTGCGGCCTGAACACGGAAATCAGAGAAGAAAATGAGTGGTATTGCCAGTCTGGTGCCGATGGTGATCGAGCAATCGAGCCGCGGCGAACGCGCCTTCGACATTTTCTCGCGGCTCCTGCGCGAGCGCATCGTCTTCATCAATGGCGAGATCAACGACGACGTCTCGGCGCTGGTCTGCGCGCAGCTCTTGTCGCTGGAGTCGGACAATCCCGACAAGGAGATCTCGCTCTACATCAACTCGCCGGGCGGCGTGGTGACCAGCGGCTTTGCCATCTACGACACGATGCAATATGTCAGCTGCCCGGTATCGACCGTGTGCATGGGTTTTGCCGCCTCGATGGGTTCGTTCCTGCTGATGGCGGGCACGCCGGGACGCCGCATCGCGCTGCCGAACGCCACCATCCTTCTGCATCAGCCGCTGGGCGGCTTCCAGGGCCAGGCTTCCGACATACAGCGCCATGCCGAGCGGATCGGCAAGACCAAACGCCATATGGCTGAACTCTATGCCCAGCATTGCGGCCGCAGCTATGAGGAGGTCGAACGCACGCTGGACCGCGACCATTTCATGACCGCCCGCGAGGCCCAGGCATGGGGCATTGTCGACCACGTTTTCGATACGCGCAAAAAGGCGGCGTAAGCGCAAGCCAGATCGGAGTCCCGCCACATGTCGAAGATTTGACGACACCGGTCTGGTTCCGGGGACGGCTCGTCCCTATAATCCGGGGATGATCGACACTTATTCGCCCAGGACGTCGCATCGCGTCATCGCCGCCGTGGTGTTCACTTTCGCCAGCCTGGTGAGCGGCATGGCACTCGCCGACGACGGCTTAGCGCAGGCAAAGAAAGGCGCCCTGCCCGGCGTGGCCGGCGATTATCGCATCGCCAAGCCGGCTCCCCAGCCGGAACCGGACGATGCGTTCCCCAGCAACGGGAACGGCACGTTCAAGATCGGCGATACCGATGTCAGGATTTCCGGCAGCATCACGGTCGATATGGCCACGGGTGGGTTTAAGCCCCCGAGGTGAGCAGCCCTCCGCCAGGGCCAGTTCAGCCATTTCCTCAAAAGAACAGCCCCGCCGTGCCTTGGGCAAACGGACGGGGCTTTTCTGGATCTCAAATCCATTTTTTGCCGGGAGTATACTGCCGGCGTTTGATTTCGGATGCTTCGCGGCGTCAGCCGACGATCCGACTGGCAGTCTCTGATCTTTAGGGAATACGGCAAGTCACGGTTTGCCGGGTGGCGCAAACGCTAAACCCTGGCACTTATGCCTGCCGCGGCTCCAACGAGACGTGGAGCCCTTGGGGACTATCCGGTGGCGTCATGCTCCGCTCCTGTGTCCGTTGCGACATTGCCGTCGCGAAGCGCAAATCGCAAATGCCTGCGGCGTCTCGCAGGCCGCCTTGGGGCGGCGAGGCCATCGAAAGACGGCCGGCTTCGCTGACTGCACGAGACTGCTCCCGTGAGCGGGCTGCGTCAACCATCAATATCCGGTTACGGAAAAATGTGATCGAAGGGAGGTTACGTCCCGGTCAGTTTCTGCACAGCTTTGTCAGGAGCGTGTTCAGCCTTTGTTCTTTCCGCTTGCCCGTTCGCGCGAAAGGCGGTTAAACGACTTCTGTCGGGAATTGTGGCGTCTCTCGACGTGGCGGCAAAAACACCTACATAGGGGATGGCCGGGAAAATCCCGCCAATCCCACGAATTCCAGATCTGAGGCGGCGACCGGCGATGGCCGACCATAAATTCCTTTCCATTCGCGGGGCGCGCGAACACAATCTCAAGAACGTCGATCTCGACCTGCCGCGTGACAGTCTGATCGTCATGACCGGCCTGTCCGGCTCGGGCAAATCGTCGCTCGCCTTCGACACCATCTATGCCGAAGGCCAGCGCCGCTATGTCGAGAGCCTGTCGGCCTATGCCAGGCAATTCCTCGAAATGATGCAGAAGCCGGATGTCGACCAGATCGACGGCCTGTCGCCTGCCATCTCCATCGAGCAGAAGACCACCTCGAAGAATCCGCGCTCGACGGTCGGTACCGTCACCGAGATCTACGACTATATGCGCCTGCTGTTTGCCCGTGTCGGCGTGCCCTATTCGCCGGCCACCGGCCTGCCGATCGAGAGCCAGACGGTCAGCCAGATGGTCGACCGGGTGTTGGCGCTCGAGGAAGGCACGCGCCTGTTCCTGCTGGCGCCGATCGTGCGCGGCCGCAAGGGCGAGTACCGCAAGGAACTCCTGGAACTGCAGAAGAAGGGGTTTCAGCGCGTCAAGGTCGACGGCGTCTTCTACGAGATCGCCGATGTTCCGGCGCTCGATAAAAAATACAAGCACGACATCGACGTCGTCGTCGACCGCATCGTGGTGCGTGGCGATCTGGCAACCCGCCTCGCGGACTCCATCGAAACAGCGTTGAAGCTCGCCGAGGGGCTGGCGGTGGCGGAGTTCGCCGACAAGCCGCTCGATTCCAGCCAGACCGGCGAGGATTCGGTGAACAAGTCGAAGAACGAGACGCATGAGCGCATCCTGTTCTCGGAAAAATTCGCCTGTCCGGTGTCGGGCTTCACCATTCCCGAGATCGAGCCGCGCCTGTTCTCGTTCAACAATCCGTTCGGCGCCTGCCCGACCTGCGATGGCCTCGGCAGCCAGCGCGCCATCGATCCCAATCTCGTCGTACCCGATGAGAACGTGTCGCTGCGCGACGGCGCCGTCAGCCCGTGGGCGAAGTCGACCTCGCCCTATTACGTGCAGACGCTGGAGGCCTTGGGCAAAGCTTACGGCTTCAAGCTCGGCGACAAGTTCAAGGATTTGAGCGCGGAAGCACAGGACGCGATCCTGCGCGGCACCGGCGAGCGGGAAGTTACTTTCCAGTATGATGACGGGCTGCGCTCCTACAAGACCACCAAGACCTTCGAAGGCGTCATTCCCAATCTTGAACGTCGCTGGAAGGAGACCGAATCCGCCTGGATGCGCGAGGAGATCGAGCGCTTCATGTCGGCGACGCCCTGCCCCGTGTGCAAAGGCTATCGGCTGAAGCCCGAGGCGCTGGCGGTGAAGATCGGCGGCAAGCATATCGGCGAAGTCACCGAACAGTCGATCCGCAAGGCCGACCAGTGGTTCACCGACCTGCCGGCCCAGCTCAACGATAAGCAGAACGAGATCGCGGTCAGGGTGCTGAAGGAAATTCGTGAACGGCTCCGCTTCCTCAACGATGTCGGGCTCGACTATCTGACGCTGTCGCGCAATTCCGGCACGCTGTCGGGCGGCGAGAGCCAGCGTATCCGGCTGGCGTCGCAGATCGGTTCCGGCCTCACCGGCGTGCTTTATGTGCTGGACGAGCCATCGATCGGCCTGCACCAGCGCGACAACACGCGCCTGCTCGATACGTTGAAGCACCTGCGCGACATCGGCAACACGGTGATCGTCGTCGAGCATGACGAGGACGCCATCCTGCATGCCGACTATGTCGTCGACATGGGACCGGCGGCCGGCATCCATGGCGGCGAGATCATCGCCCAAGGCACGCCGCAGCAGGTGATGGCCAACCCCAATTCGATCACCGGCAAGTATCTGTCGGGCGCGCTTGAGGTCGCCACCCCTGGTGTTCGGCGTGAGGCGAAAAAAAACCGGCGCCTGAAGATCGTCGGCGCGCGCGGCAACAATCTGAAGAACGTCACCGCTGAAATCCCGCTCGGCACCTTCACCGCCGTCACCGGCGTGTCGGGCGGCGGCAAGTCGACCTTCCTGATCGAGACGCTGTTCAAGGCGGCCTCGCGCCGCATCATGGGTTCGCGCGAGCATCCGGCCGAGCATGATCGCATCGAGGGCCTCGAATTCCTCGACAAGGTCATCGACATCGACCAGTCGCCGATCGGGCGGACACCGCGTTCGAACCCCGCCACCTATACCGGCGCCTTCACGCCGATCCGCGACTGGTTCGCCGGCCTGCCGGAGGCCAAGGCGCGCGGCTACCAGCCCGGCCGCTTCTCCTTCAACGTCAAGGGCGGCCGCTGCGAGGCCTGCCAAGGCGACGGCGTCATCAAGATCGAGATGCACTTCCTGCCCGACGTCTACGTCACCTGCGATGTCTGCCACGGCAAGCGCTACAACCGCGAAACGCTCGATGTCCTGTTCAAGGGCAAGTCGATCGCGGACGTGCTCGACATGACGGTCGAGGAAGGTGTCGATTTCTTTGCCGCCGTGCCCGGTGTGCGCGACAAGCTCGACACGCTGAAGCAGGTCGGCCTCGGCTACATCCATATCGGCCAGCAGGCGACGACGCTTTCGGGCGGTGAAGCGCAGCGCATCAAGCTGGCCAAGGAATTGTCGCGCAAGGCGACCGGCAAGACGCTTTACATTCTCGACGAGCCGACCACCGGCCTGCATTTCCACGACGTCGCCAAGCTGCTGGAAGTGCTGCATGAACTGGTCGACCAAGGCAATACGGTGGTGGTCATCGAGCACAATCTCGAAGTGATCAAGACCGCCGACTGGGTGCTCGATCTCGGTCCCGAAGGCGGCGACGGCGGCGGCGAACTGGTTGCCTCGGGCACGCCGGAAGCGATCGTGCGCGAGAAGCGCAGCTACACCGGCCAATTCCTCAAGGAATTGCTGGAGCGGCGCCCCGGAGGCAAGCGCGAAGCGGCTGAGTGATGGCGGAGGATGGTCTCATCACGGCCCAGAGCCGTTTTGGCGTGACCGAAACCATCGATCGCCTCGCCGAGGCGATCGAGCGATCCGGACTGCATGTGTTCACTCGCATCGATCATGCAGCCGGCGCACGCGATGTCGGCGCCTCGCTGCGGCCGACAGAGTTGCTGATTTTCGGCAACCCCAGAGGCGGCACACCACTGATGCAGGACAGGCAACTTGCCGGCATCGACCTGCCGGTGAAGGCGCTGGCCTGGGAGGATGAGGACGGCAAGATCTGGCTGTCCTACAATGATCCGCACTGGATCGCCGAGCGCCATGGCCTGGGCGAAACCAGCCGCGCCACGGTCGCGGCTATGGCTGCCGGCATGAAAAAGATGATCGCCGCTGCCGCTGGAATGGATCAATCATGAGGCTTGCGCGCTCCGAAGATCTCGCCGCGATCGTCAAGCTGACGGAAGCAGCCTACGCTCCCTACAACGCGATACTCGACGCGCCGCCGATCCCGGTGACCGAGGACTATGCGCCGCGCATCGCCAACGGCGAGGTCTGGCTGCTGGAGAGCGGCGGCGAACTTGCCGGAGTGATCACGCTGGAGCGGCATGAGGATCACGCGATGATCTTCTCCGTCGCTGTGTCGCCCGCCTTCCAGGGCAAGGGGTTCGGTATCGCATTGCTGAGACACGCCGACGAGCAGACGCGCTTGTGGGGCCTGCCGGAGATACGGCTCTACACCAATGCGAAAATGGAACGGAACATCGCGCTCTATCTCGCTTACGGCTATCGCGAAACGGGTCGCCGGCCCAACCCTTACAGGCCAGGATGGGTACTGGTCGACATGGCAAAACCGGTCGACGAAACCACGACGGTCTGATTTTTCTGAATTTGGCCAGACTTCTGCAATCGGGAGGACCACAATGAGCAAATCGGGAACAATCCGCTCCGGCATGGGCGGCTGGACCTTCGAGCCCTGGGACACGTCCTTCTATCCGGACAAGCTTTCGAAGGCCAAGCAGTTGCAATACGCCAGCCGGCAGGTGCCGAGCATCGAGGTCAACGGCACCTATTATTCCAGCTTCAAGGAGCCGACCTTCGTCAAGTGGGCCAGCGAGGCGCCGGACGGCTTTGTCTATTCGCTGAAAGGCAACCGCTTCGTCACAAACCGGCGTGTGCTGGGCGAAGCCGGTGAATCGATGATGCGCTTCCTGGGTTCCGGCGTTGCCGCGCTCGGCGACAAGCTCGGTCCAATCCTGTGGCAGTTCGCGCCAACCAAGAAATTCGATCCGGACGATTTCGAAGCCTTTTTGAAACTGCTGCCGGAAAAGCAGGATGGTGTCGCCCTTCGCCATGCACTCGAAGTGCGCAATGACAGTTTCATCGTGCCGGAATTCCCCGCGCTCGCGCGCAAATACAAAGCGGCGATCGTCTATGCCGACCATGCCAAATATCCTGATATCGCCGATGTGACCGGCGATTTCATTTACGTCCGGCTGCAGACCGGCTCGGACGACAATCCCGACTGCTATACGCCGAAGGCGCTCGATGAATGGACGGCACGTGCAAGGATCTGGGCGGAAGGAAGGCAGCCGGCCGATTTGCGGCGTGCCGACCCCGCCACCGACGCTCCGGTCCAGCCGCGCGACGTGTTCGTCTACTTCATCACCGAGGGCAAGGTGCGCGCGCCTTTTGGGGCGATGGCGCTGATGAAACGCGTGGCGGACTGACGAGCAACAGGCCGCATGCCGTAGGCGCAACCCATGCGTTTTGCGCTTGGCAAAGCGCCTTTTGATGGCATCTTCGCCCCCATCGTAACCTTATCGACACTTCCTTGCTGCATGAATGCGGCGACGCCAAGCCGCAGAGATGGAACCGCCGCCGGCAAGGAAAGAGGGGCATGTCGCTGGACTACACTTCGCTTCTGCTAGCTGTCGGGTTCTCCGCGGCCTGCCTTAGCCTGACATTGTTCGGCATGTGGCTAACCGCTCGCTCCGAGCGTTTCCTGCTGACATGGGCAATCAGCCTCGTGTTCGTGGTCGGCGATATCTTCTTCTATGACGCCTATATCGACATGCCCGGGCGGCTGCTCGGCCTCGCCGCGCTGGGTTTCCTGCTGATCGGCTTTTCAACCATGCTGGGCGCTGCCTATCAGTTCAGAACGGGCGATTCACCGGTCGGGCGAACGCTGTTGGGTTGTCTTTCGCTGGTGGTGACGCTGCCTCCCATGGCGCTGGGCTATGACGGGCTGGGCTTCATATTCGAGAACTCCTTCGCGGCCTTGCTTCTGTTTGCTACCGCATTCGAATATTGGAGGTGCCGGAACGAGGCTCCTGCCCTGACGATCGGCATCACCGCGCTCTATTCGGCCACCGCCACGTCTTTCGCGCTCTGCGCCATGGTTCTTGCCTGGGATGGAAAACTGGTCCTGGGGCACGCGCCGAGCAACTGGGCGGAGGAACTGAGCCTCATCGTGGTCATCGCCAGCATGACGGGGATCGGTGCCCTGTCGCTTGCGCTCAATCAGGGTCGTCTGGCGAGGCACCACCGCCGTGATGCCCTGACCGATCCCTTGACCGGGCTGCTCAACCGGCGCGCCCTGTTCGACCTGCATGGCAATGTCCCGGTCGGCGCCTTTACCGCTGTGGTCGTCTTCGACCTCGACAACTTCAAGGCGATCAACGACGAATACGGCCACGCGGCGGGTGACGAGGTGTTGAAAGTTTTCGCCGGGGAACTCGCCGGCAATCTTCGCCAGGCCGACGTGGCGGCGCGCATGGGCGGCGAGGAATTCGCGCTGGTGTTGAAGCGCACTCTGCCGGAGACGGTTGAAGAAACCGCAGAGCGCATCCGGACCGCTTTCGCGACGCGCTTGATTGAGACCGAAAACGGTTCCCTGACCTGCACGGTCAGTGCCGGCTTTGCATTCGGCAGCAAGGAAGGCCTCAGCTTCGACAAGGTGCTCAGCGCCGCCGACAAGGCGCTCTACGACGCCAAGCGTGGCGGCCGCAACCGCGTCACGGCCTCGCCACTCCGACGCGCGGGCTGACCGCGCGTACCAATACCGAGCCTGTGGTTGTGGATAGGCAAAGGCGGATCTTATGCCGCCATGACGATCTCATTGAAGGCATCGAGGTCGACATAGAAGACCTTGGTGATCTCCTCGATCAGGTCGTCGTATTCGCAGCCCTGCGACCTCAGGATGTTGATGGCGGCGATGATATCGACGCGTTCGGTAAGCCGCCGTTTCTGATAGTCCTCGACGTAACGTTCCATGGCTGTCCCTTAGCCTGTGTGCCCAAACGCGTTGAACGACAAAGATCGCAGGAGGGAAGCTAGGAAGCCTTGCTTGCGTGGAACTTGCCCGGCCTTCGCCGCGCCCTCGATCTGCGATAACCAGACTGGTACGGAAGCGGCCGACTCACAAAGCCAAGAAAAAGACTAGCATGCAGTCCCTGATGCACCAGAGACGCGAATGGCCGGATGAAAGAAATATTGGATTTGCCAAGGAATTCGGACCAGAAACTGAAGTCCAGTACCGATTCTAGACCGTGAGAAATTTGCGGACATCGGCCCGGTCCAAATCTTCCGCCGGGCCGGTGTGGACGATCAGGCCACGATCCATGATGTTGACCTCGTCGGCGAGCTCGCGACAGAAGTCGAGATACTGTTCGACCAGCAGAACCGCGATGCCGGCCTGGTCGCGCAGGTAGCGTATGGCGCGGCCGATATCCTTGATGATCGACGGTTGTATCCCTTCCGTCGGCTCATCCAGCACCAGAAGCTTCGGCCGCATCACCAGCGCCCTGCCGATGGCGAGTTGCTGCTGCTGGCCGCCGGAAAGATCGCCGCCACGGCGGCCAAGCATCTGCTTCAGCACCGGAAACAGCTCGAAGACATGCGCCGGCACGTTGCGGTCGGCGCGCTTCAATGGCGCAAAACCCGATTCCAGGTTCTCCCGCACCGTGAGCAGGGGAAAGATCTCCCTGCCCTGCGGTACGAATGCGATGCCCGACCGGGCGCGGTCATACGCCGCGCTCCGGTCGAGCGCCTTCCCCTCGAAGGCAACGCTTCCGCTCGTCAGCCGATGATGGCCAACGATCGATCTCATCAAACTGGTCTTGCCGACGCCATTGCGGCCGAGCACGCAGGTGATCTTGCCGGCGCCCGCCTTCAGCGAGACACCACGCAACGCCTGGGCGGCACCGTAGTGAAGCGTGGCGTTTGAAACCTCGAGCATGTCTCAGCGCCTTTTCCAGAACCGCAGAAAGGCCAAATCGAAGCGATGGAATTGAACCCGCCAGACCATGCTTACCTTACCTCCCCAGATAGACTTCGACGACACGCTCGTCGGCCGAGACAAAATCGAGCGTGCCTTCCGAGAGCACGGAGCCCTCATGCAGGCAGGTCACCTTGACGCCGAGTTCGCGCACGAAATGCATGTCATGCTCGACGACAATGACCGAATGGTCGCGCGCAATATCCTTGAGCAGCCGCGCGGTCTCCTCGGTCTCGGCGTCGGTCATCCCGGCCACCGGTTCGTCGACCAGAAGCAGCTTCGGATCCTGTGCCAAGAGCATGCCGATCTCCAGCCACTGCTTCTGGCCGTGACTGAGGTTGGCCGCCAGTTCGTTGCGTTTGTCGCCCAGCCGTATGATGCCAAGAATATCATCGATCTGGCGCGCCTCGGCGGCGGAGCGGCGGTGGAACAGCGCCGGGAAGATCGAACGCGGCCCCTTCAGCGCCAGCATCAGATTTTCCTCGATCGTATGGCTCTCGAAGACGGTCGGCTTCTGGAATTTGCGGCCGATGCCCATCATGGCTATCTCGGCCTCGTCATGCCTTGTGAGATCCACCTGGCCGTCGAAGAACACTTCGCCTTCGTCAGGCCGCGTCTTGCCGGTCACGATGTCCATCATCGTCGTCTTGCCGGCGCCATTGGGGCCGATGATGGCACGCATCTCGCCCTTGTCGAGCACAAGAGACAGGTTGTTGATGGCGCGAAAACCGTCGAAGGAGACCGAGACGCCGTCGAGATAAAGGATGGTGTTCGACTTCGACATCGCTTACTCCGCCGGCTGCGGTTCGGGGCCGGACGACGACCAGTCGCCGGGCTTTGTCGCCGCGCTGCGACCGATCTTGGCTGTCGCCGGGTCGCCATCGGTGCCGGCCTCCTCGGCCAGCGACGCCGCCCGCAGCGCCCTGGCGTTGCCACGCCAGGAATCCCACATGCCGACGATACCCTTCGGCAGGAGCAGCGTGACGGCGACGAACAGCCCGCCCAGCGCAAACAGCCAGAGTTCCGGCAGCACGCCGGTGAACCAGGATTTGCCGGCATTGACCAGCAGCGCGCCGATGATCGGCCCGACGATGGTGCCGCGCCCGCCGACGGCCGCCCAGATCACCACCTCGATCGAATTGGACGGTTCGAACTCGCCGGGATTGATGATGCCGACCTGCGGCACGTAGAGCGCGCCGGCAATGCCGGCCATGACGGCCGAGACCGTGAAGGCAAACAGTTTCACGTTCTCCGCCCGCCAGCCGAGGAAGCGCGTGCGGCTCTCGGCGTCGCGCACCGCCATCAGGAGCTTGCCGTATTTGGAACCGACGATGGCCCAGGTGACGAACACGGCGAGCGCCAGCATCACCGCACTGACGGCGAAAAGAGCCGAACGGGTCGCATCGGCCTGCACGTTGAAGCCCAGAATATCCTTGAAATCGGTCAGCCCGTTATTGCCGCCGAAACCCATATCGTTGCGGAAGAAGGCCAGCAGCAGCGCATAGGTCATCGCCTGGGTGATGATCGAGAGATAGACGCCGGTCACGCGGCTGCGGAAGGCGAACCAGCCGAAGACGAAGGCAAGCAGGCCGGGCACGGCAAGCACCATGAGCGCGGCGAACCAGAAATGGTCGAAGCCATGCCAGAACCAGGGCAATTCCTTGTAGTTCAGGAACACCATGAAATCCGGCAGGATCGGGTTGCCGTAGACGCCGCGCGAGCCGATCTGGCGCATCAGGTACATGCCCATCGCGTAGCCGCCGAGCGCGAAGAAGGCACCATGGCCAAGCGAGAGGATGCCGCAATAGCCCCAGACCAGGTCGAGCGAGAGCGCCAGCAGCGCATAGCAGAGATATTTGCCGGTCAGCGCCACGATATAGGGCGGAATGTAGAACGCGCTTGCCGGAGAAACAGCCAGGTTGAGCAGCGGCACGATGATGGCCGCCGCCAACAGGACGAAAATGGTGATGGCGATGCGGCGGTCCGCGCCTGCGGCGAAGAAGCGTCCCGTGATCATGCTTCCACCGCCCTGCCCTTGAGCGCGAACAGGCCGCGCGGCCGCTTCTGGATGAACAGGATGATCAGCACCAGCACGACGATCTTGCCGAGCACCGCGCCGGCATAGGGCTCGAGGAACTTGTTGACGATGCCGAGTGAGAAGGCGCCGACCAGCGTGCCCCACAGATTGCCGACACCGCCGAAGACGACGACCATGAAACTGTCGATGATGTAGCCGCGGCCGAGATTGGGCGAGACATTGTCGATCTGGCTTAGCGCGACGCCGGCGATGCCGGCAATGCCGGATCCCAGCGCGAAAGTCAGCGCGTCGACCCATGGCGTTCTGATGCCCATCGAGGCGGCCATGCGGCGGTTGGCGGTGACGGCCCGCATCTGGAGGCCCCAGGGCGTGCGTTTCATCACGTAGAGCAACACGCCGAACACGGTGAGCGCGAAAACGAGGATCCACAGACGGTTCCAGGTGATGGCCAACTGACCGACATAGAACGAACCCGACATCCAGGATGGAGTGCCGACCTCCTGGTTGGTCGGCCCGAAGATCGAGCGCACCGCCTGCTGCAGGATCAGCGACACGCCCCATGTCGCCAGCAGCGTCTCCAGCGGTCGGCCGTAAAGGAAGCGGATGACGCCGCGTTCTATGGCGAGACCAACCAGTGCGGCGACGAGGAAGGCAAGCGGCAGTGCGATCACCAGCGACCAGTCGAACAGGCCGGGAAAGGATGTGCGGATCACCTGCTGGACGACGAAGGTGGTATAGGCACCCAGCATCACCATTTCGCCATGCGCCATGTTGATGACGCCCATCACGCCGAAGGTGATGGCGAGCCCGATCGCGGCGAGCAGCAGCACCGAGCCCAGCGAAATGCCGTACCAGATGTTCTGGCCGGCATCCCAGAAAGCCAGCGTGGAATTGATGCTGGCGATCGCGGCCGTCGCCGCTTCCTTCACTGCTCCCGAGGCGTTGGCCTCGACGGAAGTGAGAAGCGAAACCGCGTTACGGTCGCCGCGCGCGCCGATCAGCGCGATGGCCGCCAACTTGTCTGCATCGGGCTTGTCTGAAACCAGTATGGACGCGGCACGGGCCTGCTCGAGCAAAGCCTTGACGCTCGCCACGCTTTCACTGGCGATCGCCGCGTCGAGCGGCTCGATGTTGGCAGCATCGGGTGTCTTGAACATAGTGTCGGCTGCGGCAATGCGCACAGCCGGATCCTTGGAACCAAGCGTCAGCGTGCCCAATGCATCACGGATGGCGCGGCGCAACGTGTTGTTGACGCTGATCTTGGTGATGTCGTCCGCGGAGGCCTCTCCTGCTGCCTCGCCGCTCAGCGGATCGAAAAGCTTGACGTTCTCGTCGCCTTCCTCGCCGACAAACACCATCGAGTCGGCCGTGCGAAAGTAAAGATTGCCGTCCGCCAATGCAGCAAGCGGCCGTTCTACAGCCGGGTCGCCGGTGGCTGTCAACTCTTGAACGACGGCTCCCGTCTCGGAAAAGTCCGTTACTGTCGCGAACTTGGCGATAATGGCACGCAGATCGGCTTCCGCAGCGCCCGAAGACGACAGCGTCGCCAACAGGAACAAGAGCGCCAGGCCCATCGCATGGAAAATCTTCATCGGCTCTTGGTGACCCTTGAAGGTTGAATGGGCGTCCGGACAGTGGAGGAAACAGTCCGGACGCGCGCGGTCTTGGGCATGGACCCGGAGGCCCAGCCCGGGAGGATCAGTTCGTGCCTTTGCCGCCGCACTTGCCGGTTTTGACGTTGAAGTTGCCGCAGCTCAGCGGCGCGCGCCAATCGGAAATCAGGTCCTTGGAGTCGGGCAGGTAGTCGGACCATTCGTCGCCCATCACCAGGCCCGGCGTCTTCGAAACTGTTTCGAACTGGCCATTGGCCTGGATTTCACCGATCAGCACCGGCTTGGTGATGTGGTGGTTCGGCATCATCGTCGAATAGCCGCCGGTCAGGTTCGGCACCGAAACGCCGATCATGGCGTCGATGACCTTGTCCGGATCGGTGGTGCCGGCCTTCTGGACTGCCTTCACCCACATGTTGAAGCCGATATAGTGTGCTTCCATCGGGTCGTTGGTGGTGCGCTTGTTGTTCTTGATGAACTTGTGCCAGTCGGCGATGAACTTCTTGTTCTCAGGCGTGTTGACGCTCTCGAAATAGTTCCAAGCGGCGAGATGGCCGACCAGCGGCTTGGTGTCTAGACCGGCAAGTTCTTCCTCACCGACCGAGAAGGCCATGACCGGGATGTCCTCGGCCTTGATGCCCTGGTTGCCGAGTTCCTTGTAGAACGGCACGTTGGCGTCGCCGTTGACGGTCGAGACGACGGCGGTCTTCTTTCCGGCCGAACCGAACTTCTTGATCGCCGAGACCTCCGTCTGCCAATCCGAGAAACCGAACGGCGTGTAGTTGACCATGATGTCCTCGGCCGCGACGCCCTTGGACTTCAGATAGGCTTCTAGGATCTTGTTGGTGGTGCGCGGATAGACGTAGTCGGTGCCCTCGAGCACCCAGCGCTTCACCGAGCCGCCATCCGCGCTCATCAGATAGTCGACGGCCGGAATGGCCTGCTGGTTCGGAGCCGCACCGGTGTAGAACACGTTGCGCTCGCTTTCCTCGCCCTCATACTGGACGGGATAGAACAGGATGTTGTCGAGTTCGGAGAACACCGGCAGCACCGACTTGCGCGACACCGAGGTCCAGCAGCCGAACACAGCCGCGACCTTGTCCTTCGAAATCAGCTCGCGTGCCTTTTCGGCGAACAGCGGCCAGTTGGATGCCGGATCGACGACAACGGCTTCAAGCTTCTTGCCGAGCAGGCCGCCCTTGGCGTTCTGCTCGTCGATGAGCATCAGCATGGCATCCTTCAGCGTCGTCTCCGAAATCGCCATGGTCCCCGACAGCGAATGGAGAATGCCGACCTTGATCGTGTCCTCCGCCGCCTTGGCGGGCGCCGACATCAGCAGGCCTGCGGCGACCACGCTTGCCGAGAACATTTTTGTTATTGTCGAGAAATTACCCCTCATACGGAAGACTCCCAAGCTGGTTGATTGCACCGCAACACTACAATGCAACCCCCATGCCAACCGCTGCGCGGATTCTGAAAAACGGCAAATAGACGAATATTATCAGATTGTTATTATATTAGGTGAAACAAACAAAAGAGAGCCGGTTAAAAATTGGTTGAGGGAAATTTGCGCAACGCACCAGGCGTCTGCCTAATTTTTGTCCAATTTTAGCAAATGCCTAGATTTTGATCTCCGCACGCGGGACGCGGACGACAAATGTTGCGGTACGGCCCAAAAATGGGGCAAGCTCGCGTCTCAACCGAGCAACGTCATGGCGTCCCTGATTTATCGCATTTTCATCGGCATGATGCTTCTGGCGGCAGCGACCGGGATCGCACGGGCCGACTTCAGCGACGGCAAGATGCCCGATGGCACCTATCACTGCGAGGTCTACCTGCTCGGCATGTTCCTCAACCTCGGCGACATCACCATCAAGGGCAATGTCTACACAGGCCCGGTCACCTTCGGGACCGCCCAGCAGGGCTACAACTACCAGATGGATGCAAACGGCGTCATCTCCTGGCTGGGTCCGCTCGGCGGCTATACGGCGGGCGGCAACTCGCTGTCGCTGACCCAGGCAACGCTGGACGGCGAGAGCCCACCTTCCTTCGACATCATCATGAAGCAGCCCGATGGCGCCTTCACGGCATCGACCTGCACCAAGGGAGGCAATCCGTAGGCCTTGGCGGGTGCGGTCTGCAGGCCCTGCCCGCCCTTCTCATGTCATCTGGATGTTGCCGAAGCTGGATAGGCAGCGGTGCGCCGTCACCCATCCACATCGAGAGGCAGACACATGGCCAACTTCCCGTTTTCATCCTCCCCTGTCATTCGCGAAATCATCGCCGAGCGCGTCTCGCGCCGCACGCTCCTCAAAGGCGGCATCGCTTCCGGCGCGTTGATCGCCGGCGGCAGCTTTGTCGGCTCGTTGTTCGCCGGCGAAACACATGCCGCCGCGCTTTCCACACTGGGCTTTCCCGAACTGAAGCGGGTCTATGACAAGACCCATGCCGCCGCCGATGGCTATGAAACAACAATCGTCGCGCGCTGGGGCGATCCGCTCGTCGCCGGCCTGCCGGATTTCGACGGCAGCACGGTCGCGGCCGCCGAGCAGGAAAAGCGTTTCGGCTACAATTGCGATTACATCGCCTTCCTGCCGCTGCCCAAGGGCTCGGTGAATTCCGATCACGGCCTGCTTTGCGTCAACAACGAATACATCTCGCCCAATGTCATGTTTCCCGGCGTGACCGAGGACGACGCCGGCAAGACGATGAGCAAGGAGCAGGTCGATCTCGGCCTGGCGGCGATGGGCCACTCGATCGTCGAGGTCATGTTCAAGGACGGCAAGTGGCAAACCGTCGAGGACAGTCCGCTCAATCGCCGCATCACGGCCAACACCGAGATGACCGTTTCCGGGCCCGCAGCCGGCCACGCGCTACTCAGGACGTCCGCCGACGCGACCGGTACGAAAGTGCTCGGCACCAGCTACAATTGCAGCGGCGGCTTTACCCCCTGGGGCACCGTGCTGACTTGCGAGGAAGGCGTTTCCGACCTGTTCGGCGGCGATCCGAAGAAGGCACCGACCGCCGACATTCTCGACCGCTATGGCTTTGATGGCTCCGATATCTATGGCCGTGGCCGTTTCCATGACCGCTTCAACATCGACAAGGAGCCGAACGAGCCGAACCGCTTCGACTGGGTGGTCGAGATCGACCCTTATGATCCCCAATCGAAGCCGGTGAAGCGCACGGCCCTTGGCCGCATGTCGCATGAGGCCTCCACGGTCGTCCTCAACAAGGACGGCCGCATCGTCGTCTACATGGGCGACGATGACTATTTCGAATACATGTACCGCTACGTCTCGAACAAGGCTTACGACAAGGCGAACCCCGCCTCCGGCAACGGCCTTCTGGACGATGGCGTGCTCTCGGTCGCCCGTTACGACGCCGATGGCTCGCTGACATGGCTGCCGCTGGTTCATGGTCAGGGCAAGCTCACCGCCGAGAACGGCTTCGCCGACCAGGCCGAGGTGCTGTTGAAGACACGGCTGGCGGCGGACGCGCTCGGCGCGACCCCGATGGACCGGCCGGAGGACATCGAGACCAATCCGGTCACCGGCCGCGTGTACGCCGTCATGACCAAGAACAAGAAGCGAGACGAATCCAAGGTCAATCCGGCCAACACGCGGCCCGAAAACCTCTGGGGTCATATCGTCGAGCTGATCCCGCCCGGGGGCCGCGGCGCCGAGGCCGACCATACCGCCGACAAATACGCCTGGGACCTGTTCGTGCTCTGCGGCAATCCAAAGGACACCAAAGTCGGCGCAACCTTCCATCCCGAGACGTCGGACAATGGCTGGTTCGTCTGCCCTGACAACATTACCTTCGACCCGGCCGGCCGGCTCTGGGTGGCGACCGACGGCGCCAATGATTTCGGCCTGCCGGACGGCGTCTATGGCGTCGACACGGAAGGCGCGGCGCGCGGCCTGCCGAAGCTTTTGTTCACCTGCCCGCATGGCGCGGAAGCGACCGGCCCTTGCTTCACGCCAGATGGCACGACGCTGTTCCTTTCGGTGCAGCATCCCTCCGAGGATGCCGAAACGCTCGACAAGGCGCAGTCCCTGTGGCCGGATTTCCGGGACGGCCAGCCGCCGAGGCCATCGGTGGTCGCCATCCGCCGCAAGGACGGCCAGCCGGTCGGGGCATAAGGTTCAGGCTCACCAAAAAAGGCGCGGAACCCAGTCAGGTTCCGCGCCAGCAGGCAGTCGGGAGGTTAGATCGTCTTGGCCGACATCTGGGCGGCGATGTAGTCGGCCTGGCGGATCGCCAGCGACACGATGGTCAAGGTCGGGTTCTCCGCGGCACCCGTCGTGAACTGGCTGCCGTCCGACACGAACAGGTTCTTGATGTCGTGCGTTTGGCCGTGCTTGTTGACGACACCATCGGCCGCCTTCTCGCTCATCCGGTTGGTGCCAAGATTATGCGTCGAAGGATAGGGCGGTGTCGGGAAGGTGCGCGTTGCGCCGACCGCCGCGTAGAGCGCCGAGGCCTGCTTGTAGGCGTGGTCGCGCATCGCCGTGTCGTTGGGATGGTCATCGAAATGCACGTCGGCGATCGGCATGCCATGCTCGTCTTTTTCGTCGGCATGCAGCGTGATGCGGTTTTCCTCGCGCGGCATGTCTTCGCCGACGATCCACAAGCCGGCCATGTGGTCATAATGGTCGAGCGCCGTGGTGAAGGAGCGTCCCCAGCCGCCTGGGTTGAGGAACGCCGCCATGAACGGCAGGCCGAGCGACAGCGTCTCGAACTCATAGCCGCCGACGAAGCCACGTGACGGATCATGCCGCGCCTCGTCGCGGATGATGCCGGCCATGGTGGTGCCGCGATACATGTGCACCGGTTTGTCGAAGATCGCGTAGACCGAGCCCGTGGTGTGGCGCATGTAGTTCTTGCCCACCTGCCCCGAGGAGTTGGCCAGGCCATGCGGGAATTTGCTCGATTCGGAATTGAGCAGCAGGCGCGGGCTTTCGATCGAGTTACCGGCCACCGCGACGATGCGGGCCTTCTGCTCCTGCAGCTTGCCGTCCTTGTCGGCGTAGACGACGCCGGTCACCTTTCCCGAAGCATCATGGTTGATCTTGATCACCATGGCGTTCGGCCGGACTTCGAGGTGGCCTGTCGCCTCGCCCTTGGGGATTTCGGTGTAGAGCGTCGACCATTTGGCGCCCCATTTGCAGCCCTGGAAGCAGAAGCCGGTCTGCTGGCAGGAATTGCGGTCGTCGCGCTCGACGGAGTTGATCGCCATGTTGCCGGTATGGCATTCCTTGTAGCCGAGCTTGTCGGCGCCCGCCTTGAGAACCTTGAAGTTGTTGTTGCCCGGCAGGCGCGGCCAGTCATTGGTGCCCGTGACGCCCATCTTGGCTTCCGCCTTGGCGTAGTACGGCTCCATTTCGGCCAGCGTCACCGGCCAATCTAGGAGGTTCGCGCCCTTCACCTTGCCGTAGGTGGTCGCCGTCTTGAACTCGTGCTCCTGGAAACGCAGCGAGGCTCCGGCCCAGTGCGTCGTCGAGCCGCCGACCGATTTGACGATCCAGGCCGGCAGGTTGGGAAAATCCTTCGCCACGCGCCAGTCGCCCGATGTGGTGCGCTTGTCCTTCCAGGCCAGTTGGGCGAACGAATCCCATTCGTCGTTGATGAAGTCCTCATACTCGTGACGGGCGCCCGCCTCGAGGATGACGACGTCTATGCCCTTCTGGGCCAGTTCGTTGCCGAGCGTGCCGCCCCCGGCGCCAGAGCCGATGATGACGACCACGCCGTCGTTCTTGAGATCAAATTGTGCTGCCATGGTTTCCTCCCATGAGATCGGTCAAAAAGCGGTTGCGGACAGAGTGGCTCAGAGCCACTCGATGTCGTTGAAACCGCGCGCGATGTAGCCGCCCTTGGAGTAGGACTCGCCCTCATAGCCGAAGATCGGCCACACCTCTTTCTGGTTGTAGAGACTGACGACGAGGCCGCCGCGCACCGCCTGGAAGAAAGGCGTCTTCTCTATTTCGGTGAGCAGCGCCACACGCTGCTCTTCCCAGCCGAGCCCACGATAACCGCCCTTGCCGGCCTTCTGGTCGAGTTCGGCAATGCCTTTCTCGATCAGTTCCTTGTGAGCGGGATCCTTGGCGGCTGTCTCGTCATGGCCCTTGACGGCGATGGCGTAATATTTGTCCGGCACCTGGTCGTGCGGATAGATGTCGCGAGCGACCTGGATCAGCGTCGCCATCGTCTCGGGCTTCAGCGCCGAGGTTTCCAGGCCCCAGGCGTGCTCCGGGCTGATGATGGCGCTGCCTGAAATGACAAGCAGCGCACCGACGCCGCCGCGCTTGAGAAGCTCGCGCCGTGACAGGCCGGGCTTCCTCTCATAAATCGTGACCATAGTTTCCTCCCTGCTTGCTGTTCGCACCCCTTGAGGGTGCCGTTGCTGGCGCCGAGCGGTGCGCGCGGCTGGTTGTCCCCTATTGGAAGCGCCCTCCACGCTGCAGGACCTCGATCTTGTAACCGTCGGGATCCTCGATGAAGAAGAACCGGGCGATGCGCGACCCGTCATGGTTGAACTCGACGATCTTCTTCGGATTGAGGCCGAGCGCGCCGAGCCGATCGTGTTCGCCGTCGAGATCGGCGACCGACACCGCGAGGTGACCATAGCCGTCGCCAAGCGCATAAGGCTCCTGCCGCCCCTTGTTGACGGTCAATTCCACTTCGAAGGGGGTATCGGCATTGCTGAGATAGATCAGCGTGAACGTCTCAAAATCCAGTCGCTGGGCGACCTCAAGGCTGAAGGCCTTGGTGTAGAAATCGATGGACCGGGCCTCGTCGAGAACCCGGATCATGGTGTGGATCGCCTTCGCCAAATCAGACTCCGCAGCTTTCATGCTTTAGAAGTGATTATGCGCGCCGGCGAAGAAAGGTGGTGGCAGCCGATTACCACGTGTAGGATAGGAAAAACGGTAATGTCGCTTCATCTAAGGACGAAAGTCCGATTGCCGTTGTCGGCCGTCCGGTCGAAGATGAAACCGCAGGCAGTGTCAAAAAAGGCGTCGGCCACCGAGTCGGCACCCAAGACCAACAAAAACGGGAGGTAACGATGTGCAGAGTCTTTGCCGCACAGGATCCGGAAGGCTATCGCCAGATCAACCGGTCGATCCGCATTGATGGACATTCGACCAGCATCCAGCTCGAGGCGACGTTCTGGGCCCTGCTTGACGAAATCGCCGAAAGCCAGAACCTGACGACGCCCAAATTCATCTCGAAGTTGTACGACGAAGCCATCGAGATCAACGGCGAAATCCCCAATTTCGCGTCCATGCTGCGCACCACCTGCGCGCTCTATCTGCGCGGCCACCGGCCCGACCTGGACGAGCGGATGGCGCCTAATCGAGAAGCGGCCTAGAGCAATTCCAGGAAACGGTTCTCCGTCCGGAATTGCGCGAAAACAAATAGTTGGAGCAGTTCGCCGTTTCCGTGAAATGGTGAATTGCTTTAGCGGCCCTCCCCAGCGATTTCGAGCGCCAGCCGGGTCATGTCCGTAAAAAGCTGCTGACGTTCTGAATAGTCGGTCAGCTCACCGGTCTCGATATTGTCGACCACCGTGCAGATCGACAGTGCACTGGCCCCGAAATGCCTGGCTATTCGGTAAAGCGCGCTGGTTTCCATATCCACCGCCAGCGCTCCTGCCGCCTGGGCCTCCGCAAATCGGGTGCGCCCGTCCGGGTGGTGGAAGATGTCGCTGCAAAGTGTCAGGCCGGCGTGATGTTCGATGCCGAGTTCGGCCGCCTTGGCCAAGGCACGGGCCAGCAGCGTCGGATCCGGACCGGCAGCGGTTCCGTAAAGGCCGAAGACTTGACCGCTTTGAGCGCTTTCGGGCCGAACCGATTGCGAAATGACAAGACTGCGCAGCTTTGCCTTGGCGCTCAGGCTACCGCAGGTGCCGGTGCGGATCAGCGTTCTGGCGCCATAATAGTCAAGTAATTCCTGAGCATAAATCAGGAATGATGAAACACCGATACCCGTCGCCTGAATGCTGATGGGCTGGCCGCGAAACAGGCCGGTAAAGCCGAGAGCACCCCGCCTGCTATTGACGCAGCGTGGTGCTTCCAGAAATGTCCGCGCCATCCATTCGGCGCGCTGCGGATCACCCGGTAACAGCACCATATCGGCGTAATCGCCGCTGTGTGCCTCGATGTGTGGCGTCAACAGTTGCTCCCCAAGCCCCGCTCGCTCCTTCACCCGCAATCATGGCGTTGTGAGGGCGTCGCACAAGGGCAGAGAAGCGGAAGCGCCTGATGCATGCCGCCTAAAAGCGACCTCCGTTCGGGCGAACGCCATGCACAAAAGCAAAGACCAGAAGCGCGGCGCACGGATCCCTTACAGACGCGTTCTAGGACTCAAGCATGTCCTTGACGATCGTTGCCAGTTGCTTGAGCGAGAACGGCTTCGGCAGGAAGCCGAAATGCGCCTCGGCCGGCAGGTTCCTGGCGAATGCGTCCTCGGCATATCCCGACACGAAGACGAACTTGATGTCGGGCTGGCGCTTGCGCAATTCACCAAGCAGGGTCGGCCCGTCCATTTCGGGCATCACCACGTCCGAGACGACGATGTCGACCTTGCCGCCCAGCGCTTCGAACACTTCCAGCGCCTCGACGCCGGATGATGCCTCGTGCACGGTATAGCCGCGCGAGGTCAGGGCCCGCACGCCGCCCATGCGCACGGCGTCCTCGTCCTCGACCAGCAGCACCGTGGCCGACCCGGACAGGTCCTTGGTGCTGTCGACCGGCTTGACCGGCGCGGCGCTCGGCGCCTCCCCGGGCTCGGCTGCTTTTTTTGCCTCCGCGATGTGACGCGGCAGGAAGATGCGGAAGGTCGACCCCTTGCCGACTTCGGAATCGCAGAAAATGAAGCCGCCGGTCTGCTTGATGATGCCGTAGACCATGGACAAGCCAAGGCCCGTGCCCTTGCCGACCTCCTTGGTGGTGAAGAACGGCTCGAAGATCTTCTTCAGCACATCAGGCGCGATGCCGCTGCCGGTATCCTCGACTTCGACCACGACGTAGTCGGCCGCGGCGAGTTCGCGGTAGGAGAAGGTCTTGCACTCCTCGGCGGTCACGTTGCGGGTGCGCACGGTGAGATCGCCGCCGGCCGGCATCGCGTCGCGCGCATTGACCGCCAAATTGACCACCACCTGCTCGAACTGGCCGATATCGACCTTGACCGGCCACAGGTCGCGGCCGTGGTCGACCTTCAGCTTGATGTCATTGCCGACGAGGCGGGCAAGCAGCATCCTGAGATCGGCAAGCACGTCAGTCAGGTTCAGCACCTCCGGCCGCAGCGTCTGCTTGCGCGAGAAGGCCAGCAACTGCCTGACCAGCGAAGCGGCCCGGTTGGCGTTCTGCTTGATGTTCATGATGTCGGGGAAGGACGGATCCGACGGCCGGTGATTGGTCAGGAGCAGGTCCGACGCCATGATGATGGCGGTCAGCACATTGTTGAAATCGTGGGCGATACCGCCGGCGAGCTGGCCAACCGCCTGCATCTTCTGGCTCTGCGCCATCTGCCCTTCGAGTGCCTTCTGCTCGGTCGTCTCGACGGCGTAGACGATGGCCGATTCCTCGGCGCCCTCGCCGCCGGTGCCGTCGGCGACGGCGTTGACGTAAAACCGGATATGCCGCTCTTCGTTGCCGGGCAGCACGGTGTCGATCGGCTCGATGTCGGCCTGCCGCTGGCGGGCTTTCTCGAATGCGGCGGCAAAGGCCGGCCGGTCGCGCTCATGGATCACCGTATCGAGCCGCACGCGGCGATCCACGGCGTCCCGGTCGACGACCGAGGAAAACAGCGACAGGAAGGGCGCATTGGTGCGCAGGATGCGCCCGCTGGCATCGACACCCGCGATGGCCATCGGCGTAGAATTGAAGAAGCGGGTGAAGCGCACTTCCGAAGCGCGCAGATCGGCCGACGCATCCTCGCCTTGCGTGCGGTTAAGCACGATCGTGCGCGTCGGGCCGCCGACACCTTCGCGGCTGGCCGAAACGCGATGCATGAAACGCACCGGGAGCGCCTCTCCCGTCATCGTTGTCAGGTCGAGATCGATGACCGCGTTGCGCGTCGTGCCGGGATCGGCCTTGACCGAGCGCACCAGCGCCATGCCATCACCGGCAACGATATCCGGCAAGGTCACGGCGCCCGGCGTGAAACTGGCGAGATCAATGCCGAGCCACTCCGCGAGCGTGGCGTTGATATAGGTGACGCGGCCGTCCTGGTCGGCGGAAAAGAAGCCGGCCGGGGCATGATCGAGATGGTCGATGGCCTTCTGCAGGTCGAGGAAGAAACGCTCCTGCTCGGCCCGTTCCTGCGAAATATCGGCGAGTTGCCAGGCCAGCATCGGCAGCCGCTGGCCCGGAACGCTGAAGGTTCGGGCGCGCGCCCTGTACCAGCGGGCACCCGGTTCGGCGCCGGGCCGGATCGATTGCGCGAGCCGGAACTCGCCGTCGCCGGGCTGGCCGTCACGCAGGCCGGAGGCCAGTCGGTAAATGGTCACCGAAGCCTCGGGAACATCCGAAAGCAGCCCTTCGACCGTCTTCAGGTCGGCGGCCGAGGAGGCTCCGGTCATGTCGGCATAGGCCCGGTTGGCGTAGACGACGCGGCCCTTGGTGTCCGTCACCAGCAGGCCTTGCGACATGGAATCGACGAAAGCCTTGGACAGCTCATCGCCGGTCGAGCGCGGCGTGACCTGTACGAAGCCGATCGCCGTCGCGAACAGGAAGCCGACGCCGATCATTGCCAGCACGCCCAGCATGCCGAGCAGGAACGGATCGCCGAGGCGCTCGCGGAACAGCCCGAAGACGATCGCCGCCCCCGTCAGAACGACGATGAAGATGATGAGCCGGGTGACCGCGCCCGGTCGCGTGTTCTGGTCGACGATCGGTACCGGATAGAAATCGCCGCGCGCTTCCTTGGCCATATGCCCCCTGCTCGTGAAGTCCGCTGTTCCGACACCCGCCCCTAATGCATGTCGCCCAAAAATGACTTCGGTTTTGGGAAAACGACACGCATGAAACACAAGGACCTGAAGCGCGTCGCATGAATCCGTTTCAGCGCGACGCGCTTTAGCCGGTTGAATCACATTCTCCTAGTCCGGAAAAGGCCCGGGCGGCAAATGTCAGATAAAAATGATGCCTGCCGGCCGTAGAGTGTTTCAAGCTGTTCACGATGCGTGAAAGGCAACTTGCGGTGGCCAGCCGCAACGGTCTAGTGTCGCGTCACTTTCCAAACCGATCAGGGGAAACCAATGCAGTGGCTGGATAGCGTGGCGGGCCCTGGTTATGCGGCGGCACTCCTATGGACTTTCGCGGCGCTCATCCTGCTGGTCATCGTACTCGTCATCATCAGGCTCGTGCGCAACCTGACCTTCGGTACGTTTGTCGCCGGTGGACGGAACCGCAAGACCCGGCTTGCCGTCATGGACGCCACGGCTGTCGACAGCCATCGACGGCTGGTGTTGGTGCGCCGCGACGACATCGAGCATCTGCTGCTGATCGGCGGCCCGACCGATGTCGTCGTCGAACGCGACATCCGCTTGGCTGCGCCTCGCCGCCCGGCGCTGACCGGAGATGGCGGCCTGCAGCCCGTCCCGGCCGCCACGGCCCCGGCAACAAAATCGCATCCGCCTAAGCCGGCTCCCGCACCGGCACGTCCCACACCGCCTCCGCCGCCGATGACTGCCGCACCGCCTGCCCGCCAGCGCCCGGCGGCGCCACCGCCAGCCCAGACGCCCGCACCGAAGCCGGCGGCGCAAACCTATCAGTCGGCCAACGTCACGCCACTGCCTGCCTACGGCTCCGCCAACGCCGTCAGGCACGTGCCACCGCCGCCGCCGCCAAGGCAGGACAGCATCGATGACACGCTGATGAAGGAACTCGAGGTTTCGCTGGACCAGCCCCGCTCCGGCGGCCCGGCGGGCAAACCGGCAGCCAAGGCGCCGCAATCGCTCGACGATGAAATGACCAAGCTTCTGGGCGAACTTTCAAGCCAGAAGAGATGACAAGCGCCTGAGCCGGCCGGCCACCTGGCCGAGTTCGAGTACGCTGTCGCCCGGTTTTGGCCCAGCCAAGCACCAACGAAAAATGGCCGGGAAACCCGGCCATTTTGATTTTCAACTTCGTTGTAACTGCCCGGAACCGCAGCCCCGAAACAATATGTCAGTCGTCGCGATAGACTTTTTCGCGGCGCTCATGTCGTTCCTGCGCCTCGATCGACAAGGTGGCGATCGGACGCGCATCAAGCCGCTTCAGCGCGATAGGCTCGCCGGTTTCCTCGCAATAGCCGTAAGTGCCTTCATCGATGCGCTGCAGCGCCGAATCGATCTTTGAGATCAACTTGCGCTGGCGATCGCGGGCCCTGAGCTCGATGGCGCGGTCGGTTTCCGAAGAGGCGCGGTCGGCGAGGTCAGGGTGGTTGGCGTTTTCTTGCTGAAGGATTTCGAGAGTTTCGCGCGCTTCGCGCAGTATGTCATTTTTCCAGGTGACGAGCTTTAGGCGGAAGTAGGATTTCTGCCGTTCGTTCATGAACGGCTCGTCTTCGGAGGGTACGTAATCGGCGGTAACGATGTCGTTCATTCGACTCACCCAAACTGCCCCAAATTTGGCGCCTATATATTCGCCGGTCGACGCCTGCACAAGCGCAATCGCCCACCGACTCACGCAATTGTTAAAGTACGCCGGCGGCCTCCGCTGAAGCGAGCCGCAGCCGATTCCATAGCCAAGGCGAACCACCCCTGCGATCCCATCCCATGCAATTCATTGGCGGGAGAACGCGGGACCATTGTGCGAACCGCCCTTCTCGTGGCTAATCGCGATGCGGCTTCGGCTTTCGGCATCATTGGAGGTTGGGTGAGCAGGCTCTATCTGTTGCGACACGCCAAGGCCGGCTGGGCGCTGCCCGGAATGCGCGATTTCGATCGCCCGCTCGACGCATCGGGCCGCGCCGATGCCGAGATCATAGGCACGGCCATGCGATCACGTGGCTATGTCCCCGACCTGACATTGTGCTCCAACGCCAGGCGCGCCAGGGAAACGCTCGAAGGACTGGCCGGTCAGACAGATACCGGCAAGGTGCTGTTTTTCGACACGCTCTACAGCGAAGACGCGGCCGGCTATCTCCGCCTTATCCGGGAGCATGGCGGGCCGGGTTCCCTGCTGGTCATCGGTCACAACCCGATGATGGAGGATCTTGCCATGGCGGTCTCGGGCGACGGCGAGGAGACGGCACGGGCAATGCTCAATCATGGTTTCCCGACTTCGGGCCTGGCGGTCGTGCGTTTCCTTGACGCTCTGAAGAACGCAGCCCAGGAAGCGGGTTATCTCGAAGCGTTTCTGACACCGGCCGATCTCTAGTGTCGCCTTCCGGCGCCATTTCAAAGCCGGGTTCCAAGGCCTATATCGCAGGGACCGAAGCCCGAGAGAGCACATTTTGGCATCATCGCTAACCACTATCACCGACGAGGCAAGAATTGCCCTCGATACGCTGTCGGGACGCGCCACAGGGCTTTTTTCTCCGTCGTTGAGACTGGGCGTCACAGGCCTTTCCCGCGCGGGCAAGACGGTGTTCATCTCCGCGCTGGTCCACAATCTGATCCACGGCGGGCGCCTGCCATTGTTCGAGGCACAGAAATCCGGGCGCATCGCGCGCGCCTTCCTCGAAGAACAACCTGACGACGCCGTGCCGCGCTTCCAATACGAGGACCACATCGCCGCATTGGTCAACGACCGCGTCTGGCCCGATTCGACACGGGCCATTTCTGAACTGCGGCTGACCATCGAATACGAATCGGCCTCCGGCTGGAGCCGCATGTTCTCTTCCGGCAAATTGTCGGTCGACATCGTCGACTACCCCGGCGAATGGCTGCTCGACCTGCCGCTGCTTGGCAAATCCTTCACCGATTTTTCACGCGAGGCCATAGAGATGGCCGCTTTGCCGGTGCGGGAGGATCTGTCGCGGGCCTGGCGGGCGATCTCGGCGCAGATCGACCCGAATGCCGACGCTGACGAGATGACGGCACGCCGCCTGGCCGAAAGCTTCGCCGCCTATCTCAAGGCCTGCAAACTCGACGAGCGGGCGCTTTCAACCCTGCCGCCGGGCCGTTTCCTGATGCCTGGAGATCTCGAAGGCTCCCCCGCTCTGACTTTCGCCCCGCTGGGAGGCCTCGGCGACAGGCGTCCACGCCCGGGGTCGCTGCACGCCATGATGGACAGGCGCTACGAGGCTTACAAGACGCATGTCGTCAAACCTTTCTTCCGCGAACACATTACGCGGCTGGACCGCCAGATCGTGCTGATCGATGCCATGCAGGCGCTGAATGCCGGCCCTGGCGCCATGGCCGACCTCGAGCGCGCGGTGACCGAAATTCTCAGCTGTTTTCGTCCCGGCCGGAGCAACTTCCTCACCGACTTCTTTTCGCGGCGCATCGACCGCATTCTGGTCGCCGCGACGAAGGCCGACCACCTGCACCATGAAAGCCATGACCGGTTGCAGGCAATCGTACGGCGGTTGGCCGACCGCGCCGTGGCACGGGCGAACTTCACCGGCGCCGACGTCGACGTGGTGGCCATGGCGGCGGTGCGTGCGACCCGAGAAGGCACGGTCAAGCAAGGCCGCGAGACGTTGCCGGTCATTATCGGCACGCCGATCGCCGGCGAGAGGATCAACGGCGAGACGTTCGACGGCAAGACCGAAACCGCTATATTTCCCGGTGACTTACCGGAAAAAATTGATGCGCTTTTCGACATCTCCGGGCCCGACCACAGGCAGGATTCCGAGGATCCGGCAATCCGCTTTGTCCGGTTCCGTCCGCCAAAGCTGGAGCGCACGGCCGAGGGCGTCACGCTTTCCTTGCCGCATATCAGGCTCGACCGTGCCTTGCAGTTCCTGATCGGAGACCATCTGGCATGACCGCGCCCCGCAAGCCGGCGGCCTTCCGCATCGAACCGGAAGCCGCGCCAAGACAGGATGCGCCCGAAGCGCGCCAGGCCGAGCCTTCGCGCAAAGCCCGTGCGCTCAAGACAGATGTCGCGCTGGTTATACCGGCGGAGATCGACGTTTTCGACGAGCCAGACATCGTTGCCGCCGAGCAGCCGCCGGCGATCGCCCCCAGAAAACGCTCGCTGCTGGGCAGCATCTTCTTCGGCGCCACGGGCGTGCTGGTTTCACTGGCGGTCGGCCTGTGGACCGACCAGCTGATACGCGACCTGTTCGCCCGTGCCGAATGGCTGGGCTGGCTGGCCGCCGGCATGGCTGTTGTTGCCGTGCTCGCGCTCCTGGTGATCCTGATCCGCGAGTTCCTGGCGATCGGCCGCCTTGCCGAGGTCGAAAAACTGCAAAAGCGCGCGCTCGACGCCATCGCGCGCGACGATCCAAAGGCTGCACGATCGGTGGTCGACGAGCTTTCGGCTTTCGTCGCGGCCAAGCCGGAAACCGCGGCCGGCCGGCGCGCGCTGGCCGAACTGCGCGGCGAAATCATCGATGGCGCCAATCTGGTGCGCCTGGCCGAAGCGGAAATTCTCGGCCCCCTCGATGCCCGGGCAAAGGTGATGATCCTCGAGGCCGCCAAACGCGTCTCGCTGGTGACGGCGGTCAGCCCGCGTGCGCTCGTCGATGTCGCCTATGTCGTGTTCGAGGCAGGCCGCCTCATTCGCCGGCTTTCGGAACTCTATGGCGGGCGGCCGGGAACGCTGGGGTTCTTCCGCCTGGCGCGCAGTGTTCTGGCGCATCTGGCGGTTACCGGCTCGATCGCCGTCGGCGACAGTTTCGTCCAGCAGATCGTCGGCCACGGCGTGGCGGCGCGCCTTTCGGCAAAGCTTGGCGAGGGCGTCGTCAACGGCATGATGACGGCACGCATCGGCATCGCGGCCATGGAGACGGCGCGCCCCCTGCCCTTCAGCGCGGCCAAACGTCCAGGACTGGGCGATTTCCTCTCTGCATTGACATCGTTCGCCGCGAAGAAGGACACCGAAACGACGGGCTCCCGCAAATAGCGCCCTGCTCTTCCCGACGACGAGCCGATTGCGGTTTCGACACCCCGCAGTGACGAAGCATTAACCAATTTTCTTCATGGTCAAATCGGTTCCAAACAGCCTCTTTGTTGCCGGGTGTCGTCGATGAAAAGCGTAATTCTGTCCAGCATCTTGCCCCTGGCCGTCGCGATCACAGCAGTCGTCGGTGTCGCCTCGGGGGCTTCCGCCGCGGAGCCGGACAAGCAGTTCTTTCAGTCGGCCGAAGGCAAATGGGTCGGTCCGGGCGAAATCATCGCCGGCAAGTACAAGGGCACGAAATTCAACTGCAGCTTCACCGGCTCCACGCCCGACGGCAAGATGGGCATGACGCTGGATGGCGGCTGCCGGGTCGGCGTGTTCACCCAGCCAATGTCGGCCAAGATCGAGCGCAAGGGCCGCGACTACAAGGGCTCCTTCATGGGCGGCTCGGCCGGTGCAGGCCTCGATATCATCGGCGGCAATGTTGTCGATGCCCGCAAGGTGGTCTTCACCATCAACCGTAATCAGTTGCGCGGCGTCATGCAGGCTCGCATCCCCGACGACAATTCGATGACCGTGACGGTTGCCGTGCGTGTCCAGGACCAGCTGGTGCCGGTCATCGGCATGAGCCTGAAGCGCGTCGATGCCGTCGAAGTCGGCTCCATCGCACCTAACTGAGCGCGCATCGCGCCGTAATACACCTCAAAAACAAAGAGGCGGCGGCCCATCGCCACCGCCTCCTTTGAAACAGTCGAACCGGGCGTCAGCCCTTGATCGCTGCCGTCACCTCGTCATAGGCCTTGCAGGCGTCGGCAAGTGTCGTGGTGCCCTGGTACTTGGTTGTCACCGCCTGGACCTTGGCGGTCAGGTCAGCTGCCTTGGACGGGTCCTTGGTGATCGCTTCCTGCAGTGCGGCAGCCATGTCCTGCGCCTTCTTGGTGGCAATCTCGGCCGTGCATTCCGGTGCCTTCGAACAGGCCGAACCGGCAAGCACCGCCAGGCCGACGGCAACAAGCAAAAACTTCTTCATGTCAGTCATCTCCTCAAAAGGGCGCGACTTGATCGTCGCTCACCCTCCAATGGCCGAAGCCGAGCGTGCTCTAACCCTCGATTGTGGCAAGATGCAACTCGGCCTCGGCCTCAACTTGTGTAACGCGCCTGCAATATCGTCCGGGCCGGATTCAGGCTGTTCGATCCGCACCGGAACCCCTATCTTTCCGGCCAGGCGCGAGACCTGAAAATCGGAATCGATTTTCGGATCGGATCATGCGCAAAATCAAAGTGCTACGGCGTCCCAGCGCATCCTTCGATCCGCGCGCCGCCAGGGTTTTGACCGCATCGGCCGCGGTCCTTGAACAAACGGAACGGTGGGAATGGCGGTAGAAACATCAGGCAGCGATCTCATTCAGGTGGTGGCGCTGCTTGCCGCGGGGGTCGTCGCCGTCCCGATCTTCAAGCGCATGGGCCTCGGCTCGATCCTTGGCTATCTGGCAGCCGGCGTGGTGATCGGCCCGTTCGGCATCGGCGTCTTTTCCGAATCGGGCGCCATCCTCCACGTCGCCGAACTCGGCGTCGTGATGTTCCTGTTCATCATCGGACTGGAAATGCAGCCGTCACGGCTATGGGGCCTGCGGCGCGAAATCTTCGGCCTCGGCGCGCTCCAGGTCGGGATCTGCGCGGTCCTTTTGACCGGCGTGGGAATGGCCGGAGGTTTTTCGATCGCGCAATCCTTCGTGGCCGGAGCCGGTTTCGTGCTGACCTCGACGGCGATCGTCATGCAGCTTCTGGAGGAACGCGGGGAAATCGCCTCGCCGAAAGGCCAGCGCATCGTCTCCATCCTGCTGCTGGAAGATCTGGCCATCGTGCCGCTGCTGGCCCTGATCGCGTTCCTTGCGCCCGGCGGCGCCGACACCAGCCTGTCGGAAAGACTGACCGAGGTCGGCATCGGCCTTGCGGCGATCGTCGGACTGGTGCTGGCCGGACGCTATCTGCTCAACCCCTTCTTCCGCATCCTGGCGGACGCCCGTGCTCGCGAGGTGATGACGGCGGCGGCCCTTCTGGTCGTGCTCGGATCGGCACTCGCCATGCAGCTCAGCGGCCTGTCGATGGCGATGGGAGCGTTCCTGGCCGGCGTTCTTCTGTCCGAATCGACCTTCCGCCATCAGCTCGAGGCCGACATCGAACCGTTCCGCGGCATCCTGCTCGGCCTGTTCTTCCTTGCCGTCGGCATGTCGCTCGACCTTCATGTCGTGGCCGCGAACTGGAAGCTGATTGCCGTCTACGTCGTCGCCTACATGGTGATGAAGGCGCTTGGCATCTACATCGTCGCCCGCATCCTCAAAACCGGCCATCGCGAAGCGCTCGAACGCGCCGTCTTCATGGCGCAAGGTGGTGAATTCGCTTTCGTCCTCTACTCAGCCGCCGCTGCCGTTGGCATCATCGACGGCCAGGCCAACGCGACCCTGACGGCGATCGTCATCATCTCCATGGTGCTGACGCCGCTGGCGATCATCGCCTTGCGGTATGTCACCCCGCGCGACGAGCAATCGCTCGACGGGGTCGATATCGCCGACGGCCTGACTGGCAGCGTGCTGATCATCGGCTTCGGCCGCTTCGGCCAGATCGCCAGCCAGCCGCTGCTGTTGCGCGGCATAGACGTCTCGATCATCGACAATGACGTCGAGATGATCCAGGCGGCGGCCGACTTCGGCTTCAAGGTCTATTATGGCGACGGCACGCGGCTGGATATCCTGCATGCGGCTGGCGCAGGCCGGGCACGCGCGGTGATGATCTGCGTCGACAAGGCCGATGCGGCTGTTCGCATTGCCGAGCTGATCAAGGCCGAATTTCCGCTGCTCACGGTGCTGGCCCGGGCTTTCGACCGCGGCACCGCGCTGCAGCTCATTCGTGCCGGCGTCGACTATCAGCTGCGTGAGACCTTCGAATCGGCCCTGGTTTTCGGTGGCTCGGCCCTGGAATCGCTTGGTGTTGATCCCGAAGACGTGGCTGAAACGATCGAAGACGTCAGGCGCCGCGACAACGACCGCTTCGAAACCCAGCTCGCCGAAGGCATTCGCGCCGGACAACGCTTCTTGCGGGGCAATATCGGCACGCCGATTCCGACGCCGCTCTCCACGCCGCGCCGCGCCGGTCAGGCACTCAATGAAGAGACGGCCGGCGTTCTGCACAAATCCGAAACCGCCGATTGAACAGGGAAGCATGCATGGAATTGGACAGCGGGGCCCTGTCGGTCACCAAATTCTGGCGTGACGCCGGCGAGGATGCATGGTTCGAGAAGAACGATGCCTTCGATGCCGGTTTCCGCGACCGCTTTCTTGATCTGCACTACGCCGCCGCGCGGCGCGAATGCGACGACTGGGCAGAACACGCCGAAGGCTCTCTGGCGCTGATGATCCTGCTCGACCAGTTTCCGCGCAATTGTTTTCGCGGTACCGGCCACATGTACGCCACCGACTCGCTGGCCAAGCATTTTGCCCGGAAGGCGGTCGCCGCCGGGCATGATCTGGCGCTGGACCCTGAAGTCCGCGTGTTCCTGTACTTGCCGTTCGAACATGCTGAAAACCTTGCCGACCAGGACATTTCGGTCGAACTGCACACCGCCAGGGCCGAGTTCAACCTGAAATACGCGCTGGAGCACCGCGACATCATCCAGCGCTTCGGCCGCTTTCCGCACCGTAACAGCTTGCTTGGCCGCGAAACCACGGCGGAGGAAAAGGCATTCCTGGACGCAGGCGGTTTCTCAGGCTGACGCCCGTCCATCTCCTTGTTTCGACGCAATCCCCAGGGGACAGCCGTCTCACATTTTCCTGAAATTGCTTCAGGCCAGCCACCAGTCACGACCAGACGGCAATCGCTCGATGCCGGCGGCGTCCACGGCGCCCAAGCGCTCCGACACGCTTCGCCCGCCTACGGCAAGATCCGGAGCGATCTCGGCCAGCGGGGCCAGCACGAAGGCGCGTTCCAGCATGCGCGGATGTGGCACTTCCAGGCCCGTCTCGTGGATGATGCGGTCGCCGAACACCAAGATGTCGATATCGATCAGGCGCGGCCCCCAGCGCTCCTCACGCACCCGCTTCAGCTTTCGCTCGGCATCGAGGCAGAGATCGAGCAGCGCCCGCGGCGAGAGCCGGGTCGACAGTTCGGCGGCGGCGTTTAGGAAATCCGGCTGATCGAGCTTGCCCCAGGGCGGCGTGCGGTAGAGCGAGGAAACAGCGGCGACGCGCGTGTCCGCATCGGCATCGAGAATACGCAACGCCGCTGCCATCGAGGCAGCCGGGTCGCCCAGATTGCCGCCGAGGCTGAGGTAGACGGTGTTACTCCGGCCAGACAACGGTCACCTCGACATAATCGAGCACGCCAGGCACCGGCGCGTTCGGCTTGCGCACGGTGATTTCGGCTCTCTTGATCTGGGGAAACCGCTCCGTCAGCGCCTTGGCCACTTCCATTGCCAGGGCCTCGATCAGGAAGCGCCGCTCGCCGGTGATGATCTTCTCGATCACCGTGAAGGCAATGCCATAGTTGACGGTTTCCCCGATGGCATCGTCGACAAGCGCGCGGCCGGGTTCGACCGACAGCACCGCGTCGACATAAAAACGCTGGCCGAGCGCCTCCTCCTCGTCGAGCACGCCATGCCGGGCAAAGAAGGCGCAATTCTTCAAGCGGATGACATACATGGCTCAGCGTCCCGATCTAGAGCGACGTGCGTCTACTTGGACGAACAAAATACGCTCTAACACTTTTGAATCTACGCATCGTGCTTTCCGAAAATCGATTCCGATTTTCGGGCCGATGCGGCGGTTTCACGCGCCAGCATAGCATCCGCCACGGCCAGCGCGTCCACGTTGATTGCGACATCATGGACGCGAAACAGATGTGCGCCCCTGAGCCTGAGAATGACGCTGGTCGCCGCCGTCCCGGCGGCACGGTCGGCCGCATCGCGGCCGGTGACGGTGCCGATGAAGCGTTTTCGCGAGGTGCCGGCCATCAACGGAAAGCCAAGAGCATGAAGCTCGGCAAAGCGCGCCATCAGGTCGAGATTTTCCTCGGCCGTCTCCTTGGCGAAGCCGAAGCCGGGGTCAAGCACGATGCGCTCGTCCGCAACGCCGTTCCGACGGGCGATTTCGAGCGATTTCTCCAGGAAGGCGAATTGATCGGCGATCACGTCGGGCAGCTTTTCGCGATCCCGGCCCGTGTGCATGATGATGAGCCCGGCGCCGGTTTCGGCGGCGACCCGCGCAATGTCGGGCTCGCGCTGCAAACCCCAGACATCGTTGACGACATGCGCGCCGGCAGCCACCGCAAGCCGAGCGGTCTCGGCACGATAGGTGTCGACCGAAATCAGCACCTCGCCGGAACGTGCCAGCGCCTCGATCACCGGCAGGACACGCGCCTGTTCCTCGCTGGCCGATATCGCGGCAGCGCCCGGCCGGGTCGATTCTCCACCAACATCGATGATCCTGGCCCCTTCGTCGACCATGCGGCGTGCCCGGGCCAGTGCCGCCTCGGGAGCATCAAACAGGCCACCGTCGGAAAAGCTGTCGGGAGTGACGTTGAGGATCCCGACGACCACGGCCTTGCTGTCAAGGTCGAGATGGCGCCCATGGGCCAGCTGCCATCGCCCCGCCGTCATTGCTCATCAACCATGGGTTCATCAATGATGTGTGATCCGCAAAGGATCAATTCCGTTGCGTTGGCAACGGCCGTAAAGCAAGGTGGTCGAAGAGGCAATATGATGAAACGAACCCTGCTCTGCGCGCTGCTGCTTGCTGTGACAACCGCCATCCCGGCGGGCGCGGCAAATGTGGTGAAAACATACAGCTATTTTTCCATTGGCGGCAGCACGCTCGAGGATATCGAGAAGCAGCTCTCCAAACACGGGCCGCAGGTCAAAAGCACGGGCTCGCGCCATCCCGGCGCCACCCAGATGGCCTTCACCACCCGTATCAGCTACGCCCGGCAGGCTGGCTCCTGCCGGATCGCCGACGCGGTCGTGACCCTCAAGGTCAAGGTAATCCTTCCGGAATGGCGCCGCCCGCGCAACGCAGATGCCGATGTCAAGCTGTTCTGGGATACGCTGGCTGCCGACATCAAGCGCCACGAAGAACGCCATGTCGAGATCGCCAAGAATCATGCCCGCGAGCTGGAAGACGCGTTGAAGGCGACCTATCCCCGGAAGGATTGCGATGCGGCCAAGGCCAAGGCGGCCGAGGTCACCGCCGCCGTCCTCGCCAGGCACGACCGCGCCCAGGTGCAGTTCGACCGCGTCGAAAGCGTCAATTTCGAAAGCCGTATCCTGCGGCTCATGCGCTATCGCATCGAGCGCATCCAGAATGGCCAGTTGCCGCCGGCCTGAATTTCGCGGGCGCACCGAGTGGCACCGACGCAGGCCAATCGGGCCGAAGCGTAATGCCAGCTTCGAAAAATTTTCGAACGGCAGTCGAAATCGGCCTATACGGAACGACATATCACGGGTTGGCAGGGCACAACCCTCCAAGCACGGGCATCACGGCCGATCGCGCGGCGCACCCACCAGACAAGCCCAATCGGTGATCCGGACAGCGCGCGAGCACATGGACAAAAGACTATGGACCAGGCTGTCGAAAAGCAGACCATCGCGGCTGCCGCAACACCGCTGACCGAGGCCGAAAAGAACGCCATCATCGGCGGCGTGCTTCTGTCGATGCTGCTGGCGGCGCTCGACCAGACCATCGTCGCGCCGGCAATGCCGACCATCGGGCATGCGCTTGGCCATGCGCAATATCTGCCCTGGATCGTCACCGGCTACCTGCTGACCGCGACCGCCATGGCGCCGCTCTACGGCAAGATCTCGGACGTCCATGGCCGTCGCCCAACGGTCTATGCCGCGATCCTGATCTTTCTTCTGGGATCGCTTGTCAGCGCGATGGCTCCCAACATGTTCGTGCTGGTGGTCGGGCGCGCCATCCAGGGCGCCGGCGGCGGCGGCCTGTTCGCCCTGGCGCAGACCGTGATCGGAGACCTTGTGCCGCCCAGAGAGCGGGCACGGTACGCGGCCTGGATTTCGGGCACCTGGGCGGTCGCCAGCATCGCCGGGCCACTGTTGGGCGGCACCTTCGCCGAACACCTGCACTGGTCGCTGATCTTCTGGATCAACATCCCCCTGGGCATCGCCGCGATGGCCATCATCAACAAGCCGCTGAGGAAGCTGCCGGTCGCGGCAAAGCGGCATCGCATCGACGGACTTGGCGCCCTGCTTCTGATCGCGGCCACCGCCCTGCTGCTTCTTGCGTTGAACTGGGGCGGCAGCGAGTATCCGTGGCTGTCGCGCGAAATCCTCGGGCTGGTGGCGAGCTCGGCCATCATCTGGTGCGCGTTCGCGCTGCGGCTGTTGCGCGCTTCCGAGCCGCTGATCTCGCTCGAAGTGCTCTCCAACCCGATCGTTCTCGGCGGCACGCTTTCCCTGTTCCTCCTGCAGGCCTCCAATATCGGGCTGTCGGTCTATCTGCCGGTCTACCTGCAATCGGTCATCGGCTTGTCTGCAAGCGAATCCGGCACCGCCCTGCTGGGGCTGATGCTGGGCACGGTTGCCGGCGCGACATTCAGCGGGCGCACCATCCCACGCTTCGTCCACTACAAGCGGATCGCCATGATCGGGTTGGCCTTCGCCGCCGTGTGTCTCGCCATCCTCACGCTTGTGGCCGGGCAGGCCTCGCTGCTGGTCGTCGAGATCCTGACGACATGCATCGGCATTGGCAGCGGCACCACCTTTCCGGTCGCCACGGTGTCGGTCCAGAACGCGGTCGACCCCAAGCATCTCGGCGTCGCCACCGGCGTGATGACGTTCCTGCGCTCGCTGGGCAGCGCGCTCGGCGTGGCGATCCTAGGTGCCGTCGCGCTGGGTAACGGCCTGCCGCTGGCTGGCGAAGGCGCCCAGGCGGGCGGAGCCGTGGCTGGGACTTCGGCTTTCTGGGTGATCTTCGCAGCCGCCGTGGTGATGCTGATACTGGCGCTTCTGACGCTCAGCCTGATGCCGGAAAAGCCGCTGCGCGGCCGGCCCGAAGCCCCTGTACTGGCGGACTAGACTGGAGCAATTCCACGAAAGTGCGACACGCCTTCCCTTGCGAATTGCGTTAAATCAAGGAGATAGGGCGTCTTTCTCGTTTCCGCGAAACAGTGAAACGCCCTAGGAAGCGTCCACCACGCCGAGCTTCTTCTGCAGGCTCGTGGACGAGGTCGTGTACTGGAACACGATGCGTTCGCCGGGACTGATGATGCGCTTGGCGGCCTGCGCCATCAGCGCCACTTCATGGAAGCCCGACAGGATCAGCTTCAGCTTGCCCGGATACCAGTTGATGTCGCCGACCGCGAAAATGCCGGGCACCGATGTCTGGAACTTCTCGGTGTCGACCGGAATCAGGTTCTCGTGGAGATTGAGCCCCCATTCCGCGATCGGGCCAAGCTTCATGGTCAAGCCGAAGAAGGGCAGCATGCGCGTGCATGGCACTTCGATATCGCCGTCCGGACCGCCCTTGATGGTGGCCGACGACAGTTGGCCGTCGGCGCCGGCCAGGCCAGTCACCTGGCCGACCCTGAATTCCAGCTGCTTCATCTCCTGCATGGCGTACATCTTGTTGACGCTGTCGGGCGCGGCGCGGAATTCAGGGCGCCGATGGACCAGCGTCACGCTTTTCGCCACGGGCTGCAGGTTCAGTGTCCAGTCCAGCGCCGAATCGCCGCCACCGACGATGACGAGGTCGTGACCGCGAAAATCCTCCATCCGGCGCACCGAATAGAAGACGCTCTTGCCCTCATAGGGCTCGATGCCGGGAATCGGCGGGCGCTTCGGCTGGAACGAGCCGCCGCCAGCGGCGATGACCACCACCTTGGCCTCGAACACCTCGTCCTCGTCCGTGGTCACGCGAAAGCTGCCGTCCTCCAGCTTCTCCAGGCTGGAGACCATGCGATTGTAGGTGAAGTCAGGCTTGAACGGATGGATCTGCTCGAGCAGCTTGTCGACCAGCCCTTGCGCCGAGATCGAAGGCCAGCCGGGGATGTCGTAGATCGGCTTTTCCGGATAAAGCTCAGCGCATTGGCCCCCTGGCTTGTCGAGAATGTCGATCAGGTGGCATTTCATGTCGAACAGGCCGAGCTCGAACACGGCAAACAGCCCGACGGGCCCCGCTCCGACAATGAGGACGTCTGTGCTGATGATCCCGGTCATGCGCTATGCCTCGCTGCTGGATTGGCGTGAGACTGCATGACCACCGCCCCGCTGCCAAGCGGCAGCTGGAAAAATCGGCTTCAGCCCTGCCGTTCAGGCACCCGCACCACCAGACCGTCGAGCGCGTCGCGCACCTTGATCTGGCAGGACAGCCGCGAATTCGGCTGGACGTCATAGGCGAAGTCCAGCATATCCTCCTCCATCGCCTCGGGCTCGCCGACCTCCGCCGTCCATGCCTCGTCGACATAGACATGGCAGGTGGCGCAGGCGCAGGCGCCACCACACTCGGCCTCGATCCCGGGTACGGCGTTGCGGATGGCGTTTTCCATCACCGTCGAGCCGTTATCGGCATCCACGTCAAAATGTGTGCCGTCATGGGCGATGAAGGTCAGTTTGGTCATTTGTCACCTGAAGGGAGTTTCAGCCGAGATAATCACTCCGGCAAACAAGTCAACTGCCGCGCGAAAGCGGCGCTCGGTGACGTTTTTCCACAAACCGGGTCAGCGATTGATCGCGGCGATGAAATCGCGCACTTCGTCGATCAGCGTGCCGAGCCGCTTGAGCGTCTGGCTGTCTTCCGGCCGCCGCTCGATCTCGGTAGCGCAATCGGCAATGGCGAAGGCGCCGACGCCGCGAGCCGAGCCCTTCAACCCGTGAGCCAGCAAAAGCCGGTCCTTGAGATCGGCGTCGACTATTTTGTCGCGCACGGACAGCGCCTGCTGTACAAACAGCGCCAGCACCTCCTGCTCAAGAGCGCGATCGCCCATCGTCTGCCGGGCAAGGTGTGCCAAATCGACCGGTCGGGACTGCCTGGTTCCCGATACGTCGCCCCCGGGCATTGAGAAGGCAATGCCGCTTTCGCCACGCATGAACTCGAACTCCGTTTTCTTCGGCCGCCTGAAAAACTAGGCGAATCCAATGGACAACGGGTTAATGAATGGCCCGGAAAAATGTTGCGAAAACGGCGCCCAAATCACGCTTCCGTTAACCTTATATTTAAAGTTTTACGTATCCCGAGGAATGCATGTTTTCTTTACCCCCCTGTGTCATTACGATACGAGGGGTCCATTTTCAGCCTCCTGCGCGGGGGTAAGACAAACACAATCATATAAGCCCGCGGCAGCTAGTACAGGGTAGCGAAGGCATGGCGAAGAAACCAACGACGAACACGAGAACTCTCGACAACGACGTAGCCAGGGAACTGGAAAAAGCGCTCGATCTCGACCTCAGCGGCGACATCGGTAGCGGCGATCTCGATATCGCGGCTTCGATGGAAGATCTGGAAGCGCAGATATCCCAGGCCGCCGACGAGCTGGCTCGCGAAGGACGCAACCAGAATCCGGCCCCCGCCGCCCCTCAGGCGCCCGTGGCCAGCCAGCCCCCCGCGACCAATCAGGCCGCGAAGCCCGCGCCAAAGGCCAAGCCCGCTGAACTGCGCCCCGTGGAGACACGCAATGGCAATGGCACGCAGCCCGCGGGCTTTGCGCCGGCCAACGACGATCGTCAGAAGGATTACAAGACCCTCCTGCACAGCCTCAACAGGCGGGCTTCCAACACCGTCTACTGGATCATCGCGTTTGTCTCGCTTGCCTGGATCGCGGGTGCCGGTGCGCTCGCCAACCTGCTGTTCGGACCGAGCATCTGGCGTATCGGCACGCTCGACCAGTTCCTTGCCCGCCCCGAACTGATTGGCCTCGCCGTCGCGGCGATCGTGCCGATCATCCTGTTCTGGGCCTTCGCGGCCATGATTCGCCGCGCCCAGGACATGCGCATTGCCGCACAGTCGATGACGGAAGTCGCCTTCCGCCTGACCGAGCCGGAAAACATGGCGCAGGATCGCGTGATGATGATCGGCCAGGCTGTTCGCCGCGAAGTGGCGGCCATGGGCGAAGGCATCGAACGCACGCTTGCCCGCGCCGTTGAACTGGAAACGCTGGTCCACAGCGAAGTCAACCAGATCGAGCGCTCCTATTCGGAAAACGAAACCCGCATCCGTTCGCTGGTGGACGGGCTCGGCAGCGAGCGCGAGGCGGTCGTCACCCATGCCGAGCGGGTCCGCGCCTCTATTTCGGGTGCGCATGAGACGCTCAGGGATGAAATCGGCGCTGCCAGCGACATCATCCGCGACTCGATCCTCAACGCCTCGACCAAGCTGTCGATGACGATCACCAATTCCGGCGACACGCTGATCGACCGCATCAATGAAAGCTCGATGTCGATTTTCGATTCGGTGGAAGGCCGGCTCGACAGCATCACCGACAGGCTTACGACCTCCGGCGAGGCCTTCGCCAGCCTGCTCGACACGCGCATTGCCAAACTGACGGACACGACGGACGGCCTGACCCGGTCGCTGACCGATCTGCTCGACGATCGCACCACCGGCATGGTGTCGCTGCTTGGCGGCGCCGCGCGCACCCTCAATTCGGAGTTCGAAGCCAGCCTCAACGGCATCGAGCGCACGCTGGCCGAACGCGGCCAGGCGCTGATCAGCGAATTCCAGACCCGCGCCGAAGCACTGGACACGGGCACGCAGAAGCTCAATGCCGCGCTCGAGGCGCGAGCCCGTCAGATCAACGAGACACTGGTCGAGCGCGCCCGCGAAATCGCCCACACTTTCGCCGAGAGCAGGGATACGCTGAGCGCGATGATCGATCAGGGCAAGACCCAGATCGGCGCAGACATGGCCGACATCGTCACCTCGACATCGAGCATGCTGGAGGCACGCGCCAGCGACTTCGCCGGGCGCATGGAAGCGGCGCGCCACGTCGTCTCGCGCTCCTTCGACAGCGACATCCAACGACTCGCCGACGCTCGCGTCGGCATCGAGGAAGCCGTCGAAAACCACAGCCGCAAGCTTTCCGAAAGCCGCGAACGCATGGCGGCCGCCATGGAGGCGGATCTCGCGAAATTCGCCGAGGGCCGCGCCGGCATCGATGCCGCCGTGACCAACCAGGTGCAGAAGCTGGCCGAAGGCCGCGCCCTCATCGCACGCGCCCTCGAGGAGGACCTGCGCAAGGTCAACGAATCGCGCGCCGCCATCGATGCATCGCTCGGTAGCCACCTCGAGAGGCTGGAAGAAGGCCGCAACCGGCTTTCACTGGCCCTCAACGAAGACTCCGGGAAACTCGTTCAAGCCCGTACGATCATTGATGAAATGGTCGCCGGGCATGTTGGAAAACTGGCTGAAGGCCGCAACATCCTCTCGCGCGCCCTGGAAGCAGATCTCGGCAAGCTGTCTGACAGCCGCGCCAGCATTGACGGGCTGGTCGCCGGCCAGGTCGAGAAGATCGCCGAAGGCCGTGCGGTGCTCGCCAAGGCGCTGGAAAACGACATTCTCGGAATCAAGAACCTGATCGAGACCCATTCGGCAAAGATGGTGGAAGACCGCACCCAGCTCGGTCGTTCGCTCGAAAACGACCTCTCGGGCATCAGGGGCCTGCTTGACGATCATTCCGGAAGGCTTGCCAACGATCGCAGCCTGCTCTCGCAAACGCTCGAAGCCGACCTTGCCAAGCTGGCCGAAAGCCGCTCGAGCATCGACGGCTTGGTCGCCGGCCAGGTTGAGAAGCTGGCCGAAGGCCGCGACATTCTCAAGCGCGCGCTGGAATCGGACCTCAACACCATCAAGGGTGTCATATCCAGCCAGTCGGAAAAGCTGGCGGAGGATCGCGGGCAGCTTTCGCGGGTCCTGGAGGCCGACCTGCAGAATGTGAACAGTGTCATCGCCGACCACATGAACAGGCTGGTTCAGGATCGTTCGACCTTGTCGAAGGCCCTCGAGGACGACCTCGCCAAGCTTGCCGACAGCCGCTCCAGCATCGATGGTCTGGTCGCAGGCCAGGTGGAGAAACTGGCCGAAGGCCGCGACATTCTCAAACGCGCGCTCGAGGCCGACCTCAACACGATCAAGAACACCGTTGCCGACCAGTCGCAGAAACTGGTCGACGACCGCGCCCAGTTCGCCAAGGCGCTCGAAGCCGATCTCGAAAGCGTCAACAGCCTCGTCAACAGCCATTCCGAGCGGCTTGTCCAGGATCGCTCAACCCTGTCGAAGGCGCTGGAAGTCGACCTCGAAAGCGTCAACAGCCTCGTCAACAGCCATGCCGAGCGTCTGGTCCAGGAGCGCTCGACCCTGTCGAAGGCGCTGGAGGCCGATCTCGACAGCGTCAGCGGCCTGGTCGCTGGCCACGCCGACAGGCTTGTCCAGGAGCGCTCCACCCTGTCGAGAGCGCTCGAGGACGATCTTGCCAAGCTGGCCGAAAGCCGCTCCAGCATCGACGGGCTGGTCGCCGGCCAGGTTGAGAAGCTGGCCGAAGGCCGCGACATTCTCAAGCGCGCCCTTGAAGCTGATCTCGCCAAGCTGGCCGAAAGCCGCTCCAGCATCGATGGCCTGGTCGCCGGCCAGGTTGAGAAGCTGGCCGAAGGCCGCGACATTCTCAAGCGCGCGCTGGAATCGGACCTCAACACCATCAAGGGTGTCATATCCAGCCAGTCGGAAAAGCTGGCGGAGGATCGCGGGCAGCTTTCGCGGGTCCTGGAGGCCGACCTGCAGAAGCTGACCGAAAGCCGCGGTGAGATCGATAACATCATCGCCGGCCATGTCGGCAAGCTGGCCGAAGGCCGCGACATGTTGAGCCGCGCGCTGGAAGACGATCTCGGCAAGCTCGCCCAGACCCGCAAGGACGTCGACCGCTCGCTGTCGGGCCATATCGACCAGATCGCGGCCCGGAGCACCGACATTTCGGCCGCGATCGCCGCCGATGTCGACAAGATCGAGCAGGCGTTCAGCCGTCAGACCGGCGTAATCGAGGAACGCGCCGGAACCATGGAGCGTGCGCTTTCGACAGGCGTCGACAACGTCCGCAACGTGCTTGAGAAGAGTGCGGTCTTCGTCGCCGGCGCATTGCGCGAAAAGGTCCTGGAAGTCACCAGCACGCTGCATGAGCAGGCCGGTGCTGCCTTCAGTGACGCCGACCGCAAGATCGCCGAGCGCGCTGAGCAGACATCAGCCGCCCTTTTGGCGCGGGCCGAGGACATCGCCCGCACCTTCGAGGAAGCCGATCGTCGCCTCCACGCCCGTGCGGAAGATACGTCCAACGCACTGCTTGCCCGTGCGGACGACACCTCCAGCACGCTGCTGGCGCGTGCCCATGAAACCGCCGATCAGTTGGCTGCACGCGCCGGCGAGATCGCCGGCACCTTCGACCTGGCGGACCAGAAGCTCGCCGCTCGCGCCCAGGCAACCACCGACCAGTTGGCCGCCCGGGCACAGGACACCGCGGATCATCTGGCGGCCCGTGCAAGCGAGATCGCCGGCACGTTCGACGCGGCCGACCAGAAACTGGTTGCCCGCGCCGTCGAGACGGCACAGTCGCTGGCCGCCCGCGCCGGCGACATCCTGCGCAACTTCGAAAGCGCCGACCAGCGGCTCGGCATGCGCATCGGCGAATCGGCCGAGGCGCTGGCCGCCCGCGCTTCGGACCTCGGCCGCATCTTCGATGCCGCCGACCAGCAACTGGTCTCGCGCATCGCGGAAGGCTCGGACGCCCTGTCCAGCCGTGCGTCGGAAATCGGCCGCATCTTCGATGAGGCAGACCAGCGCCTGGTCTCGCGTATCGCCGACAGCTCGTCGACGATCGGCGAACATGCGCAGACCATCGTCGGTGCTTTCGCCAACACCGAGCAGAGGGTCGCCGACCGTGCCCGCCAGACAGGCCAGGAACTGGCCGTGCATGCCCGCGAAATCGAGCAGGCGCTTGCCGGCGCCGACGAGCGTCTTGCATCGAGCGCGGCGGCCGCGGCCGCTCGAGTCGAGGAACAGATCGCGAGCGTCGAGAACCGGCTCGCCTTCACCGCCGAGACGATGGGGCAGAGGCTCAACGAACAGGTTTCGACCGCCGAGGCGCAACTCGTTTCGCGCGCCAATGTGATCGCCGAGACCTTCACCGCGGTTGGCCAGCATATCGGCCAGAGCACCAACGACGCCGCCAAGACGATCGGCGCCAACACCCGCGAACTCAACACCATGCTCGCGGCCCGCTCCGCCGAAATGTCGAGGATCCTCGACGAAACCGCCCGGCCGTTGGTCGAGCGCTTCGCCCAGGGTGGCTCGGAACTGCAGAAGAGCATGGAAGAGGTCACCGAACGCGCGACCGAGAAGCTGCGCAGCGAAAATGCCGCCCTTGTCAACGCGCTCGCCAGCCGCACCGCCGAGACCTTGTCGGCGGTCGAAGGCGCTCGCTCGTCGCTGTCAGACAGCGTTGCCGATCTTATCGGCCGCATGACCAACTCCAGCTCGCAGCTCGGTCAGCTGATCGAGCAGGCGGCGGTTAACCTCGGCCAGGTCGACGAACGCCTGACCGGCAGCACACAGAGCTTCGCGGCGACCACGGAAAAGGCGGCACAGACCTTCGCCAGCTCGGCGCGCCTGGTCGATTCGAACACCACAAGGCTGACGGAACTGTCGTCGTCGACCTTGCGCGAAGTGGCCTCGATCGCCACCAAATTCGATGAACACAGCCGTCTGCTGGCCAGTGCCTCGGACCTCTTGAGCTCTGCCCAGAGCAACCTCGAGCACACGCTGGAAAGGCAGTCGTCGCTCGAGGATCTCGCCGTCGGCCTGGTCAAGAAGTCGGAAGATCTCGAAAGGGTCATGCGCTCGTTCGAAAACCTCGTCGGCCAGACGCTGCAGAACGCCGAAGGCAAGACGCTGGAATCGGCCGACAAGATCCGCAACGCCATCACCGATGTCGTGGATTCGGCCACCAAGCGCTTCGCCGATGCGACCGAGGAGATGCGGCGCACCGCGGGCTCGATCAAGAGCGAACTCGACCTCACCCGCGCCGAGCTCAAGAAAGGCGTCATCGAGATGCCGGAAGAGGCAAAGGAATCGACCTCCGCCATCCGCCGCGCCGTTTCAGAGCAGATCAACGCCTTGAAGGAGCTTTCCGACATCGTTGCGAAGTCTGGCCGCGGCGGCGACACCTCGGAGCCGCGCACCTTGCGTCCGGCGCCGCAAGCGCCGGCCACCCGCGCTGCCGAGCCGCGTCGCGCGCCGGCGCCGCAGCAGCCCGAGCTTCGCACGCCTCAGGCGCCGCTGGGCGGCGCCGCACTGCGCGGCACGCTCGACCTCGAGCGTCCGGCTGAGGCGGCACCGCGTCAGCAACGTCCCGACGCCAACACCCGCACGCCGCAGGGCGGCTGGGTTCGTGACCTCCTGACCGCGGCGTCGAACGACGCGGATCTCAGGCCGGCGGCTCCACCCTCGGCGCCCGCGGAAGCGCCGCGCGCGGCACCTGCGCAGCGCTCGCCACTGCATGTGGTGGAATCGCTGAACTCTCTCTCTGTCGACATTGCACGGGCCATCGACCACGACGCTTCGATCGAGCTGTGGAACCGCTATCGGCGCGGCGAGCGGGACGTGTTCACGCGCCGGCTCTACACGCTGAAGGGTCAGCAGACGTTCGACGAGATCCGCCGCAAATATCAGGGAGAGGCCGAGTTCCGCGCCGCGGTCGACCGCTACTGCGACGACTTCGAGAAACTGCTGAAGGATGTCTCGCGCAACGACCGCGACAACATCATGGCGCAGACCTATCTGACGTCGGACACCGGCAAGGTCTACACCATGCTGGCCCATGCCAGCGGCCGCTTGCACTGAGCCGGAATTGCAGGCGGGCCCCGCCCCGCCTGTAACCGCCTCAAAGCTCCGTCGCTGAAACCGTCTCGCAGCTGCGGGCCGACGCATGCGTTCGATACGCTCGCGGCGCAAAGTCCGGTTTCCGACGGCGCGAAGAACACGGGCGAAATCCGCTGCCCTGATCCTCGATAAAAAGGGGCCGACCGTGAAGACGGCAATCATATTCGACTGCGAGTTTCTCTGCCTTGAGGGTTCGCAACGCAGATTCTGGTGTGCTGCCCACGATCCCGACCCGGTCATCGCGCAGATCGGCGCCGTCAGGCTTGGGCTCGAAGACGATTTTCCGCTGCTCGGTACACACAAGGCCTATATCAGACCGATCGACCGGTTTGGCCGGAGATATGCGCTCCACCCGTTCTTCACCAAACTGACCGGCATCACCGAGGAAAACATCGAGACCGAGGGGGTCGCGCTGGGAGAAGCCCTTGCCGATATCGATCGTTTTTCCGGTGGCGCGCGATTCTGGTCCTGGGGTAAGGACGAACTGAACATGATCGCCATCAGCTGCTTTGTCGCAGGCATTCAGCCTTCCATCCCGGCCACCCGGTTTGACAATGCCGTGAAGCTGCTGATCGCGGCCGGGATGCCGATCGAGGATCTGGCAAGGACGCCGAGCAACAAGCTTGCGGATTATTATGGTGTCGAACACCCGCCGTTACAGGGTCACGACGCGCTCGACGATGCGCTGTCGGTAACCTACGCCTTGCAGCACCTGATGAAGACCGGAAAACTGCGGCCGGACGTCTTCGACCGCCTGTAACATGCAGGCGTCGGTCTATCCGGCGCGCCGGGCGCTCAGATCACCGAATCGGTCCAGCGGACGATCTGCTTGGCGGCATCGCCAAACGCGGCGTCCAGCCCACTGACATAGGCGGAATTGCCACTGCCCGAAACCGGTGCGGTCGCGGTGAAGCTCTTGGACGCGCGCACTTCGCCGTTGCGGTCGTTGAGGATGCGCACGAACAGGTCGACTTCGGCGTGCTCGCCACCGTCGACGCGCACCTCGAAGGATCGGATTTCTACGATGATCTGATAATCGATCGCCAGGCCCTCGCCCGGCTTGCCAACACCGGCAAAGCTGCCCGAGCGTTGGAATGTCTCGGCGAGCCGCGCCTGCACGATCAGCGGCAGGCGGTCGGCCCATTGCGCGCCCTTCAGATACTGGATCGAGCGGTCGGAGGGCTTGATGACGATGTTCTGGCTGTCCAGCGCCTTGAGTGCCGAGGGCTGGGCGATCAGGATTTGCTTGCGGCTGTGGCCATGCGCGTCGACCGAAGGCGCCGACAACTCAAACGTGTCGAGCGGCGCGGGTCCGCCACCGGGCAACGCCGCGCAGCTGGCGAGGACCAAGGCAAGCAATGCCAGGCCCGATCTGGACACAATCGACTTCACGCGCGACCCCTGCTGTCCCCGTTATGTATCGACCTCAAAATAACCTGCACCCGCAATGACTGTTTCTGAGGCGAGCAGACGTCGAAGTCAACGCCGTGCCCTGCCATCGAATTGCCGAACCTCGCCGTCGCCACCCGAAAGAATGCGCTGCGGATTGCGGCTGAGATCCGTGACCGCTTCCTCGATGCGCGTGATCGATCGGCGGCTGTCCTGCACCAGCGCCTCGACATTCGACAGGCCCTGGCCCGAGAAGCGCGCCAGATTGTCGGTAATGACGCCCAGCCGCGCATTCAGCGTATCGGCAACCTGCTTGAACGACTTCAGCGTATCCCTGGCGTCGGCCATTACGCCGTCGGCCTGCCCCGATCCAAGCAAGGTGTCGACCCTGGCAAGGATGCCGTCGACGCGCACCGAGGCATCGTTGAGCCGCTGTGCCAGTTGCTTGGCGTCCTTGATCGTCTGGTCGATATCGTCGGCGCGGTTGGCGAACTTGTCGGTCACCACGGCAATGTCGGCGGCGGCCTTGTTGGCGTTTTCGCTGGCCTTCTGGATGTTGGCCAGGGCCGCACGCACCTGCGCCGGATCGACACCGTCCAGCACGCCGTCGACCTTGGCCAGCGTTCCCTGCGTCTGCTTGGCGAAATCATTGACGGATCCGACCGCCGTGTCGACATTCTTGATCACACCGTCGAGCTGCTGCGATGTCTGTTTGAGGTTCGCGGTCACCGTATCGACATTGGCGACGATGCTCTTGATCTTGTCCCTGTCGACGGCATTGAGCAGGCCTTCCGCCGCCTTCAGCGTGCCGTCGAGCTTGCCGGACACGCCCTTGAGTTCGTCGGACAGCGCGCTGACGCTGGACAGGAACTTGTCGATGCCGTCGGAATTCTTGGCCAGCGCATCGGAGAACGTCTGCACGTTCTGGACAGTCTGCGTCAGCGGCCCGCGAACATCCTTGGTGAAGCCCTCGAGTTCGGTCAGCACCTTGTCGGCGCGGGTGAAGATGTTCTGCGCCGTCTGCAGCAGATTGGTCACGGCGGACGGATTGGCGACGATCTCGGCGACCTTGCCTTCCTTTTCGGCCTGATCGAGGAGTTTCACTTCCTTGGGATCGGCGCCCTTGAGCTCGATGTTGGCCTGCCCGGTGAGGCCGGCAAGGCCGATATCGGCCTGCGTCGACTTGGTGATCGGCGTCAGCCGGTCGATCTCGGTGTCGGCGATGGCGACGGTCGGGTTGTCCACGTCGATATAGACGCGCTTGACGTCACCGACCTTGACGCCGTTGAACAACACGAAGCTGCCGCGGCCGAGGCCGGAGGCCGAACCTGGAATGCGCACGCGCAACAGCGTCGTCTCGCCCCTGTCACCGATCGCCGCCGTCCAGTAGACGAAGGCGAACGCCGCCAGGATCGCAACCAGCGTGAAAATGCCGACAATGACGTAGTTGGCTCTGGTTTCCATTGCTTCACTTATGGCTATGCACGTGCGGCAAGATCAAGTTGGCGGGCGCGTTTTCCGCGGAAATAGGATTTTACCCACGGTTCCTCGCTCTTCAGCATGTCGTCGATAGTGCCTTCGACCAATACTTTCTTCTTGCCGAGCACCGCCACGTGGTCGCAAGCGGTAAACAGCGTGTCGAGGTCGTGCGTGACCATATAGACGGTCAGGTCCATGGTGTCGCGCAGCTTGACGACGAGTTCGTCGAATTCGGCGGCACTGATCGGATCGAGGCCGGACGTCGGCTCGTCGAGAAAGACGATGTCCGGATCGAGCGCCAAGGCGCGCGCAAGTGCCGCGCGCTTGATCATGCCGCCGGAGAGTTCGGAGGGAAATTTCTGCGCCGCGTCCGGCGGCAGCCCGACCAGCTCGATCTTGAGCAGCGCCAGTTCGTCCATCAGCTTTCTTGGCAGGTCTAGATATTCGCGCATCGGCACCTGCACGTTCTCCTGCACGGTCAATGCCGAAAACAGCGCGCCATGCTGGAACAGCACGCCAAGACGCATGTCGATGCGCAGGCGCTCGATATCGCTTGCCTTGTCGACATCGACGCCAAACAGCTTGATCGTTCCCGACTGCTTGGGCATCAAGCCGAGAATGGTTCGCAACAGGACGGACTTGCCGGCGCCCGAAGCACCGACGAACCCCAGGATCTCGCCGCGCTTGATGTCGAGCGAAAGCTTGTCGAGGATCAGCTTGTCCTCGATGGCAACGGTGACGTCGCGCACCGACAAGACGATTTCACTGTCGTCCGCTTCCTCGACCTCGATGCCATTGCCCTTCGCCATCTCTCAGAACTCGATCGCTGCGTAGAACATGGCGAAAAGGCCATCGAGGATGATGACGACGAAGATCGACTTCACCACCGACGCGGTCACGTGCTGGCCGAGCGATTCGGCACTGCCGCCGACCTTCATGCCTTCGACCGAGGCGATTGTGCCGATGATCATGGCCATGAACGGCGCCTTGATCAGGCCGGCGAAAATCGTGCTGAGATCGATGGCGACACGCAGCCGGTCGATGAATGCGGCGGGGGGGATATCGGAGTAGAGCCAGGCCGCGACGATGCCGCCGCCGAGTGCCGCAAAATTGGCGATGATCGTCAGGCACGGCAACGCAATCACCAGCGCAACCAGACGCGGAAAGACCAGGACGCCGATCGGGTTGAGACCGATTACCTTCAGCGCGTCGACCTCCTCGCGCATCTTCATCGAGCCGATCTCTGCGGTGATCGCGCTGCCGGAGCGGCCGGCGATCATGATTGCCGTCATCAGCACGCCGAGTTCGCGCAGGATGAGCACGCCGACGAGGTCGACGACGAAGATGTCAGCGCCGAAATAGCTGAGCTGGTAGGCGCCTTGCTGGGCAACGATCGCGCCGACGATCGCCGACATCAGCACCACCACCGGGATGGCGCCGACGCCCATGCGGTCGATCTGGTTGAAGATCGCAGCCGGGTTGACGGCGTGGCCGCGGCCAAGCTTCATCTGCGCGCCGCGGATGGTGGCGCCAAGAATATTCATCGAAGCAAAGAAATCGTCGCGCATCTCGTAGACGCGCCGGCCAACCGCCTCAAGCGCCCGGATGACGATGTTGGGCGGCCGCGCCGGCCCGGATTCGGGCTCGCGCCGAACAGCCTCGCCGACCGCGTCGAGCAGGATGGAAGCGATCTCGCTCTGGCCTTGCAGCCGGACCTCGACGTTCTTCTTCTCGAAGACACTGACCAGGCGGTCGATCAGCCAGGCGCCGGCGGTATCGATCTTCTCGATTTTCGAAAGATCGAGCGCCAAAGTCTTGAAACCGTTTCGTTTCTCGATCTTGCGCATGTCGGCGTCGATTGACGCTACCGTTCGTGTCGTCCAGATTCCGGAGAACGCGCAACCGAGAACGCCACCCTCCTCGCCGACCGCCACACGCGGTTGGTGGTCAGCCTCCGAGGCGGTCGTGCCGCTTGCGTCGCGCTTGCCGATGGTCAACATGGCGTCCTGTTTAGCCTGATGGGTCCGACCTTGTCGATTTGCCGACAACCCTTCTGGCACAGCTGGAGCAGAAAAATATGGCGCGTGTCATTTCGGTCGAGGCGGAGCGCTTTCCGATCGCCGGAACCTTCACCATTTCGCGCGGCTCCAAGACCGAGGCCGAGGTCATCACATGCACGATCAGCCAGGACGGTCATAGCGGTCGCGGCGAATGCGTTCCCTACAAGCGCTATGGTGAAACCATGGACGGCGTGCACGCCGCGATAGAGGCGATGCGCGAGCGGATAGCCGGTGGCATCGACCGGACCGCCCTGCTCGACGCAATGCCGGCGGGAGCCGCCCGCAACGCGGTCGACTGCGCCCTCTGGGACCTTGAGGCCAAGATGGGTGACAGCCCGGTTGCACACGCAATCTGGCCAGCTCCGCCGCGTCCATTGGAAACTGCCTACACGCTATCGCTCGGCGAACCCGAGGCGATGGCGGCACAGGCCCGTGCCAACGCCGGGCGGCCGCTGCTGAAGGTCAAGATCGGCGGCGACAACGACATCGCCCGGATCGAGGCAGTGAGACAGGCGGCACCCGGGAGCCGAATCATCCTTGATGCGAATGAAGGCTGGACCGACGACAACATCGTCGCGAACCTCGCCTTTGCCGCAGAGCAGGGCATTGCGCTCATCGAACAGCCCCTGCCCGCCGGCCGGGATGAAATCCTGCGCCACATCGCGCATCCGGTGCCGATCTGCGCCGATGAAAGCGTGCATGAGGCGAATAATTTGGAAGCGCTTGTCGGCCTCTACGACGCCGTCAACATCAAGCTCGACAAGTCCGGCGGGCTGACGGCGGCGCTCGTGCTGCGTGACCGCGCCCGCGAGCTGGGTTTTGGCATCATGGTCGGCTGCATGGTCGGCACATCGCTTGCCATGGCGCCGGCGGTCCTGCTCGCCCAGAACGCCGATTTCGTTGACCTCGATGGTCCGCTGCTGCTCGCGCGCGACCGTGTGCCGGGTCTCGTCTACCAGGGTTCGCTCGTCTCACCCCCGAACCGGGCGCTGTGGGGCTGAGCGCGCGGCAAGCCCGATAAGCACGAGGCCAATGATCGCGATCGGGATCATCACCAGGAAACCATCGACGCCGAGACGATCATAAAGCGGACCGGACGCAAGCGTGACGGCGGCCATGAAGAAGCCGTTGAAGAAATAGGCGATGCCTTGCGCGGCGCCCGTGCGCTCCTCGGAGACGGTCTCGGCGATCATCTTCTGCAGGCCGATCAGCACCATCGCGACGGACACCGAATGCAGTGACTGCACGGCGAAGAAGCCGGCGACGCCGAGGCCGAACGGCCATACCAGTGGGAAGATGATCCAGCGCACGATCGACCCGATGCCGGCGATCACCATCACCCTGACGACGGATATGGAGGCGAAAATGCGATTGAAAAACAAAAACATGCAGACTTCGGACACCACGCCCCAAGCCCACAGCAGGCCGACGACGGAATCGCTTATGCCGATCGATTTCCAGTAGATGGAAACGAAGCCGTAAAGGAAGGCGTGGCTGGCGGTGATGATGCCGACGCCAAAGGTGAAAAAGAGGAAATAGGCATTGAACAGGCTCGGCGCCGCGTGCTGGATTTCCGCGGCCGACAGCGGCGAGGCCTTGCGCGGCCGCCCCATGCGCGGCGCCAGCAGCCCTGCGACGAGTGCCGCGCCAAGGGCAAGGAAAATGATCACCGGAACGGCTTGCGGACCGGTGGCCGCCAAGATGAAGCCGCCAGCGACATTGGCGCAGAGATAGCAGATCGAGCCCCATTTGCGCATGCTTGCGTAGTTCGAACCGAAGCGGCGCACGCCCGAAAGCGCCAGCGAATCGGCGATCGGCGAATGCGGCGTCCAGACAATGGTCAGGGCAAGCGACACCGCCAGCACCATGGCGTAGGTCGGTGTCAGGAAATAACCCGCCGAGAGCAGCAGGGAGGCTGCCACCAGCGCGACATAAACATCGGCGCGGTCCCGCGCCCGGTCGGCGAGCGTCGTCAGCAGCGGCGTCGTCACCACGCGCAGGAACATGGGCGCCGCCAGGATGACGGCGATCTGCTCGGCGTGAAAGCCCTTGGCCTGCAGCCAGAGCGGGAAATAGGGCAGATGGGTACCGAGCGATATGAACAGCGTGCCGAAAATGAGGCTCATGCGCAGTTCGAAATGGCGCGGCTTGACGAGCTGTTCTGGCGAAAGCGGCGGCAGGGACATGAATCGATCCAATTACGCCGCACTTGGCCGGCCGGCCAGCAACGCAGATCGATCCCTTAACATGGCGGAAAACCCGGGGAAACCGGCTGGACTAATCGATTGGCCCGAAAATCGGCGAGAATTCGGCTCAGGCCGCCTGCCCCACCCGATCCTCGATGAGCATGGGGATGAAGGGCTCGTCCGGCGCTTCCGGCAGGATTTGCGCCCAGGTCAGGATTTCCATCCGGCCGTCGAAGTGCTCGACCACGGCCGTGCAGCTTTCCACCCAGTCGCCGGTGTTGATGTAGCGCACATCGTCGAAATTCTCGATCGCGGCATGATGGATATGGCCGCAGATTACGCCGTCGACATGCGAGCGGCGGGCTTCCTCGGTCAGCACGGTCTGGAACGAGCCGATGAAATTGACCGCTTTCTTGACCTTGACCTTGGCCCAGGATGAGAACGACCAGTAAGGCAGGCCGAGCAATTGGCGCAAGCGCGTCACCACGCGGTTGACGATCATCGCCGCGTCATAGGCATGATCGCCGAGATAGGCGAGCCAGCGCTGATTGTGAACGACAGTGTCGAACTGATCGCCATGGATGACAAGAAGGCGCTTGCCGTCGGCTGTTTCATGGATCGCGCGGTCGGCGACGACGATGCCGCCGAAATGCACGCCCTGGAATTGGCGGGCGAACTCGTCGTGATTGCCGGCTATATAGGTGATGCTGGCGCCCTTGCGCGCCTTGCGCAGCAATTTCTGCACGACGTCATTGTGGCTTTGCGGCCAGTGCCAGCTCCGCCGCAGCCGCCAGCCATCGACGATATCGCCAACCAGATAGATGATGTCGGCGTCATGGTATCGAAGGAAATCGATCAGGAACTCGGCCTTGGCCGCCTTCGAGCCGAGATGGACGTCGGAAATGAACATGCTGCGGAAAGTGCGGGGCTCTTGGCCTGACATCGCGATTTCACCCTTGCTTTCGAGCAGCCTATGCCTCGATTCATGCAACAACCGTATGACGGTTGCGATTGGTCCAGTCTAAGGGCTAGCTTGCCCGCCAAATCACAGGAGAAATCGTCATGGATCTCGGCATCCGCGGAAAGAAGGCAATCGTCTGCGCTTCGAGCAAGGGACTTGGAAAAGGCTGCGCCATGGCGCTGGCCGAGGCCGGTTGCGACATCGTCGTCAATGGGCGCAATGCCGAACTGGTGGCCAAAACCGCCGCCGAACTGCGCGAGCGCTATGGCGTGACGGTGACGGAGGTCGTCGGCGACGTCTCCAATCCCGAGGTACAGAAGGCACTGCTTGCAGCCTGCCCCGAGCCCGACATTCTCGTCAACAACAATGGCGGCCCGCCGCTGCGCGATTTCCGCGAGCTCGATCGCGCGAAAATCCTCGAAGGCGTCACCCAGAACATGGTGACCCCGATCGAGCTGGTGCAGGCAGTCCTCGACGGCATGACGAAGCGCGGCTTCGGCCGCATCGTCAACATCACCTCGCTATCGGTCTATGTCCCCATTCCCGGCCTCGACCTCTCGTCGGGCGCGCGCGCTGGTCTCACCTCTTTCCTAGCCGGCGTGGCGCGAACGGTCATCGATCGCAACGTCACCATCAACAGCCTTCTGCCGGGCAAACTCGACACCGACCGGCTGCGCGGCCCGCACGAGGCCGGCACCGTCGAGGATCCCGCCGCCGCCGCCGCGCGCAAGACTCGCATCAGCGCCGACGTGCCAGCCAAGCGGCTCGGCACGCCGGAGGAATTCGGCCAGATCTGCGCCTTCCTCTGCTCGGTTCATGCCGGCTATCTGACCGGGCAGAACATACCGGTCGACGGCGGTCTCTATGTCAGCGCCTTCTGATCGAAAGGTCGACGACGTGGCCGGATTCATCTGGCATGAAACAGTCGTAAGAATCTGACATCTAATGATTTTTTACGCGCCGCGGTTTAAAGCCGGCGGCGCGTCAATTAGCGTCGCGAAAAACCTTGGCCGCATGCTAAAAGGGGCCTCGGAGCAGGTTTCGAGGGAGCGGCCGCATGGAAGGCGAGAACAAGAAAACGGCACGTTCGGACCTCGACGAAGCCGCCCTTTACTTCCACAAGCACCCTAGACCGGGAAAGCTCGAAATCCAGGCAACCAAGCCGCTTGGCAATCAGCGCGACCTGGCGCTCGCCTACTCGCCCGGCGTCGCCGCCCCTTGCCTGGAGATCCGCGACAATCCGGCAACCGCCGCCGACTATACGGCGCGCGCCAACCTGGTCGGCGTCGTCTCCAACGGTTCGGCCGTGCTTGGTCTCGGCAATATCGGCCCGCTGGCCTCCAAACCCGTGATGGAAGGCAAGGCGGTCCTGTTCAAGAAATTCGCCGGCATCGACGTCTTCGACATTGAGATCGACGCGCCCGAGATCGAGCGCATGGTGGAGACCATCGCCGCTCTAGAACCCACTTTCGGCGGCATCAACCTCGAGGACATCAAGGCGCCGGAATGTTTTGAGGTCGAGGAGCGGCTGAAAGCCCGCATGAGCATACCGGTGTTCCACGATGACCAGCACGGCACCGCCATCATCGTCGCCGCCGCCGTGCTCAACGGGCTGGAATTCGCCGGCAAGACCATTTCGGACATCAAGGTCGTCACCTCCGGCGCGGGCGCGGCCGCCCTTGCCTGCCTCAATCTCCTGGTCTCGCTCGGAGTACGGATCGAAAACATCTGGGTCACCGACCGTTTCGGCGTCGCCTACAAGGGCCGCACCGACGAGATGGACCGCTGGAAAGACCCTTATGTGAAGGACACCGGGGCGCGCACGCTGGCCGATGTCATCCCGGGCGCCGACGTTTTCCTCGGCCTCTCCGCGGCCGGCGTATTGAAGCCGGAACTGCTGCAGCACATGGCGCCGAAGCCGCTGATCCTGGCGCTGGCCAACCCCAATCCCGAGATCATGCCGGAAGTGGCGCGCGCTGCGCGACCCGATGCCATGATCTGCACGGGCCGGTCCGATTTTCCCAATCAAGTCAACAACGTCCTGTGCTTCCCCTATATCTTCCGCGGCGCGCTCGACTGCGGTGCCAGCGCGATCAATGAAGAGATGAAGATGGCCGCGGTGCGGGCCATTGCCGCCCTTGCCCGCGAAGAGCCTTCGGACGTCGCCGCGCGCGCCTATTCGGGCGAGACGCCGATCTTCGGGCCTGATTTCCTGATCCCCTCGCCCTTCGATCCCAGGCTCATCCTGCGCATCGCGCCGGCCGTTGCCAAAGCGGCCTGCGACACCGGTGTGGCGACACGGCCAATCACCGATTTCACCGCCTATATCGACAAGCTCAACCGTTTCGTCTTCCGCTCCGGCCTGGTGATGAAGCCGGTGTTCTCATCCGCCAAGGCATCGAGCGCCAAGCGCGTCATCTATGCCGATGGCGAGGATGAGCGCGTGCTGCGCGCCGCCCAGGTGGTGCTGGAGGAAGGCATTGCCGAGCCGATCCTGATCGGCCGTCCGCACGTCATCGAGGTCAGGCTGAAGCGCTACGGGCTGCGCATCAAGCCGGGCGTCGATTTCGGCCTGATCAACCCGGAAGACGATCCGCGCTACCGCAACTATGTCGACCTCCTGATCGAACTTGCCGGCCGGCGCGGCGTGACGACGGAAGCCGCACGTACCATGGTGCGCACCGACAATACGGTGATCGCGGCGCTCGCCCTGAAGCGCGGCGATGCCGACGCCATGGTCTGCGGCCTCGAAGGACGCTTCGAGCGGCACCTGCGCAACGTGACCCTCATCATTGGCCCTCGCGCCGGCATCAGGGACTATGACCTGTCGACCCTGTCCATGCTGATCTCGCAGCGCGGCATCATCTTCCTCACCGATACGCACGTTTCCGTCGACCCGACGGCCGAGGAAATCGCCGAGATGACCGTGCTGGCGGCCGAGGAAATCCAGCGCTTCGGCATCGAGCCGAAGGCGGCGCTGCTGTCGCACTCCGACTTCGGCTCGCGCGATTCGCCAAGCGCGCTGAAAATGCGCCAGGCGGCGGCGATCCTGGCGCGCATCGCGCCGGAACTTCAATGCGACGGCGAAATGCATGCCGATTCCGCCTTGTCGGAGCATCTGCGCCAGCGCGTCTATCCGCATTCGCGACTGAAGGGCGAAGCCAATCTGCTGGTGTTCCCGAACCTCGATTCGGCCAACATCACGCTGACGGCGCTACGCGCCATGATGGATGCTCTGCATGTCGGGCCGATCCTGCTTGGCACCGATATGCCGGCGCACATCCTGACGCCCTCGGTGACATCGCGCGGCGTCGTCAACATGACGGCGCTAGCCGTGGTTGAGGCCGCGCACAAGGCGCAGGCTATCGCCAATCTGGACTAAGCCGCCTCCAGCGGTTCGGCTTGGCCTGGGGACGGCTTCCTTCCTTCATGGCTGGCTCGTCGCAAAGCCGGGGTGTTGCCGGTCGGCAACTTGCGATTGCGGAAAGTCCGTGTTGGCGGAGAGCGGATTTCGCAGGGGAAGCCTACCTGATATGGTTTCGCATCTGGTTTGACGGTGAGGACGTCATGAAGGGTTTGATGCTTGCATCCGCATTGCTGTCCCTGATCAGCGGGCAAGCTCTGGCCGCGGACGCTATCAGTGCCGAGCCCGCAACCGTCCACGACTGGTCCGGCGTCTATGTCGGCGGGCAGATTGGCTACGGTTTCGGAAGGACCGATGCGGCTTACAATTTGCCGAACACACCGACAATCCGTGGTTCTCAGAACTACGATACCGATGGTTTCCTGGGCGGCATCCAACTCGGCTACAACTACCAGATCAATTCCACCGTCCTCGGCGTGGAGGCCGATTTTTCCGGGGCCGACATCATGGGCCACTCCGACGAGATCAATGTCGGCGGAGGCGATACTTACGACACCAAGGTGGATTGGTTTGGAACGCTTCGCGCCAGGGCGGGCTATGCGTTCGATCGTACCCTGATCTACGGGACCGGTGGCCTGGCTTTTGGCAGTGTCGAAAACCAATATCTCAACGGTCCCTTGAGCGGCTTTTCCGAGAAGAACACCAAGGTCGGCTGGACCATTGGCGCCGGACTGGAGCAGGCGATCACGGACCATTGGTCGGCAAAATTCGAATATCAATATATCGATCTGCGGGACCAGACCATCGATTATGGCGCCAACTCCAACACCACCTTCGACAACACGTTCAATACGGTCAGGATCGGCATGAACTACAAGTTCTGACCGGCCGGAGCGGTCTGCCGCTTACCGTTGTTGCCTGGCCGGCTGAACCCGCCTGCTGTCCCGACTTAATGGCTTTCGGCCAACCAGCGAACCGCATCCGAAATAGACGATTAACCGCGAACGGGGTAGCTTGGCGACCATAGGCAAGCGGGATTTGAGGCGGATGACAAGCGCAAGGTTGAAGCGGGCGCATGCTGCCATGCTGCTTGGCCTGCTGCTGTCCGGCGCCACCATCACCGAGCCACAGGCCGCTTCGCGGGTCTGCCGTCAGTTGGAGGCCGATCTTGCCGCGGCTTCGCGTGGCGGCGGCCCGGCAATGATCCGGAAATACGATGCCGCGATCGACCGCCAGCGCGAACAGATTTCCAAGGCCCGTGGCCAGGCGGACAACGCAGGCTGCGGATTTTCGCTGTTTTCCCGCAACGTCAATCAATGTGCCGGGCTCAACGCCACCATCGACCGCATGAACGCCAATCTCGACAGTCTCCAGGCCAAGCGTGCCCAGCTCGCCGGCGGCGGATCGCGTCGCGACAGTGGCCGCATCCTGGCCGCGCTCGACGCCAATGGTTGCCGCGACGACACGGTTGCGCCGCGCCACGCTCCGCTGCGGGAAGCTGACCGTGGAGAAGACGGCACCGCGAACCTGTTCGACCAGCTTTTCGGCAACGATGGCCAGCGGGGCGACACGCTTGACCAGCCCGACGATCCCGATGGGGAGCGCACTATCCGCAGGGTCTTGAACCAGCCCGAAGCGCCCGATTTCCCGAGCGCCGGCGGCGAGTTCCGCACGATGTGCGTACGCACCTGCGACGGCTACTTCTTTCCGATGTCGAACGCGGCCTCGGTCAGCGATTTCGAGCGCGACCAGAAGAATTGCGAATCGAGCTGCCCCGGCACCGAGATGCAGGTCTTCTATTCGCGCGGCATGGACGACGATTCCGCCGCGATGACGTCATCGGTCACCGGCAGGCCCTATAGCGAACTGCCGACCGCCTATCTCTACAAGCAGTCCAACATGCCACGCCCACCGGCTTGCGGCTGCAATGCCGCGCAGAACTTCCAGATCATTGGCGGCAACCCGCCAAATCCGCGACAGTCGCAGCCCGAAACGGACGCGGCACCGTTCATTCCGGTCCCTGCCTCCAAGCCAGACCCGGGCGCCGACCCGGAAACCCTGGCCAATATGGAAGGCGGGCTCGACCGCGAAGCCATCAAGCGGCTTTCCGCCAAGCCGGTGACATCGCCGGTGTCCGCCTTGCCGCCGGAACAGCGCAAGGTCAGGGTCGTCGGGCCAACGTTCCTTCCCGACCCATCAGCGGCAATAAATCTGCAAGCTCCGGCCCCGAAGACAGTCCGGTAAGCGCAAGTCTGAGCGGCATGAACAGCCCCTTGCCCTTGCGTCCGGTCGCTTCCCTGATCTTGCCGGTCCAATCCTTCCAGACTGTCCCGTTCCATGGCTCTTCCGGCAGGACATCGAAAGCCTGATGAAGAAAATCGCGGTCGTCGGCGGAAAAATCGGGCCGCTCCTGCGGCCCCTCGCGCAGGATGCGCCACCAGCCCGCCGCATCGGCGAGCCGGTCGAGATTGCCGCGCACCGCCAACCAGAAAGGTTCGGCCTGGTCGCCCGAGATGCCGAGCACCATCAGCCTGTCTCGGGCCTCGTCGAAGGGCATGTGGTGCAGCAGCACGCGGTTCAGCACGAAAAGCTCTTCCGGATCGAACTTGGCCGATGATTTCGAGGTGGCGGCCGGGTCGAAATGCCCGGCGAGTTCGGCCAGGTCATGCGCGGCCGCGACATTCTCCGAGGTGCCGACCAGCACGGCCAGCGAAGCGACGGCCATCGGCTCGATGCCGTCCTCGCGCAGGCTTTCAATGGAGAGGGCCCCGGTGCGCTTCGACAGTCCCTCGCCCGAGACGGTGGTCAAAAGATTGTGGTGGCCGAAAACCGGCGGCTCGGCGCCCAGCGCCTTGAACAGGGCAATCTGCACGCCGGTATTGGTGACATGGTCGTCACCACGGATGACGTGGCTGATGCCCATCTCGATGTCGTCGACGACCGACGGCAACGTGTAGAGATAGGTGCCGTCCTCACGCACCAGCACTGGATCCGAGAGCGAAGCGAGATCGACCGTTTCCTCGCCGCGCACCAGGTCGTTCCAGTGGATGTCGGTGCGTTCGGGCTGCTGTGGATCGTCTGAGAAATTGGGCAGCAGGAAACGCCAGTGCGGCCGGCGCCCGTCCGCCTGGTATTCGGCCACCTGCTCCCTGGTCAGCGCCAGGGCCTCGCGGCCATAGACCGGCGGCAGGCCGCGCGTGCGGCGCACTTTTCGCCGCAGATCGAGTTCCTCCGGCGTTTCGTAGCAGGCATAGAGAACGCCCGCCGCCTTGAGCCGCTCGACGGCCGCGTCGTAGGTCTCGAAGCGCCGCGACTGATATTCGGTGGCGTCCGGGAAAATGCCCAGCCAATGCAGGTCGTAAAGGATGGCGTCGGCGAATTCCTGCTTCGAGCGGGCGATGTCGGTGTCGTCGAAGCGCTGGATGAAGCGGCCCTTGTTGTTCAGGGCAAACAGCCAGTTGAAGAGAGCGGTGCGCGCATTGCCGATATGGATGCGGCCGGTCGGTGACGGAGCGAAACGAACGGTAACTGTCATGGATGGGGCGTACCGGATGCCTTTGTGATTGACAAGATGCGCCCCCGCGCTGTGCCGCAGACATAGAACATGGCGCGCGCAATGAAAAGACCGGGCGGCGCTTGCCACGTTCGAGCGCGGCGGGCGAAGCCGACGCGGTCGAGATAATGATGCCGCTGGGCCTTGCCGCCTTAGGTCAGCTCTTGGTGGGCCGAGACATCCGAACCGCTCGCCGAGGCTGATCAGCGGCCGAAATCATCGGAACTGAGGCGGGTCCAGCGGTCGCCCATCAAGCCACCGATGAAGATGTCGCCGGAGCGGACCGCTTCCGTGACCTCGGCGATCCGCGAGCGGACCATAGTCCCCCCGGCATAGCGGAGGAAGACGTTCTTGTAGCCGAAGAGCTGAGGCAGGAACCTGCCTTGCGTCTGCCCGGCGATGCCCACGCAACCCATATTCCGCGCGTCGGCGATCAGGCCATCCAGCGTCGCGCCCCAGTGAGACCCGGAGGCCTGGATTTGCAGCAGGCTCGCGATGCCGCCGGCTTGACCGTAGAAGGCGTAGCAGCCGAGTATCTTACCTGTTTCGTCGTATGTCCCGCCGAAATGAAGGGGACCGTCGGCCCGCTTCTCGGCCGCCAGAGCGAGCAGCCGTGGCAGCTCGCCATCCAGCCAACGCGGCCGAAGCGAGTAATCGGACATCAGGGTCGGCAAGCGCTCCGCAAATTGCTCGGCATCCATCGCTTCGCGATGGACCCGGTGCGACGCGGAATGCTGGGCGGGCGGCTCGAACCTTTTTCTCGTAAGGGTGTCGAATGCTCTGGCGCAAGGATCAAGTGCGAAGCGAGGCAAGCCCGGCCATTTGCCGCGCGCCATGGCGGCGGCCATCGCGGCCGGCCGGAAAATGCAGGTCCATCCCAGACAATGCACCGGCAGCAGCTGATATTTCATCGGGCGCGCGAAGGCCAGGGATACCCGGTTGGCCGAATCGGTCAGGTGCAGATCGAACGCGCCTTGATGCACGGCGCGCAGCAACTGCGGTCCGGCCGAGCCGTGATCGGTGCCGGGGTCGGCCATGAGCGGCCCGATGATCGCCGCATTCAATGCCGCTCCGTTGAGCTCGTAGTGGGCTTTCAGGACCCCGAGGAAGCCACCCAGGCGGCCCTGCGGGTTGATCTGGACAAGAGCGTTGCTGTCACCAGCCTGGCCGGCAGGCCCAAGATAGATCTTTCTCATATACTCGGCCGTCTCCGCGATCGCGCGATCGAGGAGGTGACGTCGCCGCCGAAATTTCGTCAGGAAGAGTGCGGCGACACGCTCGAGATCTCCGGCTGCGAGCGGCCGAACCGAGCCGTGCTGCGTCTCCAGCACCGACGGCGCAGCCACGTTTTTCACACCGATACTCGCGGAAACAGGATGCATCGTGAGGCCTACGGAGGTCGCCTGCCGAAGGGCGAGACCTACATTGATCAATCGAATCCCAGGAGATGCGAACAAGCCCCTCTGGGTTGCTTGAGCAAAGCTATAGCAATCAATGGTTGAGACAAGGTATCTCGATCGGCATCACAAACAAATGCTCAAACTCAGGATCCGCAAGACGATCTGGATATCGCTTCGCGTCACGGATTGGCTCGGCCGGCACGGGCTGGGTGACGGGGAGCCCCCGCCGAGTTCTGCCCCGCCCTGCGGTTGCGTGCACCGCTACTCCCAACCGGCCCACAGCGCCTGATAGAGCTGGCCTCCGAACGAAGCCGAAGGCCACCCAGGTCAGATGGCAAGTCCCTTGGTCAGCTCGAGCGCCTGGCGCTCGAACAGGCGTCGGTAGATGCCGCCCTGCAGCCGGATCAGTTCGTCATGCGAGCCTTCCTCGACGATATTGCCGCGATCGAAGACCAGCAGCCTGTCGAGCGCCCGCACCGTCGAAAGCCGGTGCGCGATGACCAGCGTGGTGCGGCCGACCATCAGCCGCTCCATCGCCTGCTGGATCAGCACCTCCGATTCCGAATCGAGGCTCGATGTCGCCTCGTCCAGGATCAGGATGCGCGCATCGGCAAGGAAGGCGCGCGCGATCGCCACGCGCTGCCGCTCGCCGCCCGACAATTTCACGCCGCGCTCGCCGACCAGCGTGCCGTAGCCCTTCGGCAGGTTGGTTATGAAGTCGTGCGCGCTCGCCAGCCTGGCGGCATGTTCGATCTCCGCCTGCGTCGCGCTCGGCCTGCTATAGGCGATGTTTTCGGCGAGCGACCGGTGGAACAGGATCGGCTCCTGCTGGACGATGGCGATCTGCCCGCGCAGCGACGCTTGCCCCACCTGCGAGATATCCTGGCCGTCGATCAGGATCTTGCCCGCATTCACGTCATAGAGCCGCTGGATGAGCTTGACGAACGTCGTCTTGCCCGACCCAGAGTGACCGACGAGCCCGACGCGTTCACCCGGTTCGATATCGACCGAAAAGTCGCGATAGAGCGGTGTCCGGTGATTGCCGTAGTGAAAGGTGACGTTGTCGAAGCTTATGGCCCCTTGCGTGATCTGGATCGCCCCGGCGCCGGGCCGGTCTTCGATGCCGAGCGGTTCGGACTGGAAATCGACCAATTCCTCCATGTCATTGATCGAACGCTGCAAATTCCGGATATGCGTGCCGATATCGCGCAAATAGCCCTGCAGCACGAAGAACGAGGTCAGCACGAAGGCGACGTCGCCGGCGCTCGCCTGCCCCCAAGACCACAGCATCAGTGCCAGACCGATCACCGCGGCCCGCATGGCCAGCAGCAGCACTCCTTGGGTGGTGCCGTTGACGGTGCCGCGCACCCAGGTGCGGCGCGTGCGTCCCCGCCATTTGGCGATAACCCTGGCCAGGCGGCGCTCTTCGCGCTCCTCGGCGCCAAAGCCCTTGACCACGGCGTTGCAGCTCACCGCGTCGGCCAGCGAGCCGCCGAGGCGTGTATCCCACGTGTTGGCGAGCCTCGCCGCCGGCGCGACATAGCCAAGCGACAGCATTGCGGTCACCATGATGAACAGCAGCGAGCCGGCGGCAACGACCGCCCCCATCAGCGGCCAGAACCAGCCGAGCAGCAGCGTCGAGCCGACAAGCATGACGACCGACGGCAGCAGCGCGATGAGGATGGTGTCGTTGAGCAGGTCGAGCGCCCACATGCCGCGCGTCACCTTGCGCACGGTCGAGCCGGCGAAGCTGTTGGCGTGCCAGTCGGTGGAAAACCGCTGGACGCGATGGAAGGCGTCGGCGGCGATGTCGGCCATCATCTTGAGCGTCAGTTCGACGATGCCCATGAACGCGAGGTTGCGCAGCACGACGCCGGTCAGCGCCAACGCCATCAGAATCGAGAACGCCGTCATCGCAGCATTCCAGGCAATGGCGTCCGCGCCGGCGCTGCTGGCGACGGCGTCGACCAGCCGGCCGGAATAAAGCGGCGTCAGGACGTCGGCCAGCGTCGACAGCAGGAAACCACCCATGATCAGCGAAAGCCGCCAGGGCTGGCGCCGCCAGTGGGTGAGCGAAAAACCAAGAACGCTGCGAAACGCGCTCGCGCGCAAATCGATCTTAAGACGAGCCATGATGTCATTCGGGCGCGAACGAGCCCGATCCCATAAAGTCGAAAATTGAAGAAGCCGCGCAAAGGGCATTAATTGCCCGGAAGCGGACTGGCATATTTTGGCGTCACGCCCTTGTCGGGGCGGCGACCGGCATCGGCATAAGCCTGTGCCCAATCCGGCTTCGGCGCGAAGGACAGACCTTCGCGGAGCGCCGGCTGGGACCTAGGCTTCGCGGCCCCGCATTACCATGTGAAATACTGCCATTCGGACCTCCCGCAAATGAATCGCGGAACGGCCTTTATAGAGACGGCCCGATGCATCGCCAAGACCAGCTCCCGACCAAAGTGTATCTGGTCCAAGCACTGAGATTATTTTGCAACAATGGCGGATGGAAGCTTTCGCCGCGTGCCCGTCATTGGGGCGAGCGATCGAGGCGCATGTATCGGCCGTCCGTGGAGGGTTTGAAACCCAGTTTTTCATAGACGCCATGCGCGTCGCTGGTCGACAGGCTCCAGTGCGAGACGGTGCCGAGTTCGGGATGATCGATGAGCCCCCGCACCAGCCGCGAGCCTATGCCCTGCCCCCGATGCCGCGGCCAGACGATGATGTCGGCGAGATAAGCGAACACCGTGCGATCGGTGATCGCCCTGCCGAAGCCGACTTGTTTGCCATCGATGTAAGCAGCGGCGCAGAACGAATTGGCAAAGGCCCGGCGATGAAATTCATCGCTGCGTCCGGCCCCCCAGTAGCTCGTCATCAACAGGTCCGAGGTCGCTCGGAAGTCGATGCGCGCGAGGTCGAAACTGATCTCACAGTCTTGCATGGCCGTGTCCCCGTCTCGCGGCATCGCGTATTTTCGCCCAGTGGGCGAACCGCGGCTTATCCACGATCCCTGAAACGGTTGGTGATGGGATAACGGCGGTCGCGGCCGAAATTCTTCCTGGTGATCTTCACGCCAGGTGCGGCCTGCCGGCGCTTGTATTCGGCGATATAGAGCAGATGCTCGATGCGCGTCACCGTCGCCCGGTCATGGCCGCGCGCCACAATGTCGTCAACGCCCATCTCGTTTTCGACCAGGCATTCGAGAATGTCGTCCAGCACCGGATAGGGCGGCAGCGAATCCTGGTCGGTCTGGTTTTCCCGCAATTCCGCCGACGGCGCCTTGTCGATGATGTTCTTCGGGATGACCTCGCCCGACGGCCCGAGCGCGCCAGGCGGCACATGGCTGTTGCGCCAGCGCGACAGCGCATAGACCTGCATCTTGTAGAGATCCTTGATCGGGTTGAAGCCGCCATTCATGTCGCCATAGAGCGTGGCATAGCCGACCGACATCTCGCTCTTGTTGCCGGTGGTGACCACCATCGAGCCGAATTTGTTGGAGATCGCCATCAGGATGGTGCCGCGCGCGCGGCTCTGCAGGTTCTCCTCGGTGATGCCTTCCTTGGTGCCTTCGAAAAGCTGCGTCAGCGCGTGCATGAAGCCTTCGACGGGCTCGAAGATCGGTACGATATCATAGCGGCAGCCGAGCGCGCGGGCGCAGTCCTCGGCATCCTTCAGCGAATCCTTCGACGTATAGCGGTAAGGCATCATCACCGCGCGCAGCCGCTCCTCGCCGAGCGCATCGACGGCAAGCGCAGCGCAGATCGCCGAATCGATGCCGCCCGACAGGCCCAGCACCACATTCTTGAAGCCATTCTTGTTGACGTAGTCGCGCAGGCCCAGCATGCAGGCGCGATAGTCGGCCTCCTCCCTCTCGGGGATCTTCGACATCGGCCCTTCAGAGCAGACCCAGCCGTCCTCCGTGCGCTTCCACGTGGTGACGTCGACGGCGTCCTCGAACTGGCTCATCTGGAAAGCCAATGTCTTGTCGGCCCCGATGGCGAAGGACGCACCGTCGAAGATCAGTTCGTCCTGGCCGCCGAGCTGGTTGGCATAGATCAACGGCAGGCCGCATTCGATGACCTGCTTGATGACAACCTGATGGCGTACGTCGATCTTGGCGCGATAATAAGGCGAGCCGTTCGGCACCAGCAGGATTTCAGCGCCGCTCTCGGCCAGCGTCTCGCACACCGCGACGTCGCCCCAGATGTCCTCGCAGATCGGGATGCCCAGCCGTACGCCGCGGAAATTGACGGGGCCTTGCAGGTCCGGCCCGGCCTGGAAGACCCGCTTTTCGTCGAACTCGCCATAGTTCGGCAGATCGAGTTTGTAGCGTTCGGCCAGGATCTTGCCGCCATCGGCGACAATGATCGAATTGTGCGTGCCGCTCTTGCGCTTCAGCGGTGTGCCGATGATGACGCCGGGGCCGCCATCCGAGGTATCGGCGGCGAACTCCTGCGCCGCCTTTTCGCAGGCCTTGAGGAAGGCCGGCTTCAGCACGAGATCCTCCGGCGGATAACCGGCGAGGAAAAGCTCGGTATAGAGCACGAGATCGGCGCCCTGGCGCGCGGCATCCGCCCTCGCCTCGCGGGCTTTGGCGAGGTTGCCGGCGACATCGCCGACTGTCGGGTTGAGCTGGGCGATCGCGATGCGCAGTATGTCGGGCTTCTTGGTCATGCTGCTGACTTAGCGCGGCGGAATTGCCCGAGCAATGGCGTTCGTTTGGACCACCCCGGACCGCGCCGATCCGAACGACCTGAGGCCATTCGCGCCCAGACCGGCGATCAGTCGTCGCCCATGTATTCACGCAACGACTGCGGCGAATGGTTGTCGCCGATCGACATCGCCAGGATGCGCGAAATGTGCCGGCGCGGCAGGCCTGTGTCCGCCACCCATTGATTGATCTGGGCCTGGATCTTGTCGAGGTCCCTCTTCGAAGTCGGGCTTTCGGCGATATCGAGACCTGCGTCGCGAAGGGCCGCCGCCATGTCGGCCGAAATGACGAAGGCGTCCCAGCCCAGCCAGCGCAGGAAATACTGGCCGGTATTGCCGCCGAGCCGGCTGCCGTGCTTGCCGAGATAGGCCATCAGCCCGACCTGATCATCCGCTGGCCAGTCGGCGAGGAAATGGCCGAAGAAGCCGCCATGTTCCTTGGACACGCGTTCGACGAAGGCTGCGTTGTCGCGCACGGATTTGATCTTCTGCGGATTGCGCACGATTCGCTGGTCGGAAGCCAGATCGTGCCAGAAATCGTCAGGCTGGAACAAAAGCCGCCTCGGCTCGAAACGCAGAAACGCCTCCTCGAAACCCGGCCATTTCTGTTCGATGACGCGCCAGACAAAACCGGCGGCAAAGATCCGCTCGGCCATGATCGACAGGATGCGATCGTCCGGGATGTCGGCAACGGCGGCATTGTCGGGCACCGGCCCCAGCAACGACGAAAGCTCCGCCTCGCCACCCTTGCGTTTTGCCGCGCGCAGACGAATTTTCTTGAAATCTGCCATGGGTCCCTCCCTGTTGGCCTGAATGTAACACTTCCCGCGAGGGCCGGCAGCCTCTACGTCTATCTCCACTGACGACGGAGACTGCCATGTACAAGACGATCGACGACCTGGCGAACCGCTGGCTCAAGCGGCGCCCGGATGGCCTCAGCCTATTGGAAAGCCGGGTGCTGCAATCGACGCTCGAACGCACCACGATCTCCAGGGACACCAACAAGGCGGTCGCTTTCCACCAGACCTTTGGCGACCGACTAGCCGACACGATCGCCCGCATCGGTGGTTCCTGGTCCTTCATCCTCGCCTTTCTCGCTTTCCTGATTCTCTGGACCGGCGGCAATGTCTGGCTGTTGACGCGCGATGCCTTCGACCCCTACCCGTTCATCTTCCTCAACCTGGTGTTGTCGATGGTCGCCGCCTTGCAGGCGCCGGTGATCATGATGGCGCAGAACCGCCAGACCGAACGTGACCGCATCGATGCCGCCCACGACTACGAGGTCAATCTGAAGGCCGAAATCGAGATCATGGCGCTCCACGAAAAACTCGATGAACTGCGCCACAGCCAGATCATCGGCATGCGCGACGAGATCGTGCGGCTGGCGGAAGTGGTCAAACGGATCGACGAGAGGCTGGCGCAGCAGCAGTCGGCCTCATGACCGACGCGATCCATCATTTCATCGAACAGTACGGGCTGCTCGCCGTCTTCGTCGGCTGTGTCGCCGAGGGGGAAAGTGCCGCCATCCTCGGCGGCTTCTTCGCCCATCAGCATGTTTTCGTGCTGTGGCATGCCTTTGTAGCGGCCGCCCTTGGCGCTTTCCTCGGCGATACGTGCTTCTTCATCCTCGGCAGAAGTTTCGCCGATCATCGTTATGTCGTCAGATTGCGCAGGCGGCCCGGCTTCCGCCGCGCCTATCGCCTGCTCAACACCCATCCCAATATCTTCGTGCTGTCGAACCGCTATGTCTACGGCATGCGCCTGGTCGGCGGCATCGCCGCGGGTCTTTCGACCATAGCGATGCCGCGCTTCATCATCCTCAATGCCATCTCATCGGTGATCTGGGCGATGCTGTTCAGTTCAATAGGCTACGTTTTCGGCTTGGGCGCCGAGCATTTCGTCGGTCAGGCGTTGCTTCGCCACGAAAGGCTGCTGATCGGGCTTTGCATTGGCCTGACGGTGGCCACCCTTGCCTGGCTCATCGCACGACACATCGCCAAGCGGGAGCGCGCCAAGGACTTTTGACCCGTCAGGCTATACCGAGCGCCCGATCACCTCGATCGAGGATCAAGGGGATGATCAGGTCTTCCTCATCGGCAAGATGCTGGGTCAGCATGGCGATCAGCCTGCTGTTTTCGTCGGCATAGGAATCCGCCGCGAAGCGCTGTTTGTCCTCGCTCTCCTGAAGCGTCTTGATGAAGGCATTGGCCGCCTCGACATTGCGCTCCAATCCTTCATGGATGGTCTGGTGATCTGTATCGAGAATCTCAAAACCGCGCTTCAGCCGCGCCTCCACCTTGGCGAAGACCGGAAAATAATGATGATCCTCGACATTGTGGTGACCGTCGAGATTGCCGAGAAAATGGTTGAGGCGCGGCGCGAACCAGCGCGCGAAATCAGGCGCCGTCAGCCTGCCCTCGCGATAATCGCCAATACCGTTGGTCAGCATGCCGCCGAGTTCGCGGAACATGTCGTGCCGCTGCAGCCACATGTTGGCGATGCCGTGGATGTTGGCGTGGCCCTGCCAGTTTTCACGCGGGTATTTGTCGACCAGCCAGCGCAAATCGTCCGGCAGGGCTTTGCGTTCGAGAAGCAGAAGATTCGCGGCTTCGGACATGACGGTTTCCTTTAGTTACCGTCATATAAGAATGGCAACGCTAGATCGGTAGTCCGGTGATCCGCTCGATGAGCGCGATGCCCCAGACGCCGGCGACGATGAACACCGAGATCAGCACAGCCAGCGAACCGCAATCCTTGGCCAGCTGGATGTCGACGTTGAACTCGCGGCTGAACGCATCGCAGGCGGCCTCGATCCCGGTGTTCAGCACCTCGACCATGATCAGGAGCAGCACCGCCCCGATCAGCAAGGCGTAGCCACGCCACGAGACGGAAACGAACCACCCGGCCGGCAAGGCGAGCAGCAACAGCAGCAATTCCTGCTGGAAAGCCTTCTCGCTGGCGGCCAGCTTGCGAAACGCCCGCACCGAATTGAAAAAAGCGTCGATCAGCCGCTGCATGCCCAAACCTCTTTCCGAATTACCGGCACGAGATAAAGCAACGGCCCGATCAAGGGAATAAGGCGTCTCGTCCAAAATTCATTCGGCGACCGCTATCGAAGGCGTCGACTTTTCAAACTGCGGCAGTCCGTCGTCGATCGAATAATAGTCGCCCTTGTCCCCAACGAAGATATGACAGTCGCCCTTGAGGCCTGTCGGCTTGTCGAACGATCCCGCCATGACCGAAATGTAGCCCTGATCCCTCGGCTTCCAGAAAAGCACCGACCCGCATGTCTTGCAGAAGCCGCGCCTGGCGAAAGCGGATGCTTCATACCAGGTGATGCTTTCGGCGCCTTCGATCACGATGTCTGCGTTGGCAACATTGGTCGCGGCATAGAAATGCCCGCTCTGCTTCCTGCATTGCGAGCAATGGCAGTAGACGACACCACGCAATGCTCCGTGCGTCCGGAAGCGGACCGCTCCGCACAGGCATGATCCCCGGTTACTGTCGCTCATTTTGGCCCCCCTTGAAGAAACCTCGTCCAGCATCATTGCCAGGATTCCAGCTTTGCGGGGATTGCGCGCAAGCAAATACGACATCGATTGGCGTGGCGAATCCGAAACTCAGTTTCATTTCCAGCAGCGCGCCGCACGGATTTCGAATTCAACGCGCCAAATTGGGTCTTGTCTCGCGACAGTGATGCGAAAGTTTATGCTTCTGCAGCCACAGGTAGAGAAAACTTGTGGGAATCGTGCAAATTAAGGAAACTTTAGCGCTACCGCATTTATGGTTACGCCAAGCGAAGGTCATGGGTGGGGACAGATCTCTTCGCAAGATGTTCTGGGCTATCGGTTAGCGCTCCCCAAGGCGGCGATCAATGGAACCCGCAAATTCCGCGCCGGGATCCGAGGGGACGAGTGAATCAGACATGCAGCCGGCATCCGCCCCAACCGAACAAGGCACCGATATCGTATCCGCCGTTGTCGCCACGATGCGCCAGCTCGGCGTGCTTGGCCTGCCGCGCAACTACGAGATCTTCTACGAGGCCCTGAGCGGCACCAATCGCGAGCTCAGCCTTGCCGTGCTCTCGTTGAGCAACCGGCCGACACAGGACGAATTGGACAAGATCGGCCGTTCTTTCTTTGCCCACAGTCACGGCCCAGACATTGTCGAGCATGCGCGGGACGTCATCGCCAGGGAGCTCGAGGAAGTCGCATCGCTGTTGCGGAGCGAGCGCGGCCACATCGAAAAATACGGCAGGATTCTCGATGAGACATCGAGCGGCCTGAGTAACCGAAGCCTGCTTTCGCAGGATCTCCTGCACAAGATCGCCAACGCCATGTCGGTCGCCACCAACTCGACCATTGATCATGGCCGGCAGGTCGCCTCGGCGCTCAACGACAAGACGATCGAACTCGAGAGCGTCAAGTCGAAGCTCGAAGAGTACAAGCGGCTCGCCGACACCGATCCGTTGACCCATATCTGGAACCGGCGCGCCTTCGACAAGGAAATCACCCGGATCTACAACAGCAACAAGGGCATTCTGTTCAATGCCCTGATCCTTGCCGACATCGACCGGTTCAAGGATATTAATGATCGCTATGGTCACCCGGTCGGCGACAAGATCATTCAGATCATCGCCGACATTTTCCAGACCAGCATCCGCGGCGATATGTTCGTTGCCCGCACCGGTGGCGAGGAGTTCGCGCTGATCATCGAGGGCGCCAGCGAAGACGCCACCTACGAGATCGCCGAGCGCATTCGCGCCCTGATCGAACAGACGCCGTTCACCAGCAGCCAGACCGGTATGAATTACGGCGCCGTGACGGTGTCGATGGGCATCTGCATGGCGTCGGAGGCCGAAGGCCCCGAGGACCTTTATACGAAAGCCGACCGTGCGCTCTACCGCTCGAAGGTAAGTGGCCGCAACCGCGTCACCAAACATTCCACCATGGCCGGGCGCGCCGGCAAGAGTTGGCTGCTCTACAAGAAGGATTGATCCCGGCCGGCCCTGCGCCCGCGACGAATGCCCTTGGGCCATGTCGGACCAAAGCGCCAGCGCAATCAAACATAGGCGAAGCCGGCGGCGATCGCGCCCAGGGCTCCAAGAGCCAGCGAGCCGATCCACGGCCAGCGCTTGCCACGGGTGATGATGGAAAGTGTCGCGACGGCGATCGAGATGTGCAGCAACGTCACGGCAAACGTCAGAACATGGTGCCGGTATTCCCGCAGATCGCTGTCACGCAGCTTTTCATCGACCTGCTTTTCAAATTCTGTCGCCTTGGCCTCTATCTCCGCGCCATCGGCTTCATTGCGCTTCGCGTTGGCCTGGAATTGATCGGTGGCCGGGCCACCCATCGCCGCCGCGATCTCATAACTGTTCTTCTTGATGCTCTTTGCCTGGAAGAAGCTCCATTGATCGCTGGCCTTGTTCTGGAGGTAGGCCGCCTCGCTCTTGTCGTTGATCGCCTCAGCGGTTTCGAGCGACTCGAAGCTGCCGACCGTCGCGGCAAGAACCGCCAGCACCGCAATGGTCACAGAGACCGTGGTCAGAAAGGGATTGCCCTCATGCGCGGCATGTTCGGCATGCTCGGCGTTCTCAAGGTGCTCCTGGGTGGAGTCTTCCATTGCCATTCGCCGATTCCTAGCCGGATAACATGATCTCGGCGGCGAACATTCACCTCAATCTTGGTTTTGCAGTGATCGCGCCGGCATAAATTTTCGTAAGGTTTGGCACATCTATCAAATCGACGGCATGGCCCAGCACGAAAAAAGGGCGCCGGATTTCTCCGGCGCCCTCGTGTTTCGATCTGTTGCGGTCTGCCGGATCAGCCGTTCACAGCCTGCTTGTGCTGCACCGGATGGCTTTTCTTCAGGAGGTCCGAGACCAGGAAGGCCAGTTCGATCGCCTGGTCGGCATTGAGGCGCGGATCGCAATGGGTGTGGTAGCGGTCCTGCAATTCCTCGGCCGTTATGGCGCGCGCGCCACCGGTGCATTCGGTGACGTTCTTGCCGGTCATTTCGACATGGATGCCGCCCGGATGCGTGCCTTCCGCGCGGTGCACCTCGAAGAAGGTCTGCACCTCCTTCAGGATGCGGTCGAACGGCCGCGTCTTGTAGCCGGCGGCCTCGATGGTGTTGCCGTGCATCGGGTCGGACGACCAGACCACGCTGCGGCCTTCCTTCTGCACCGCGCGCACAAGTTTCGGCAGATGATCAGCGACCTTGTCCGAACCAAAGCGCGCGATCAGCGTCAACCGACCGGGCTCGTTCTCGGGGTTGAGCAGGTCGATCAGTTCCAGCAAGCCGTCAGCGGTCAGCGACGGGCCGCATTTCAGGCCGAGCGGGTTCTTGATGCCGCGGCAATATTCGACATGGGCATGGTCGGGCTGGCGCGTGCGGTCGCCGATCCAGATCATATGGCCCGACGTGGCGTACCAGTCGCCGGAGGTCGAGTCGACGCGGGTCAGCGCCTCCTCATAGCCGAGCAGCAGCGCCTCGTGGCTGGTATAGAAATCGGTCTCGCGCAGCGCGTAATTGGTCTCCGAGGTGATGCCGACGGCCTTCATGAAGTCCATCGTCTCGGTGATGCGGTTGGCGAGCGACTCGTACTTCTCGCCCTGCGGGCTGTCGGACACGAAGCCGAGCATCCAGCGATGCACGTTCTCCAGGCTGGCATAGCCGCCCTGCGCGAAGGCGCGCAGAAGGTTGAGCGTCGCCGCCGACTGGCGGTAGGCCATTTCCTGGCGCGCGGGATCGGGAATGCGCGATTTCTGGTCGAATTCGATACCGTTGATGATGTCGCCGCGATAGCTCGGCAACGTCACCTCGCCCTTGGTCTCATTGTCGGACGAACGCGGCTTGGCGAACTGGCCGGCAACGCGGCCGACCTTCACCACAGGCTGCGCGCCGGCGAAGGTGAGCACCACCGACATCTGCAGGAAGACGCGGAAGAAGTCGCGGATGTTGTCGGCGCCATGTTCGGCAAAGCTCTCGGCGCAATCGCCACCCTGGAGCAGGAAGGCTTCGCCGGCTGCGACCGCGGCGAGTTGCTTCTTCAGCTTGCGTGCCTCACCGGCAAAAACCAGAGGCGGAAAGGTCGCGAGCTGGGCTTCCGTGTTTTTCAGCGCGGCAAGATCCGGATAGGCAGGAACCTGCTTGATCGGCTTTGCTCTCCACGAATTCGGCGACCATTTCGTCATCGCTGCACCCAACGCTCTTTCCGGCGAACACCCTCGCCCGCATTTCCACCCCTATATGGGTTGGCGGCTCCATACACGAAGCCGATTTCCTATTCTAGACCGGAATTTCAGCGCTGGCGAATGGGCTGGGTAGGCTATGCCGCCTTCTCCACCAGCCTTGCCAGTTGCGTCATGACCACCGCCGAGCCCGCCAGACGCTTCTCGGCCGTTGGCCAGTCGCGGGTGAAGACGACGCTGTGGTCCGGCCGGATCTTGGCCAGTGAACCCTGCTCGCCGATGAACTTGACGAGGCCGACCGGGTTGGAGAACTCGCGCTTGCGGAAATGGATGACGACGCCCTTCGGCCCGGCATCGAGCTTCTCGACATTGGCCTTGCGGCAAAGTGCCTTGATGAAGACGATCTTCAGGAGATGCTTCACCTCGTCCGGCAGCGGGCCGAACCGGTCGATGAGTTCGGCGCCAAAAGCATCGATCTCCTCGGTGTTTTCTAGGTCGCCGAGACGGCGGTAGAGCGCCAGCCTGAGCTGCAGGTCCGGCACATAGCTTTCCGGGATCATCACCGCCGTGCCGACGGCGATCTGCGGCGACCAGCCGCCATCCTGCACCTCGCCGGAATCCTTCACCTCGGCGACGGCCTCCTCCAGCATCTGCTGGTAGAGTTCGAAACCGACCTCCTTGATGTGGCCGGACTGTTCTTCACCCAGAAGATTGCCGGCGCCCCTGATATCGAGATCGTGGCTGGCGAGCTGGAAGCCGGCGCCGAGCGTGTCGAGCGACTGCAGCACTTTCAGCCGGCGTTCGGCCGTGTCGGTCAGCTTGCGGTTGGCCGGCAGCGTGAACAGCGCATAGGCGCGCACCTTGGAGCGGCCCACGCGGCCGCGCAACTGGTAGAGCTGCGACAGGCCGAACATGTCGGCGCGGTGGATGATCAGCGTGTTGGCGGTCGGGATGTCGAGACCGGACTCGACGATCGTGGTCGACAAAAGCACATCATATTGCCCGTCGTAGAAGGCATTCATGATGTCGTCGAGTTCGCCCGGCGGCATCTGGCCATGGGCAACCGCCACCTTCAGTTCAGGAACAGATTCCTTCAGGAAATCATGGATTTCCGCGAGATCGCTGATGCGCGGAACGACATAGAAGGAATGCCCGCCACGATAGCGCTCGCGCAGCAGCGTCTCGCGAATGACCAGCGGATCGAAGGGCGAGATGAAAGTGCGCACCGCCATGCGGTCGACCGGCGGCGTGGCGATCAGCGACAGTTCGCGCACGCCCGTCAGCGCGAGTTGCAGCGTACGCGGGATCGGCGTCGCCGACAGCGTCAGCACATGGACATCGGTCTTCAGGTCCTTCAGCCGTTCCTTGTGCTTGACGCCGAAGTGCTGCTCCTCGTCGATGATCAGCAGGCCGAGATTCTTGAACGAGATCGAGGATCCGAGCAGCGCATGGGTGCCGACAACGATGTCGACCTGGCCCTCGGCCAGCGCCTTCTTCGTTTCGGCGAGTTCCTTGGCGCCGACCAGCCGTGAGGCCTGGGCGACACGGATCGGCAGGCCGGAAAACCGCTGCGAAAACGTCTTGAAATGCTGGCGCGACAACAGCGTCGTCGGCACCACCACGGCGACCTGGAACCCTTCCATGGCCGCGATGAAGGCCGCGCGCAGCGCCACTTCGGTCTTGCCGAAGCCGACATCGCCGCAGATCAGCCGGTCCATCGGCTTGCCGGCGCCAAGATCGTCGCGCACCGAATCGATCGCCGTCTGCTGGTCGTCGGTCTCCTCATAGGGGAAACGGGCTGAGAATTCGTCATAGAGGCCTTCAGCCGGCACCAGCGCCGGTGCGGCGCGCATCTGCCGCTCGGCGGCGATGCGGATCAGTTGCCCGGCCATGTCGAGCAGGCGCCGCTTCAGCTTTGCCTTGCGCGACTGCCAGGCGCCGCCGCCAAGCTTGTCCAGCGTCGCTTCGGCCGAGTCCGAACCGTAACGCGACAGAAGCTCGATGTTCTCCACCGGCAGGAACAGCCGGTCGTCGCCGGCATAGTGGATTTCCAGGCAATCATGCGGCGCACCGACCGCTTCGATGGTGCGCAAGCCGATGAAACGGCCAATACCGTGGTCGGCGTGGACGACGATATCGCCGGCCGACAAGGCCGAGGCCTCGGCAATGAAGTCGGAGGCGCGCTTCTTTCGCTTCGAACGCCGGATCAGCCGGTCGCCCAGAATGTCCTGTTCGGCGACGACGACCAGTTTTTCGGTCTCGAAGCCGGATTCGAGCGGCAGCACCGCAAGAGCCGCCTGCCCCGGCTCGAGCTGTTCGGCTTCCGCCAGCGTCTCGACCTGCTTGAGATTGCCGAGATGGTGCTCGGCCAGGATCTGCCCAAGCCGGTCGAGCGAGCCCTCGGTCCAGCCGGCGATGACGACACGGCGGCGCGCGGCGCGCTCGTCGGCGATGTGCCTGACGACCACATCGAACACGTTGACGTTCGGATCGGCGCGCTCCTCGACGAAGCTGCGGCCGTGGCGCGAACCTGCGTGATAGACCTTTTTCGCACCGGCATCCGGAGCATCAAAGGGCGTGAAATCGATCGCTTCACGCGGCCCGAGCGAGGCGATCAGGTTTTCCGGCGACAGGTAGAGCAGATCGGGCGCCACCGGCTTGTAGGGCACCGCATCTTTCAGCGCGGCGTCGGCCTGCTTTTTACGCGCCTCATAGTGGTCGAGGATCAGCGTGTGGCGTTCGGCCAACGCCTCATGCGCCAGATGGTCGAAGACAACCGGCGTGTCCGGCAGATAGTCGAACACGGTCTCCAGCCGCTCGTAGAAGAACGGCAGCCAGTGCTCCATGCCGGCAAACCGCCGCCCTTCGCTGACCGCCGCGTAAAGCCCGTCGTCGCGCTGCGGTGCGCCAAAGGCCTCGATATAGGAGCGGCGGAAGCGGCTGATGGTTTCGGGCGTCAGCGCCACTTCGCTCATCGCCTGCAATGCCATCGACTTGCGCTGGCCGGTAGTGCGCTGCGTGGCGGCGTCGAAGACGCGGATCGATTCCAGCGTGTCGCCGAAGAAGTCGAGCCTCAGCGCCTCGGTCCAACCCGGAGCGAACAGGTCGAGAATGCCGCCGCGCACCGCGAATTCGCCGATGCCGCGCACCGTCGGCACGCGCTCGAAGCCTGACGTCTCCAGCCGCGATACCAGCGCGTTCATGTCGATCTGGTTGCCGGGCCTGGCGTGAAACGTCTGCGCCTCGACAAGATCGGCCGGCGGAATGCGCTGCAGCAGCGCATTGGCGGTGGTGAGGATGACGGCGCGATGCGGCTTCTTGGCCAGCGCGATCATGGCGGTCAGCGCATCGAGGCGCTTGGCGGCGGCATCCGAACCGGGCGAGACTCGGTCGTAGGGCAGGCAATCCCAGGCCGGCAGTTCCAGCACCGGCAGGCCGGGTGCGGCGAAGGCCAGCGCCTCGATGATCGCCGGCAGGCGCTGGCCATCGCGCGCCACGAACAGCACCGGCTTGTCGGGCGCGATTTCCAGGGCCGCCTGCACCAGCGCGAAGGCTTCATAGCCGTCGGCGACGCCATCGACGATGAACTGGCCGGCGCGGCCTTTCGGCAGACCAATGGTGGGAATGAGGCTCATCAAATCACGGTCTTGTTTATCGCAATTCCCATGGGAAAACCGTTTCGCGCTTTTCCTGGAATTGCTTGTTTTCAGTTTGTCGCAATTCCGGACGGAAAACCGCTTCGCACTTTTCCTGGAATTGCTTTTGTTCAGAATGTAATGGTCCGGCGGGACGCCAGGATCTTTTGCAGGACGGCGCAATCGATATCCGCCGGGATCGGCCGTTCGCCGGTGATCAACGGCAGGAATTCGGTGTCGGGAATGTCGAGGAGCCTCTCATATTGGTCGATTTCCTCGTCGGTCAAGGCACCGATCTCCGCGTCGGCGAACGTGCCGAGGATCAGATCCATCTCGCGCATGCCGCGATGCCAGGAACGGAACAAGAGCTTGCGGCGGTGGGCGTCCAGCCCCTCGCTTGATCGTTTCGTTCCGGTCATTGTGCCGCATCCTCGCTTGCTGCGGCGCATATAGCGTGGATAGAAGGTGCTGTCAGCCTTGCGCTGAGGCCGTCGCGACATAAGCTGACATTATGCGTCCTTCCATACTCGATCCGCTGTTCGTCCCGATCACTTCGCTTGCCGGCGTCGGGCCGAAGGTTGGCGCGTTGATCGAGAAGGTCGTCGCCGCTGATCTTGGCGATCGCGCGGCCCGCGCGGGCGACCTTCTGTTCGTGCTGCCGCATACCGTCATCGACCGCCGGAGCCGGCCGGGCATCGCAGGTTCCGCGGAAGGCCAGATCGTCACGCTCGACCTGCGCATCGACCGTCACCAGCCTCCGCCGCGCGGCAACAGGTCCGTGCCCTACAGGGTCTACGCCCATGACGATACCGGCGAAATCGGCCTGACCTTTTTCCATGCGCACGCCGCCTACCTCGAAAAGACGATGCCTATCGGCGAGCATGTCGTGGTCTCGGGCCGCATGGAATGGTTCAACGGCCGCCCGACCATGGTCCACCCCGATCATATCGCGCTGGCCAGCGAGGCGGAAAACCTGCCGCTGGTCGAACCGGTCTATCCGCTGACCGCATGGCTCTCGGGCAAGGTGCTGCGCCGGGCGATCGGCCAGGCGCTGGCACGCTTGCCCGAATTACCGGAATGGCAGGACGGCGCCTTCATGCGCCGGCATACCTTTCCCACCTTTGCCGACGCGCTCACCCGTATCCACAATCCGGCGGACCCGATCGACGTTTCCATCGACGGCGCTGCCTGGCGGCGTCTTGCCTATGACGAGTTGCTCGCGGGCCAGGTCTCGCTGGCGCTGGTGCGGGCAAAGATCCGCCGTCTGTCCGGCCGTCCCTTGGTCGGCGACGGCCGCATCGTCGAGAAACTGCGTGCGGCCCTTCCCTATTCGCTCACCGCAAGCCAGGAATTCGCCCTCGCCGAAATCAATGCGGACCTAGCCGATCCCGAACGCATGCTGCGGCTTCTGCAAGGCGATGTCGGTTCGGGTAAGACGGTGGTCGCCCTGCTGGCCATGGCGCGCGCCGTCGAGGCGGGCGGCCAGGCGGCACTGATGGCGCCGACCGAAATCCTGGCGCGCCAGCATCTGGCGACGATCGCGCCGCTTGCCGCCAAGGTCGGGCTGCGCATCGCCATCCTCACCGGCCGCGAGAAGGGCCGCGAACGCACCGAAACGCTGGCTGGTCTGGCGAGCGGCGAGATCGATATCGTCGTCGGCACCCACGCCCTGTTCCAGGAGACGGTCACCTTCCACGACCTGGTCCTGGCCGTGATCGACGAACAGCATCGCTTCGGCGTTCACCAACGGCTCGCCATCACCGCCAAGGGCGATGCGCCCGACATGCTGGTGATGACCGCGACGCCTATCCCACGCACGCTGGTGCTGACCGCCTTCGGCGACATGGATGTCTCGAAGCTGACGGAAAAGCCGGCCGGCCGCCAGCCGATCCGCACCGTCACGCTGCCGCTCGAGCGTCTCGACGAACTGGTTGGCCGCATGGAGGACGCGGTCGCCGGAGGCCAGAAGATCTACTGGATCTGCCCGCTGGTGGAAGAATCGGAAGAGATCAAGCTGATGTCGGCCGAGGACCGATTCGCTTCGCTGAAGCCGCTGTTCGGCGACCGCATCGGCCTCGTCCATGGCCGCATGAAGGGCGCCGAGAAGGACGAGGCCATGCGCGCCTTCAAGGAGGGCGAGACCCGCATCCTGATCGCCACCACGGTCATCGAGGTCGGTGTCGACGTACCGGACGCCACCGTCATGGTCATCGAGCATGCCGAACGCTTTGGCCTTGCGCAGTTGCACCAGCTGCGTGGCCGCGTTGGGCGCGGCGGCAAGCCCTCCTCCTGCGTGCTGCTCTACAAGGATCCGCTCGGCGAGACAGCAAAACGCCGGCTGTCGGTGATGCGTGAGACCGAGGACGGCTTTTTGATCGCCGAGGAAGACCTCAAACTGCGCGGCGAAGGCGAGCTCTTGGGGACCCGCCAGTCCGGCACGCCGGGGTTCCAGGTCGCGCGCATCGAGGCGCATGCCGATCTGCTGGAAGCCGCCCGCGACGATGCGAGGCTGATCCTGTCGCGCGACCCCGAGCTGCAGTCCGATCGCGGCGAGGCGCTGCGCCTGCTGCTCTACTTGTTCGGCCGCGACGAGGCGGTGCGGCTCTTGCGCGCCGGATGAGGCCCTAGCGGCGGATTGGCGACCGTTCCGTTGATCGGCTCGCCGTTCAGCGTCACCAATTTCGTCTTCACCTCGGGCGCCACCAGCCCGGCCGAGACGATCAGCTTGGCGCCGTCCTCGATCGTCATGTCGAGCAGCACGATGTCCGACTTCGGCACGTACATCAGGAATCCGGTTGTCGGATTCGGCGTACAAGGCATGAACACGGCGATCAGCGGATCGCCTTCCTGGTCGAGCTTCTCATTGATCTCGGTTTCTTTTTCGCTGGCGACAAAGACCAGCGACCACACGCCCTTGCGCGGATATTCGACCAGCCCGACCTGGCGGAACATGTCGCCCTTGTTCGACAGCACGGTCTCGAAGATCTGCTTCAGCGAGCCATAGATACCGCGCACCAGCGGCATGCGGCCGAGCAGGCGCTCGCCGAAACCGACAATGGCGCGGCCGACAATGTTGGCGGCGAGGAAACCGATCAGCGTGATCAGGATCAGCGCGACGATCAGCCCAAACCCCGGCACCGGAAACGGCAGATAGGTATCGGGGCTGTAGCGCGCCGGAATATAGGGCTTTACCCAGGAATCGACCCAGCCGATGAACGACCAGGCGATATAGGCGGTGATCGCCAGCGGCGCACAGACGATGAAACCCGTGAGGAAATAGTTCCTCAGCCGGGTCATGCCGGAGGTCTTCGGAGCATCGGACATGGTTCACCGGGGCGCGGGTTGCAGCGCAACATTAGTGAACCGGACGGCCGTTTGGAACTGCGAAGTTTTTAAAGAGCGCCTGTTGCGGCCCCTATTCCACGGTGACCGATTTCGCCAGGTTGCGGGGCTGGTCGACGTCGGTGCCCATGAAGACGGCGGTGAAATAGGCCAGCATCTGGATCGGCAGCGCATAGATGATCGGCGAGATGATTTCGGGCACGTCCGGCAGGATGATCGTCTCCATCGTCTTCACGCTCGCCTGCGCCGCCCCCTTGCCGTCGGTGATCAGGATGATCTTGCCGCCGCGCGCCGCCACTTCCTGCATGTTGGACACGGTCTTCTCGAAGATGCGGTCATGCGGCGCGATCACGATGACCGGCATGTTCTCGTCGATCAGCGCGATCGGCCCGTGCTTCAGTTCGCCCGCCGCATAGCCTTCGGCGTGGATGTAGGAGATTTCCTTGAGCTTCAGCGCGCCTTCCATGGCCAGCGGGAAATTGGTGTCGCGGCCGAGATAGAGCACATCGGAATAGCGTGACAGGTCCCGCGCGATGCGCTCGATCTGCTCTTCGAGCTTGAGCACCTGGTTGGCATAGCGCGGTGCTTCCGAAAGCGCCCGCACCAGGGTTTTCTCCTCATCCTTCGAGATCGTGCCGCGCGCCACGCCGGCGCGCACCGCGAGCGAGGCCAGCACCGAGAGCTGGCAGGTGAAGGCCTTGGTCGAGGCGACGCCGATCTCGGGTCCGGCCAGCGTCGGCAGCACCACATCGGATTCGCGCGCCATGGTCGATTCCCGCACATTGACGACGGCGCCGATCTTCATGCCGGCCTTGCGGCAGTAGCGCAGCGAGGCCAGCGTGTCGGCGGTCTCGCCCGACTGCGAGATGAAGAAGGCGGCATCGTTGGCCGACAGCGGCATCTCGCGGTAGCGGAACTCCGAGGCGACATCGATGTCGACCGGCAGCCGCGCATAGCGCTCGAACCAGTATTTGCCGATCAGGCCGGCGAGATAGGCGGTGCCGCAGGCCGAGATCGCCAGCCGGTTGATCCCTGCGAAGTCGAACGGCAGGTCGAGCGGCTTGGAGACGCCGGAGACGAAGTCGACATAATGCGCCAGCGTGTGCGAGATCACCTCGGGCTGCTCATGGATCTCCTTCTCCATGAAATGGCGGCGGTTGCCCTTGTCGACCATGAAGGAGGTCGACAGCGACTGCTGGCGCTTGCGCTCGACTTGTCCGCCGTCGATGTCGAAGATGGCGACGCTGTCGCGGCGCACCACCGCCCAGTCGCCGTCCTCGAGATAGGTGATCGAATTGGTGAAGGGCGCCAGCGCGATGGCGTCGGACCCCAGAAACATCTCGCCGTCGCCATGGCC